>CALBTC010000166.1 GCA_937967805.1 uncultured Anaerolineaceae bacterium
AATCAGAAGTCGCCAAAAGAAGTGTTCGACCCCGGTTCTCCCTCCTGGCCGGGGTCGAACGCTTTTAGGGCGTGATTGGATTTGTTCTGATCACGTCCTTTTTTCTTTTTTTGTAACGTACAGTCGAGAGACACGCGTGTTGATATTGGTCAACACCTCGTAAGGAATGGTTCCCGCCCAGGCGGCCAGCTCTTCACAGCTAATTGAAACCCCACCGTCTTCACTTTCCCCCAGCAAAATCACTTCGTCATTGTTGTAGGCGCTGTCCCATTCGATGTTGACCATGAGCTGGTCCATGCAAATGCGGCCGATCACCGGATACCGCTTGCCCCGAATAATCACCTGCGCCTGGCCGGACATGCGCCGGAAGTAACCGTCGCCGTAGCCCACCGGCACCGTCACTACCCGCACCATGTGATCGCTCTGCCAGGTAGAGCCGTAGCTTACCGGATGGTCCGGCAGGACCACTTTGAAGTACACCACGCGGGACTTCCAACTGAGCACCGGCCGCACGGCGATTGTTCTGGCCACATCATCGGCGGGATAGACACCGTAAAGCAGGATTCCGGCGCGTACCATGTCGAAATAGCTGCCGGGCAGCTGCAAGATGGCTCCGGAGTTGGCCATGTGGCGCAGCGGCGGCGGGGGCAGCCCGCGCTGTTCGTAAAAGGAGAGCACCTGGTTAAAGCGGTCCAGTTGGGTTTGGGCGGATTGGAGAACGGCCGTATCCGCATTGGCAAAATGAGAAAAAATGCCCTCCACCAGACAATGTTCACAATTTAGAGCCGCTTCCAGCAATGAATCCGCATTGTAATAATGCACCCCAATGCGCTCCATCCCCGTGTCGATTTTAAGATGGATCTTCGCTTGCACCCCCATTTGTGCCGCCGCATCATTAATTTGGGTCAGCTTCTCAATCGAGGAGGCCGTGAGAGTGAGGTCGTGTTTTAGAAAGAGCGGTACCTGGTTGCCGATGATACCGCCCAGCACCAGAATTGGCGCAGTGATGCCTGCCTCGCGCAGCAAAATGCCCTCTTCCAAAAAGGCTACGCCCAGGTAAGGCGCACCCAATGAAACCACATGTCGAGCGACTTCCACCAGCCCGTGCCCATAAGCATTGGCCTTGAGGATGGGCATCACCGTGGCCGGAGCCACCGCCTGCTCAATCGCCCGGTAATTTTCCGTCAGGCGGGTCAGGTTCACTTCAATATAGGTAGGGCGAACGATGCCGTTGCTGCTAATTGTCGGTTCATTAAATGCCATGCCCTGATTTTACCCAAGCTAACACATTTAGCTATTTTCTACGTTGTTTATTACATCACTATCTTTGCACTTTTTGTTTTCTTGTCGACAGCAGAACCGAAGGGTTTTGCTTCATAAAGGTGTGGCTTCTCGATAGAAAAACCCTTCGGGTCTCGGAAATTGCAAACATAATGTTACGTTTAAGAATCGGTGGTTTTGTTGACAATTTACTCCCACATTTTAGAATCTAGACAGTTGGATAAGAAAAATAACGAGGTCATGGCGGACAGAGAAAATCAACCGCAAAACTGGATGTATTTATGAAACGAGAACGAATTGAACCGGGGCCAGGCCAGGAATCAGTATGGGATTATCCGCGCCCGCCCCGGCTGGAAGAAACAGACAGGCATATTCAGATTGTGTTTAACGGCGTGACCATTGCCGACACGCGCCGGGCCAAGCGGGTGCTGGAAACCAGCCATCCGCCCACGTATTACATCCCGCCAGAGGATATCAAAACGGAATACCTGGTGCCGCGCCACAGCACCTCACTGTGCGAATGGAAGGGGCAGGCACATTATTATGGGCTGGTGGTGGAGGATAAACAGGTGCCCGTGGCCGGCTGGTATTACATTGACCCGCGCCCGCCGTTTGAGGCGATTAAAATGCATGTGGCTTTCTATGCCGAGCCAATGGATGCCTGCACTGTGGATGGCGAACAGGTACGGCCGCAGCCGGGCAGCTTCTACGGCGGCTGGATCACCAGCGATGTTGTTGGTCCTTTCAAGGGCGAGCCGGGCACGGAATTTTGGTAAGCTCCAGAGGGCACAGAGATTTTAGAGAAAAGAGAGCACTTTTCCCAAAACAATAGAGCCTGGCACCATGAAACTTAAAGAAAATCTGCGTCAATCTGCGAAATCTGCGGATTTTCCGACTTTGAAGATGAAGGCCCCATTACGGCCGTAAATCAATTCCGCCCCCGGATTTTGCAGCAGCTCCGCCGGGTCCATCTGCCCACCGCGTACCCCGATAAAAATATGGGTCATCCCCTGCTGCCGCAGCCAATCGGCGGCTTCGGGATCGCGCCAATCTGGCACGGCTGTCATCGCCTCGTTAAACGCTCCCACAAAATCAGCCAATTCCCGACTGTAAACGTAATCGGCCGGCGGCGTGCTGCTTTGTCGTCCGGTGAGCGGCACAATCCAGGTACCGCCATCGCTGCCAGCCCAGGTATTGCCCAGCCAAAGCCAACTGTTCACGGCAATGGTGGCCTCGTCTGGTACGTTCTCATCTAGCCAGGCCAGCGCCGCGGCATCGGCAGGATGGGCCAGCAGCGTTTGCTCATTCAGAATGGTGATTTGCTGCTGCAGGCCAAAAAGGGTAACGGCCGTTGCCAACGGCACCAGCAGCAATATCCCGGCAATTTGCAGCAGCTCCACCTGCCGCCGCAGCCAGCGCCAGAACTGTCCGATCGCAATCCCCACAAAGAGCGCCAGCGGCAAAAAAGTGGTGATGTAGTAGCTGTTCAAATTCACCAGGTTAATGCTGGGAAAACCCAGGTAGTCGCCGGAGAGTGCCAGCAGCAGCAGCCCGGTCCACAATGCCAGGAAAAGGGGAACGGCCGTCCAGCTTTGCTGCCTTTGCCCCAGCCGTCGCCACAGCCAGATGAGCAAAACCGGCAGCAGTAATCCACCGGCCAGCCAAAGAAACAATCGATCCCAGCCGGCGGTGTAATAGGCGGTGGGGAAAGCAGTGTAGCCGGGCAGGCGGGCCGTGAGCGTCTGGCGCGGCGCGCTGTGTTGCAGCAGGTAAATGAGCTGCGGCGTAAGCAGCAGCAAGCTTAAACTCGTGGACAGTAGAAGGAAACGGCCGTGCCTGCCCCAACTCAACAACCAGACCAGCCCGGCAAACGGCACGTAAAAAACAAACACGCGAAAATGAAGCAAAAACAGCCCAACCACCAGCAGCGCCAGCAGCCACCATGTCTTATGCCATCCGCTGGTCCCCCGCACCAGCCGCCAGGTCAGCCCCAGCAAAACGGGCAGCAGCAGCATGGCGCTGAGCTGGGTGTACCGTCCCCAAGTGGCATAGTACGCAGGAAAAAAGAGTGGAATGGCGACTAAAAACGCAGCCAGCAGCCCGGCGCGTCGCTGCCGGGTGAGCAGCCAGCCGCCGGCGTACACGGTCAGCGGCAGCAGGGCATTGAGCAGTTGCCCCAACCCCAGCAGCAGGCGCGGTATCTCCTGGCCGGTCAGCAAAACCAGGCTGCTGCTGAGGGTATGGAAGCCAAAATGGTAAGGGAAGCGATCAACGGACAGGAACGGTTCATACCCGGTTTGGGTGATGGTCTGGCCGGATTGGCTCATCACGGCCGTAATCATCCCATGCCGCACCGAATCGACCCACGGCGGAAAGTCAATATCCCGCACCGCCAGCAGCCGCACCGTCAGCCCAACCAGCAGCAACCCCAGTAAGATCGTATGCTCTACGCGCCACCCGCGCCAAAAAAGAACCCATTCCCTCTGCGCCTCTGCGCCTTTGCGTTGAAAATAAATTACCGATATCCAGCCACCCACCAGGAAAACCCATAACAACCAACCGGTAAAGCGCCCGCCGAGCAGTGAAAGGAGATACCAGACGAGGGGCCAGACGGCCGTTCCCAACGCCAGCATCACGCCCAGTTTGGCTATTGGATCGGGGAGCAGGCGGCGGAACAGCCGCAGCTGCAAAAGCAGCGCGCCCGGCAGGAGCAAAAAGAGCAGGGCCAGCAGCATCAGCCCGCCGTTTTGCAACAGCAGTTGGCCCAGCCGGTGCAGCCCGTCGGCCCAGGTGAGCTGGTAGCGGCTGGTGAATTGGAGTTCCTGCACGGCCGTTTGCGGCGATTCGTCATTGAGCGGACCCGCTTCTAAAGAAAGCTCTGTGTTTTCCAGCAAATCAACCGTATAGCCCCAGACTGTCACCCGATTGTCGTCGCTGCCACTGATCGTGAGCAAATACGGCCGTCCTGCCGAATCCACCTGCACGGGAAAACGCAGCACAAACGGCTGGTTGTGTTTTATCTGACGCGTGGGCAGGGTTTGGGTGAGGAGTTGGTTGCCTTGTAGATCAGAGAGGGTGAGGGTGAAACGGCCGTTTTCTGCCGGATCCGGTTCGCCACTGCGGGCCAGCAGCAGCTCCAGTTCGCGCAGCCCGTTGTGTTGGGCCACAAAGCGGTAGGTCAGGCGCACGTCACCGGCGGGAGCTGGCGGGACGGCGTTGAGCCGTCCCTGCCCCACGTCTTCGGCGAGGATGTGGTTGGTCATGGGTGGGAAGGATGACGGCCGTCCCGGTTCGCCCCACCAATCCCATAGCAGCACCAGCCCAACGCCCAATACCACCGCCAACCATTTTAGCCGCTCGTGTATATGCCTGCGATCAATCTGCAATCTCTGCGCCTCCGCACCTCTGCGTTAAAAATAAAAAGCCGCCCCAATTTGGAGCGGCCTTTGCGTTCTGTGTGTGGCGCCAAGTGGATTTGAACCACTGACCTAGGGCTTATGAGTCCCCCGCTCTGACCAACTGAGCTATGGCGCCAAAAGCGAACG
>CALBTC010000167.1 GCA_937967805.1 uncultured Anaerolineaceae bacterium
CGGCAACATCCACATGGTAACCTTGCCCCGTGAAGAAAATGCGCAGCATGTTGGATATATCAAAGTCGTCTTCTACGATTAAAATACGGCCGTTGCTCATGAGCTTGTTCCTTGGCAGATCAAATATTGACAGAATCCACAAGAGCGTGGGTTTTTGGATTTGTATATGGAACGGCATCGACAGCGTTACTACCTGCTGCACTGGCGGCTTGCACAATGGCTATTTGCGAGCTTGTTACGGCGCGTTCAAAACTTCTGAAGCCGCCAAGTTTAAAACCATGCCGTTTGGCGATTGTATCAATTGTCTGAACTTGCGACAATTTTATGTCTTTACCCAGCGTGAAAGATACGTAATTTCCGTCCAGGGCCAACGCCATTGTTTCTGCCATGCAGGCGTAGGCCATTTTGGGCGGAAAGCCAAAATCAAAATTAAAATTTACCGGACCAGGCACCTCAACCATGCCGCCTTCAATGACCAAAACGTCCGGGCGCTGCTGAGCCACCTGTTTAGAAACGTCACGCGGGCGGGAAACGTCACAAACGACTGCGCCGCGTCGTAGGTGTTGGGGTTCAATAATGGTGTCTACGGCGCTGGTGACGGTGATGATGAAGTGCGCTTTGGCCATTTCATTCATATCGGCCGTTACTGTAACATTGCGGCAACCTTGATGGCGAACGGCCGTTGCTACTTCTTGCAGCTTCTCAGTGCGGCGGCCAATCAAAACCATGTGGCCACTGTCGGCGGCCAGCAGTTGGGCGCAAACGGAACCAATCGCCCCGGTAGCCCCTACGATAGCCACAGTGGAGGAGGCTAAGGGTCTTTTTAGCAGAACGGCCGCTTCCTGAATGGCTTGTGCTGCCTGCGCTACTGTATAGCTGTCGCCCGTAGTTACGGGAATATCTAAATGTTTGGCAACGGTCAGGCCTCCGTCCCCGACAACGGCTGTGAAAGCGCCCAATCCTAAGATGCGCGCCCCCAACCTCTCGGCCAGCTTGCCGGTCTGAATGATTTTGCGATAAACCAGCGGGGTAGGCAGGCGCAGCATCATGTTGGGTGTAAGGGGACAAGCGACGAACCAGCCTTTGAGTAAACGGCCGTTTTCTACCGATTGTATGCCTTCAATTTCAGAAACGAGAACGGGAGGATAAAAGATGGAGAGAAATTCAATTAGCCAGGCAGGCAGTTTCCCCAGCGCAGGATATTTACGAGCCACATCTCGCTTGGGGTTTAGAGGATGAATGATAAAAGCAAAACTGTCCTGCATAATACCTTGAGTGTAGCCAGGATGAATTTATGTTCAATGGTAATTCTGTCCCTTACGATGCTACTTATTGCTTAACCAACCTAATCGACGTAGCTTAAAAGGAGCCAACTTCCCCTTTTCTGGGGTACAGGCGGGGATAATGATATCTTTCCTTGTGGGGATGGTGATCGCTTTGCTCATAGGTTACGTTTTTTGTGATGAATTGTCTGTCGTCTGAAGCCAACAAAACCACGTCAGACTCAATGGTGCGGGCGGCGTAAATAATTGCCCCGGAACTAATGCGGCAGTGATGGCCGACGCAGCCACCTAGAATGAGCAAATTGGTGGCTTCCAGCTTGCCTTCGTGGTTCATCGTTTTCAGGGGTCCGCCCAAAATATTGAAGTCGGTAAACGTATTGCCTGCGCCAATGAAGGAATCGCGGCCGATAACGCAAAGTTGAAGGCAGGTGTTTTGGGCGACGGAAGTGTTTTCCATCAAGGTCGTCATGAACAAGGCTGCACGAAATGGTAGGAAGCAGCCATCGCTTACCACGCTGAGCAAAAGCTGGCATCCCTGAGAAACGGTCACGTTGCTGCCAATGATGCAGTTGTCGATCACCGCGCCGGCGCCAATGGTTACGTTATCGCCGATGACCGTGTAGCCGTGGATGACGGCCGTTGGATCAATATTCACATTTTTACCAACTTGCACCAGGGTGGAGCTGGACAAGACGCGTTTTTGCTCCAGGACAGAACGTGCCAATATTTTTAATTTATATTGCCAGTTGCTAGCCACCCGATCTTCTACATTGGCCCCTTGCGTAAACACGCCCAACAAGATATCGGCCACAAATAAATGAACCCAGTTTTCAATCAAAACAAACACTTTTTTGGGCAGTTGGTAGACCAGATCGCCAAATTCGGTGGCCATGTAGGGAGGGATGTGATAATAACCGCGTTCTCGGGACTCTGTGTCTACTATTAGCGGTTTCGCTTCCAGGCTCTGGGCCAGGCCTTTAGGCAGGTACCATATATCGGCCAGCAGCAAATCGCCTTGCTTGAAGAATGAGTGAGTTAACGGCCGTACATGTTTGGCAATAGCCGGATCATCTTTGTGAAAAGCCAGGCGCACCGGGCGGCCGCCAGCCCGCGCCCTTTCAATAAACTCATCAATCAAAAATTGATTAAAGAAAAGATTGTCGCGATGAACCAGGCACTCAATTTCTTCTGTCTCAAGCTGACGGGCAACTTCCCAGTCTGGATATTCGCGTTCTTCAATGGCGTGTTTCACCAACAAGTCGCGCTGCCACAGCCACAGCGGCTTGTTTTGCACGCGCAGATCGCGTGCCGTCTCGTTGAATGGATCTATAAAGCTAGGCTCATTAATGATAATACGTCGCATAGTTTATTCTTTAGCAAGCGCCGTTTGGTGGGTGCATGGGAGGGATGGTGAACGGCCGTAATTTAGACAATTGGCTGCTTGGCAATTGTCATCGTGCAGGTTTGATCGCCAGTGGCGATACAACTAATTTGTTCCACTTTGAAACGTTGGCCCCGGCTCACCCAATCCAAAGCCTGCTCTAAAAGTCCAATTGCCAGATGGCAGCATGGCGTGTCCGAAACGCGCTGCCAGCAAATGGGACAGCGCTCAATGATCCACAAATAATGGTCTGCATCTTCCCCCAATCGTACCCGTTGGTCGCTAAATTTGTTAAAAGTTTCGGCAAACACATCCAGGCCAATTTTAATTTTAATGCCTAAAGGCAGCATACGCATCGCCAAATCTGTAATGCCTAAAACCGGCATAAACTCTTTTAGCGCATATTTCCAGGTTTCGCGCCCGGCGCGAAGCGCCAATCCGCGGCCACCTCTTTCGCCGTACATATCGTCCAACGTTTGCTGAATGGCGCTAAATTCGCTGAAAGGAAATCCTAGTTTCAGGTTGTTAGGGGGATAATTGTTTACAAGATGGGATAACTTTGCCAGATTCAAAACGGCATTGACGCCATGATGTCCCATAATTTCTTCCATAGCCACCAAGACGATACGCCCCATTTTGTTCGGGTAGTAATATTCAACTTGTTCAGCTATTACCTGACTCATGCCGTTAAACTACCTGGCCATTTGAATGATTGTGATTGTTTAGAAAGCAGTGGACTGTCTGTAAAAAGGATTCTGGCTCATCTGTCATGGGGAAATGGCGCGATTGATTCATCACCTGAACCTCCACAGATTTCACGCCACTTTTTAACAAATCTGCGTTTATTGGGGATACAATCTTATCTTTGGCTCCATAAATTCCCAAGGTCGGAATGTTGAGGGTGGGTAATTGATTGCGTAAATCAGTGTCGCGTAGATCGCCGATACTGCGGAAGAACGATTCAATCGTGGTTCGCTGCACGTCTCTGAAGATCATAGTACGGACTTTTTTGGAATCCTTCGCCAACAAAATCCGCATGATGGAATGAAGCATAATGGGATAGCGCCAGACCAGCTTGGCGATAGAGCCGTAACCAGCTAATTGTAAAAATGGATGAAGGGATTTACCAATTATAGGGGAGCCAACCAAAGCCACTTTTTCTACACGATCCGGGTGGGTTAACGAAATTTGCAAAGCGACTGTACCACCCATGGAATGGCCAAAGATGGGTGCTTTTTGAATTCCCAAAGCATCCATAAATTGGTTTACCATTTCAACGTAACTTTCAATTTGGAAGGTGGAGGATTGTGTTTGGGATGCTTTGGCCGAATCACCAAAGCCCCAAAAATCTAGCGCATAAACCCGAAAACGTTTGGTATTCGCCAGATTGATCATCATCTCGCGCCAAACATCCCAGGAATTGATCCAACCATGTAATAAAATGATGGGTTGGCCCCGTCCTATTGATTCGTAATGTAGAATCCCTTGCTCGGTAACAATAGAACTCACTCTTACCTCAAATACCCCGTGTTTCTCTTACGGAATTAAAAAACTTATTATAGGTTTGCCGCCTTACATAAAAGATAAATATGCACACCAAAAATAGTAGCATTCAGCAGTTTGCAAATCTGTGAAAAGCAGGTAAAGGAGGTGTAAAGGTCACGTTAATCAATCACTCTCCATTATCTTGATCCAACTGGTCTAAAATAGAATAGAGCAATTCTAACAATACATTCTTAACGCTTTCCTTATCGGTGGCGGTACAGGGCAGAATTTTCACGTCTTGTCTTAGTCGCAGAATGATGCGCAGGTCTTCGGGCTCCCAGGCGTCTTCCAAATCTTGTTTGTTGGCGGCTACAACAAACGGAGTTGAGGCGTAGCTCTCGAATGTTTCCAGAATGCGTTTTGCTTCGCGGAACGTCTCTGGCTTTGTGCTGTCTACCATGACTACAAAACCCAACATGCCTTGCGACAAAATATCCCACATAAAGTCGAACCGGCGCTGCCCTGGAGTGCCAAACAAGTAAAGAACCAGATCGTCACCCACAGTAATACGGCCGAAATCCATTGCCACCGTTGTTGTTTCCTTTATTTGCTCGGCAGCGCTGGAGATTTTCCGTTCAGTCGAGACCACATCAATTTCACTAACAGACCCAATGAACTCGGTTTTTCCGGCTGAAAACGGGCCAGTGATTACCATTTTGACAGCTTGCATATAGTTACTACCTTCTTCTTTAAGCGATGGCTTTGAGAAATATTTGTTTTTGGCTCCCAGAGTATGGCTGCTGGGTGTTGCACGAACTGTTTGCACAACGGCCGTTGCGCCATAAAGTATAAACTAGAGACCACGAATGCGGTCAATGAGACGAACAACCACCGAGCGCTTAACGGCGGGAGAAGGCTCTGCACCTCTTTGCTGCCGGGTGCCTGCGTCTCTCTTGTCTGGAGCAGGTTTGGGGCGGCTGACAAATTCAACAAGTCCGGCCTGCAACATGCCGTACACAATACGGCGAATTTCAAAATCACTTAGATTGTTTGCTTTTGCAATTTGACGAATGGAATTGCGAGGATTGACAAAGGAGACAACGCGCCACTCTTCCACAGTAAGATTGATGTTGCGCAGACGAGCGTCTGGCCGGTCTGTAAAACGAAGCGCTACATCCAGGTCCGGCAGCTCGTCTTGAAGAATTTCCCATTCTTTTAAGCGACGGCTGCCTTCCATGATCACGCTTTCCAGGTCAATGGGAATGGTGATATAGCCGCTGTTTGGCAGCTTGTTGGCATCAAACCGGAAGAATCCTTCACCCCAGGTAAACAGCTTATAGACCGTGTCTAAAACATTTTGACGTACGCTCTGAATAATATCGTTTTGGGTTACCCGACGTGCTGTCACCAGCAAGTGACCAATCTCTTTGTCGCTTTTGCCTTCGGCATGGGATTGAATAACCTGGGCCTGTTCTGGAGAAAGCTTACCACTGTTCTGCAAAATTTGTGCCAGATGGTTGCCATTGTCATTTCCCATGTAGGCGTAAATCAACTTGCCTTCGCGAAAAGACATCTGAGCCGTTTCATCATCTGTCTGGATGGAAAGGGTACCTGTTTTTCTAGCCAGGTTAATGAGGTTTAGTAGCTGAGTTGTCGAGAAATCACGCAGGTTGCCTTTAAGGGCCATAGTCGTTTTTCCTGCCTGGTTTTGATGGCGGACTTTTTACCAAAGTTGCTAATTTACAAGTTTTAAATTTGCCTTTACTTGAGCAAATCACAAGAAACTTTGCGTTTCCAAAAATTTTTCTGTTATTTGCTTACGATACATCTGACCTTTAAAAAGCCCACAGAAAAAATTGCATTGTCTTTATCTAAGGCATTGACCTGAGCATTATACATGGTGCAAATTATGCAGTCAAACCTACTTATGTCACATCGTTTGTTGGTAAACGGCGGTTTTTGCAGGAGGTAAGCATTTCTTTTGCTTGTTCGGCACTCTTTTCGCGTGTACAATTAACGGGCTGTGTGGGGCGGTGGCGAAATGGTAGACGCAGCAGACTTAAAATCTGCCGGACGTCAGTCCGTGTGGGTTCGAATCCCACCCGCCCTACTCAAGTTTTTTTGGCCCTTCTTGGGCCTTTTTTTGTTTACGAATAGTGCGTAACTCTGGACCAGGAGTGGCACTCCTCAGATTTGTTTTGGAAAGCATCATTTTCAATATAGGAGTGCCATTTTGGGTGTAGACTTTTTGTTAAATTGGATCTAAGCAATGGTTGGTAGTTGGGGTAAAGAAGATCGGCGTCTCTGGCGGACTGTTTTGCAAACGTTACGGCCGTTTCCCCTCCCATCTCCCCAAACCAAACTTCTCATCGGCGTCTCTGGCGGCGCAGATTCCCTGGCATTGCTTCACTTGCTGTGGCAGCGGTTAGGTGCAGCCCAACTGGTAGCAGC
The DNA here is from genome assembly GCA_937967805.1 of uncultured Anaerolineaceae bacterium. The sequence continues at coordinate 6,601 of CALBTC010000167.1, forward strand.
CCATCTCAATCACGGTTTACGGCCAGAAGCGGACAAAGACGCAAGGTTTGTTGAACAAACGGCCGCTTCCTGGCAAATTCCCTTCGTGGGTGAAAAAATAAATGTGGCTGACGTGGCCGAGGCGTATCAGCTTTCACTGGAAGCAGCGGGACGGCTGGTGCGCTACGAATTTTTTGCCCGGCAGGCAGCGAAGGTTGGCGCAACGGCCGTTGCCGTCGCCCACCATGCCGATGATCAGGCAGAAACAATCTTGCTGCACCTGCTGCGGGGCAGCGGCAGCGCCGGACTGCGCGGGATGCTGCCGATAAGCCAAATGCCGGAGAGTGAAGTGCCCCAAACTGGGGGGGGGACTTTGTTACGGCCGTTTCTCCACCTCACCCGCGCCGACATTGAAGCATACTGCTCCCGGCACGGTCTGCAACCCCGGCACGACCACAGCAACGAAGACATACAGTTTACCCGCAACCGCATCCGGCATGAGCTGCTGCCGCTGCTGCAAACATACAATCCGCAAATTGTGGCGCGCTTGCAGCAGCTGGCCACCATCACCGCCGATGAGTATGATGCCCAAATGGCCCAGTTCGGCCAGGTCTGGCCGGAGATTGTGACTGGTAAAGGTAAGGATTGGCTGGTATTGGACAGGCGCATGGTAACAGCGCTGCCGGTGGCCTGGCAGCGTTTGGCGCTGCGGCGGGTGGTGGAGCAGTTACGGTCCTTGCACAGCGAAATGAGCTTCCAAACCATTGAGCAGGCGCGCAGGCTCATTGTAGACAATCAATCCGGCACCGAAGCGACGCTGCCTGGCGGCCTCATTATGCAGGTTGAGGCGCAGGAAATTGTTTTTGGCAGTGCCTGGAGGCGTCCGGCCCCGTTGCCTCAGCTTGATAGTGAACAACCTGTAAAACTGTCAGTTCCAGGCAAATTGGATTTAGTAAACGGCTGGTCCATCATCGCTGAGCTTCGTTCAGACCTTTCGTTAGAAACTGTTCGTCAAAACGCCAATCCCTGGCAGGCGTTTGTGGCTGTGGGGGAAGCGGATTTGTTGTGGATACGGCCGTCACATCCCGGTGAGCGTTTTCAGCCGTTGGGGATGGGCGGGCACAGCCAGGCGATTCAGGATTTGTTGAGCAATCGCAAGGTGGCGCGGGGGAAACGGCCGTTGTGGCCAATTGTGGCTGCAAGTGAGCATCCGGTCTGGATTGTGGGGCAGCATTTGGATGAGCGAGCGCGGGTGACAGAAAAGACCCGCCGCGTGGTGCAGCTCATTTGCCGGCCAAAAGCGGAAGGTTGAGTCGGCGTCGTTTACACGGAAAGGTTTTGCTCTATGTTTGCTTGCCCGGGTGTTTCTTCCCTGGCACGGATAAGTAACACGGGTACATCGGCGTAGCGCAGCACCTTATCAGCCACGCTGCCAAAGACCCAGCGGCTTAGGCCGCCGCGACCGTGGGTACTCATCACAATAGCGTCTACCTTCAAGTTTTTAGCCACCTGAAGCAGCGCATCGGCAATATTTTCTCCTTCTGTCACCTGCGTGTCTACCTCGAATCCTTGCTGACGCAATGAAACTTGATGCCCTTTTAGATACGCGTGGGCATCTTGCTCAGATTGTTGGCGCATTTCTGTGAGCAGTTGTGCATAAACGCTGCCGTTGGCCGCTGTCATAATGAGATGTGGCGGTTGGACGACCCAAACCAGGCTAATTTTGCTGTTGAATTTGCTGGCCAATTCCATGGCGTAGGGGAGCGCGGCTTCGGCCAGATGTGAACCGTCTAAAGGAACTAATAAATGACTGAACATATTGGCCTCCAACTTTTGTTTGCCTGCTGTTATCTTGGCAAGCTGCCAGTTTTTTCTTCCTTATCCTACATTATAGATTATGCCGGAGAGGGACGGCCGTTTGCCAGTGACAAACCCACAAAGTTGCGCTGATGAACATCACTTAAATGGTATTCAGGTCCTGTTCCATTACCTAAGAGTTGGGTAAACGGAGGGTGGGGATGCTTGGCTGAGTGTTCTCCTTCGCTATACTATGCGCCGCTGTAGGAGAAAAAGAGTCTAATTTGATCATGGGCAAGTACACCAAATATTTAATTGGCATCGCTGTTTTGCTGGGATTGGCATTTATTGTTTTTCCGGCGCTGCTGCGTGCCATTCCGCCCCGCTATGCGGCGCGCTGGCTGCCGGAGCCGCTGTTGACGATTGCCTCGCCACAGCAGGAGGTAGCCATCTTGCCCACGATTGCCCAGCCGTTAGATATTGATAGCCTGTTGGCGGAGCCAACGGCACTGAGCGCGCCCGAGGTTGAGGTGGTTCAGCCAACGGCGACACCGGTCGTAGCCGAAACCACGGCGACGCCAGGGCCAACGGCAAGCGCAACCGCGCAGCCTACCGCCACGGCCGTTCCCATTCCCGCCGAAGCCCGCCTGGAAGGGATTCAGCACCAGTTTCAGGAATGGAACAACTGTGGTCCGGCCACCCTGGCGATGACGCTGAGCTACTTTGACCTGTTCCTCAGCCAAAGCGATACGGCCGCTGTGCTCAAACCCAATCCCGAAGACCGCAACGTGAGCCCGCATGAGATGGCGGCGTTTGTCAATGAAGAAACGCCATACCGGGCAATCAGCCGGGTGAACGGCCGTCTCGACACGCTCAAACAATTTGTGGCCAACGGCATCCCTGCCATTGTAGAAATTGGCATCGATCCGCCGGGCGAGTTTCGCTGGCTGGGCTGGTATGGTCATTATTTGCTGGTGGTGGCCTATGACGATGTTAATGAGCAATTTTTTGTTTATGATTCCTGGTTTGGCACCAGCGACGTGCCGCTGCAGAATGCCGATAGAAACGGCCGTAACCTGAGCTATACCGAAGTCGAACAATATTGGTCGCAGTTTAACCGCAATTATGTGGCCGTTTACCGGTCGGAGCAGGCCGAAACGGTGGCCCGCATCATTGGTGAAGATATGGATGACGCCACCATGTGGCAAAATTCTCTGGTGCAGGCCCAGGCAGACGCTGCCGCCGATCCGGAAAATGCCTTTTTTTGGTTTAACCTGGGCACCAGCTACAATGCCAATGGCGAATACGAGCGGGCCAGCGCTGCCTTTGACCAGGCCCGCGCCATTGGCCTGCCCTGGCGCATGTTGTGGTATCAATTTGGTCCCTACGAAGCATATTACCAAGTAGGACGGTATGAAGATGTGATTTTGCTGGCCGACGTGACTTTGAAAGATCGGCCGTATTTTGAAGAATCGTTTTATTACAAAGGATTGGCTTTGGCGGCGACGGGTGAAACGGCCGCTGCCGAGGAAAATATAGAAAAGGCCGCCACGTTGAATCCCAATTTCGACCCTGCCGTTGTGGCCCTGGCCGAATTGAACGGTGATCAGTGATCGGTAATCAGTATTCGGTTGTTTTACTGATTACCGTACGCGGAGCGGTCGCGCAGCGACATTACCGATTACGGATCAAGGGCGGAACTGCTTATGAATAAAAGAACCAAAAACTTAATTCTAATCGTAGCCGGTGTGCAGGTTTTGCTCATCATTGGGTTGCTGGCTTTGCCCAGCGTGGTGGGCGCAATTCCGGGCCGGTACCGGGTGGCGCTGCAAGAGCGCAGCCCAATTTTGGGCGACATTGTGGAAGGCGTGATTGATCAGGTGGCGCCGGTGGCCACGGCGCTGCCGGCTGCGGCCGTTTCCGCCAATGAAACCAGAGTAGACATTAATTCTTTAATTGCGGATAGGGGAACGGCCGTGCCTGAACCCACTGCCACCATCAAACCAACGGAAACACCCAACACGGCCCCTGCCGCCGGTGAGGTAGAAGCCACGCCGCTGCCTACCAATACACCACCGCCCACACCAACAAACACGCCTACGCCGGAACCGCTGCCCGCCTCCCACATGTTGGAAGGCATGGGTTCTATTAAGCAGACGTTTAACAACTGCGGCCCGGCCAACCTGACCATGGTGTTGAACTATCTGGGTTACGGCATCACCCAGGAAGAAGTGGCTGACTACCTCAAGCCCAACAGCGAAGATCGCAACGTGAGCCCCTGGCAAATTGCTGACTACGTCAACGAGCGCACCGGCGGCAGCTTCAAAGCCAGCGCCCACAGTGGCGGCACGCTGGAATTGATCAAAGAGCTTGTGGCGGCCGGTTATCCGGTGGTCATTGAAAAAGGGTATGAGCTGCCCGATTCAGGCTGGTGGGGCCATTATTTGACCGTTTTTGGCTATGATGATGATGAGCAAAATTTTTACAGCCAGGACAGCTTCTTAGGGCCGTTTGATGGCAGCGGCCGTATCGATAATTACGAGGAATTCGAGTTCTACTGGCAGCAGTTTAACTACACGTTTTACGTCGTTTACTACCCGTCTCAGGAAGCCGAAGTGCAGGCGATTTTAGGGCCGGAATTGACAGAACCGATGGATATGTGGCGCATGGTGGCCGCCCGGGCCCAGGCAGAGGTTGATGCCGACCCGGAAAATGTGTTTGCCTGGTTTAACCTGGGCACGGCGCTAACCGAGATGGGCGCGCGCACGGGTGAAAGCCAATATTATCAAGGGGCGGTTCAAGCGTATGACGAGGCACGGGCCATCGGCTTGCCGCCGCGCATGTTGTGGTATCAGTTCCGGCCTTACCTTGCCTACCTGCGAGTTGATCGGCATGACGATGTGATTGCTCTAGCTGACGCCACGCTGGCAACGCAAGGTGGCCGCAATGTAGAAGAAACGTATTGGTACAAAGGCGTCGCCCTGGAAGAACAGGGCTTTATCAGCGATGCAATCACCAATTATCAAGCCGCGCTGGAAGTGAACCACAATGCGTATTATGCGCAGATTTCGCTGGATGCGTTGACCGGCGGCGGTGGCTAAAAATATTTCAACGCAAAGAACGCAAAGGAATAGAAGGCGCAAAGAACAAAGTCCTTTGCGCCTTTGCGTGAAATTTTTTAACAAAAAAGTTTTGGCATGTCATCTTCCCTGATTCTCGTGCGCCATGCGGCCGTTCACGTTGATCCTACCATTCCCAGCCACCAATGGCCGCTGACGGCCGGCGGCCGTTCCGCCACCCACCAACTGGCCCATAAGCTAAAACCGTACCAGCCCGGCCGCATCATCACCAGTGAGGAGGCCAAAGCCCAGGCCACCGGCGCCGCCCTGGCCGAGGTTCTGCAACTGCCCACAAAAACCGCCCCCGGCCTGCAAGAGCACGACCGGCGCGGTATGCCATTTTTTGAGAACAAAGCTGATTTTGAAACGGCCGTCGCCAACTTTTTTACACATCCTGATGAACTACTGTTTGGTGGGGAAACGGCCGTTCAAGCCACCACCCGCATTACCCAGGCCATCAACCACCAGCTCCAAACTAACCCGGATTCCAAACTTGCCATCGTCTCCCACGGGACCGTACTCACCCTTTTCATCTGCCAACACAATCCCGAGCTGTCCCCCATACAATTTTGGCAAGCACTGACGCTGCCCTGCGCCTTTATCCTCACGCTGCCTGAGATGAAGCTCACGAAAACTTTTTTGATGCACGATCCAAAAATTGACTGAACCGCAAAGAACGCCAAGAACGCAAAGAAACAAAAAGCTTTGCGCACTTGGCGTTCTTTGCGGTAAAAATTCTCCACGTAACGTTTGATGACTACGAAATACGCGGGAAGTCATGCCAAAGCGATGATGAAAATCTAACTGCCCCGATGGGCAAACGCAGGTATAATACCCAAAACCTCATTTGTGATTCCAAAATCAAGGAATCCGTGAATCCCACAGGAACTTTTAAATATCCAGGCATTGTTGCAAATACCGAACCAGGCCGGATAAATAAAAGTCCTTACTTACATTTCCCAAGGAGGCATTTATGTCTGAACGTAAAAAATTTAAAGTGACTTACTCTACCTTAGCCAGCCCCGATCCTCTGCTGCACGAATATTTTGATGAAGCTGTGGAGGAGGCCAAAGCTGGTTTTGGCAAAACCTTCCCCATGTTTATCAATGGCGAAGAGCGCACGGCCGAAAAACAGTTTGAGAAGCGCAGCCCGGTGAACCTGGATATGGTTATGGGCCACTTTCAATACGGCACTGAAGAAGATGTGAATGATGCGGTTGCCGCCGCCAAAGCGGCATTCCCCGCCTGGGGCAGCCGTCCCTGGCAGGAGCGTGTGGCCATCATGCGCAAAGCGGCCGATCTCATCAGCGAGCGCCTGTTCCACATGGCGGCCGTGATGAGCCTGGAAATTGGCAAAAACCGGCTGGAAGCATTGGGCGATGTGGAAGAAACGGCCGATCTCATCCGCTATAACTGTGACGCTATCGAGAAGAACGATAACTTTAATCGGCCGCTGCTCTCCGAGAGCGACAAACACCACAACCGCAGCGTGCTCAAGCCATATGGCGTTTGGGCCGTGATTTCCCCCTTCAACTTCCCCGGCGCGCTGGCCGGTGGACCGGCCGGAGCCGCCCTGGTAGCCGGCAACTGCGTGGTGCTTAAGCCCGCCACCGACCCACCATACACCGCCTGGCTGCTCCCCGAACGCTGCCGCGATGCCGGCGTTCCCGCCGGTGTGTTTAACTTCCTCACCGGCAGCGGGCGCGTGGTAGGCCAGACGCTGGTGGACCATCCCGACGTAGACGGCATCACCTTCACCGGCAGCTACGACGTGGGCATGAACATTTTGCGCTCCTTTGCCCACGGCCGTTATCCGCGCCCGGTCATTGCCGAGATGGGCGGCAAGAACCCTACCATCGTCAGCAAAAAGGCCGACCTGGACAAAGCAGCGATGGGCGTGATGCGCTCTGCCTTTGGTTTACAGGGGCAAAAATGTTCCGCTTGCTCGCGCGTCTATGTAGACAAAGATGTGAAGGACGAGTTCATGACCAAGCTGGTCGATCTGACCTCGCAAATTAAGGTTGGCGATCCCACCAAGAAAGAAAACTGGATGGGCCCGGTGGCCAACAAAGGTGCCTTTAACGATTACAAAGAGTTTGTCGCCGACCTACGCGAGCACGGCGATATCGTTTATGGTGGTCAGGTGCTTGAAGATGCGGGTAACGGCTACTTTGTCGCGCCTACGATTGTCGATAATCTGCCGGAGGATCATCGTTTGTGGAAACATGAGATGTTCTTGCCCATTGTGACGGTGGCCGGTTATGAAGACCTGAACGAAGCGATGGAAAAAGC
>CALBTC010000168.1 GCA_937967805.1 uncultured Anaerolineaceae bacterium
GCGCCGGGTGACGCCGCCAGCCAGAAGGAACGGCCGTCCCACTCATACCACAGCGGCAAAACGTGGGGTGTGCCGTCGGCGCGCACGCAGGCCAGCCGGGCGCTCCATGGTCCCTGCAAAAATTGCTCGATTTCAGATTGGGACAAGGCGCGGTTGGGGCCAATCGGTTCGCCCACAGCCCAGCCGTATGGCTGATACACGGCCGCGCCCAACCGGAAAGAAATACGGGCTGCGGCTTGCTGTGCCTGCTTCTTTAGCGGAGTAATTGTTTCTGGCCGACTGCGGAAGATGGGCAGGCTTACCTGCAAGGCGGCTACCGGCTGCACCCCGTCGGCGCAAATGGGACAGGCGATGTCGATGGTTTCGGCCGTTTCCTGGGTAGCGGCGCCTTCCTGGCGGATTTGGTTGAAAACGGCCGTTTGCTGCGCCACCTTATTCGGCAAACCTGCTAAGAGTAAACGTCCACCAGGCGTGGCTTCCGCCGCGTCCCGCTGCCCCAAACGGTACACGGCCCGGACGCGCTGTGCGCCTTCGCGCTGCGCCAGCAAAACCGTTTCTTGCCGGTCGAGCCAGAGGAGAACGGCCGTTTCCGGCAGATCAACTTGCGTCATGACAGTCTCAAAGGCGGTGATGAGCGGCTCCAGGCCCAAAGATTGTTGCGGCAGCAGCGCCCACAGCGCCGGACCCAACTGGTACTTGCCCCGGCTGTCGCTCTGCTCGATGTAGCTGCGCGCCTTGAGCGTGTTCAGCAGGGCAAACAGCCCGCTGCGCGACACGTCATCCAACCGCGCCAGCAGCTCTGTGGCGCTCAGCCCGTCCGGTGCACTGCTCAGCGCCTCCAAAATATTCAATGCCCGCTCCGCCGCCGGAACCTGTTTTGAGTAGTCCATATTTTTCATCACGAATGCTACGAATTGACGAATGGGACGAATAACGCCAAAAGAATTCGTGAAATTCGTCTATTTGTCATATTCGTGATTCGCTACTAAAGTCCAGTATAAAAAATAGGCGTCCATTATACCGGACAAACAATATTTGTCACTGCTGAACAAGGATTGCCTTACACGACATTCTGAGTGAAACAAAGAATCCCTCTGAACTGCACTCAGTGCAGCCTTAGCAATTGACCGAGAACTGGATGGCCTTTCTCCGTAGGGATGCTTCACTGCGTTCAGCATGACGAGTGGAGGTAGCGGGGATGGCGAAAGTGGCGGTTGGTATTTTTCTCTGCGCCTCCGCGTCTCTGCGTCAAATTTTCCTCAGCGGTCTAAAAATTGGACGCGGGTGGGCCATGGCGCGCGCGTTTTTTCTTTTTCTTCCGCCGGCCAGCCCAGAGTGAGCAAGCCCTGTGGCTCCCAGTCGGGCGGCAGGGCGAGGGTTTGCTGCACCAGCGCCGGCACAAACAGCGGGGCGCAGAGCCAGCAGGCGCCCAGCCCGGCGGCGTGGGCCGCCAGCCAGATGGTTTGGGCCGCCATGGCCACGCTTTGCACCGCCATCGTGCGCTCCGCCTGGCTGCGACGGCCGTCCGGATAGCGGTCCATATCGGCCAGGCTCAGGCAAACCACAATCACCACCGGCGCGCCGGTAATGCGAGCAAAAGAGCGGGCCACGTCGCGCTCGATGGCCTCAGGCGGATCGCCGTCGGCCGTGCGGTCGGCGCGCAAGCGTCGGCCCATGGCGGTGGCCAATTTCTCTTTGCCGGCCAGGGCTTCCAACACGGCAAAGCGCCACGGCTGGCGGTTGTGGGCGGAGGGGGCCCAGGTGGCAATTTCCAACAATTGGTTCAGCAAATCAGGTGGTACAGGTTCATCTGTGTAACGGCGAATGGCGCGACGGCCGTGTGCCAGTTCAATAAACTCGGTTAAGCGTTCATTTATCATGCGGGGAGTATAACCAAATTTTTTGGAGCAACATTGCCAGCATTGTAGAATGGGCAGAAAGAAAAGCCACGGATTTCGCAGTTTTGTGTTGAGCAAAGCCGAACTATTACACAGATTGAAAACAAAAAAATCTGCGAAATCTGTGTAATCTGTGGATAATTACAGAGGAGCGGAGCATGAACCAGGACGCGTATATTTTTGAGGCGATTCGCACGCCGCGGGGGCGGGGCAAGCAGAACGGCTCCTTGCACGAGGTGCCGCCCATCGAACTGCTGGCGACGCTGATGCGGGAGATGCAGCAGCGGCACGATCTGGACACATCCCAGGTGGATGACGTGGTGCTGGGCTGCGTGACGCCGATTGGGGACCAGGGGGCGGACATTGCAAGGACGGCCGTCCTCTACACCGATTGGGATGTGGATGTGCCCGGCGTGCAGCTCAACCGCTTTTGTGCCTCCGGTCTGGAAGCCGTCAACATGGCGGCAATGAAGGTGCGCTCCGGCTGGGAAGAGCTGGTGGTGGCCGGCGGCGTCGAGTCGATGTCCCGTCTGCCGATGGGCTCTGACGGTGGGGCGATGATGCTGGACCCCAAGGTGAGCAGCAAAATCAACTTTGTGCCGCAGGGCATCGGGGCCGATCTCATTGCCACGATGGAAGGGTTCAAGCGCGAGGATGTAGACGCCTTTGCCCTGCGCTCGCAGCAGCGAGCGGCCTACGCCTGGGAACATGGCTACTTCAATAAATCCGTCGTCCCGGTGAAGGACCAAAACTGCCTGACCATCCTGGAAAAAGATGAGCACCTTCGTCCCGATTCGACGCTGGCCGGGCTGAGGAAACTCAATCCCGCCTTTGCCGCCATTGGCGAGATGGGATTCGATGCCCTGGCCCAACAAGTCTACACCGAGGTGGAGACGATTAACCACGTGCACACGGCGGGCAACTCTTCCGGCATTGTCGATGGGGCGGCGCTGGTGCTCATAGGTTCCAAAGAGAAGGGAACAGCGCTGGGTCTGAAGCCGCGGGCCCGCATTCGCTCGGCGGCGCTGGTGGGCACCGAACCAACGATTATGCTCATCGGTCCGGGACCGGCTTCCCAGAAGGCGCTTAAGCTGGCGGGGATGGACGTGAAGGATATTGATCTGTTTGAGGTGAACGAGGCGT
>CALBTC010000169.1 GCA_937967805.1 uncultured Anaerolineaceae bacterium
CGCAGGCGGGGGTCCAGAGGTTTGGATTCCCGCCTCCGCGAGAATGACAGGCAGGTTGCTACTGCTCAAGATCAATCTCAAACAAATTCCACAACTCAGAATTTTGCGTGGCGTCTACGTCGAAGTTGAGCACCTCTGGGCGGGCTACGGCCAGCTTCACGTGGGGGAACAGCGGCAGCGAGGGCAGCTCCTCGGCAAAAATACGCCACGCTTCTTGATGCGCCGCCACGTACGCCGGCGATCCCCAAAACGCCTGCTGTGCCTGTTGGCAGGCGGCATCAAACGCTTCATTCGACCAGCCCGCCACGTTCATCTCACCAACTGCGCCTTCAGCGCCAAAAATGTTGCTGGACAGCCAGTTGTGGCAGAGCGGCTCTATGCCGCTGTTCCAGGCGAACAGGGCCACATCAAACTGGCGGCCAAGCAGCGGGCCTTGGGGACCAGAAGCAAACAGCTCATTGGCAGGCAGATCAACCCTGTTAACCTGCACCCCACACGCAAGCCAGTTTTCGGCGATAACAGCCGTCATCTGCTGCCTTAATTCCCCGCCCAAACTGGTAATCAGCTCAATGGCAAACGGGGTACCGGTAGCCGGGTCTTCGCGAATGCCGTCACCGTCGCTGTCCAGGTAGCCCACCTCGTCCAGCAAGGCGTTAGCCGCAGCTACATCGTAGGGCCACATGGCTGTATCTTCCGGGCGCAGCCAATGGTCGGGCGAGGCATAGCTATCCCACACTTCAGACTGGCCATACATCGTTTGTTCTATCAGGCCCTGCCGGTCGGTGCACAGCGCCAGCGCCTGCCGCACCCGCACGTCCTGGAACCAGTCGGGACGGCCGTTGCCATCTCCATATTCACCCAGTGAATCGATACCAAAGGCTAGGTGCTCAAATATCACGCCCGGCTGGATAGAGGCTTGCAGCAAACCATTTTCCTCGGAACCCAAAATCAGGTCGATGAGGCCAAAGTGCGCGACGCTTTGGGTCATGATATCGCATTGCCCTGCCAGCAGGTCAGACAGCAACTGGTTTGGGTCTGGCAAGTAACGAAAGATGATCCTGTCCAGAAAGGGAAATGCTTCTTCAGCCCGGTAGTAATGCTGGTTAGCGGCCAGGTGTATTTGCTCTCCTGGCTGCCACTCGGTAACGACAAACGGACCGCTGCTTAACGGCCGTCTCGCCGCCTCCGGCAGTTCGGGCAATGAATTGACGTCAACCTCGCCCAATTGGTGCTCCGGCAGCGGCGTCCACACATTCAAAAAGTAGGTCTGGTCCAGCCAGCCGGGCAACCCCGTCCAGATCAATGTCAAGTCGTCAATAGCTTCATAGCTGGCGGTGCGCGCCGTGCGATAGGTATCCACCGTGGTAAACGGCACCTCCACCGTGCGGTTCACTTCAAAGCTAAACACGGAATCGGCCGCGCTCACTGGCGTACCATCTGACCACATCATCGGCTTGAGCATGAATACCACCACCAATTGATTCATCTCCAGCAGGGTGCCATCAAACGTCACCCGCTCACCGGCAGCATTCACCACTTCCACACCCTCAGCCAGGGTTACCACCTCACCATCAGCGGACAGCACGGTGTCGCCTGTCTGCACATTGACCAGTTGCAGCGTGGCATCGCCATCGTCCAGGCTGGGCAGCTTTTCGATACCCTGCGCCTGGTAGCCGTAATCCAGCTGCGTCACCAGATTTTCGTAGATGGCGTGGTGGATGTTTTCTTTGTCCAACATGCGGGTGCTGTACAAAAAGAGAGAATCAGGCTCGGCCGCCTGGCAGACAACCAGCTCTTTGGGCTCCGGTTCAGGCGGTGTCGGCGTCACGGCCGCGGCTTCTGGCGTCTCCTCGACAATCCGGGTCACGACCATTTCCGTGGCCCGCAAAAACAAATCCCGCGAGACAACGGGCACGCCTTCCTGAGGCGGTGCCGTTTCCAAAACCACCACCTCACGGGTGACCTCCACCACGTCCTCCAGCGGCTCGGCACAGGCCACACCGGTTACAAACAGCAGACAAACCAGCCATACTCTCCATAATTGTTTCATTGGCTTTCTCCCGAAGTCGCGCTACGATGGAACCATTATAACGGCCGTCTTCAACTTTATCATTTTCAAAATTTTGAGAAATTGCGTTTTCTGCAAAACACCGTTTATAATTGCGCTGTGTAGCACAAAAAGGTAAAAACATGAGTACATTTAATGAAGAAAAAACGCTGCTGGATGTTGCCAAAGAACGTTTGCAGCGACTCTCAATTAGTCGCCTTCGTGTGGCCAACGATTTTTTGGCTTACCTGGAAAAACGCGAAGAAAATGAAGCCACTGAAGAATTGCTAAACATTGACGGCTTCCGTGAGGCGTTTGCCGAAGCAGTTGAGCAAGTTGAATCTGGTGAAACGGTTCCCTTAACTTCCATTCGCCGCGATGTATAAAATCCGATGAAACCACTCATCGGTACAGATTTGAAGCGCTTTTTGCGCGATTACCGGCGGCAGCACCATCCGGATTTTGACATTGTCGGCCTGCTGCAAAGCGTCGAATATCCGGCCAACGTCGGCTCGATTTTTCGCGTGGCCGACGGGGCCAATCTGACGGAGCTGGTGCTGACGGGCATCACCCCCACGCCGCCCAACCCCACCATCGACAAGGTCGGCCGTTTTAAAAGTTTGCGCGTCCCCTGGCGCTATGAGAAGGATTCAGTCACGGCCGTTTCCCAGCTAAAACAAGAAGGATATACGGTGGTAGCAGTGGAATTGTCGGATACGGCCGTTCCCTACCACACCTTCACCTACCCGCAAAAAACTGCCCTGGTGGTGGGGCATGAAGACCACGGTGTGACCAAAGCGACGTTAGGGGTGTGTGATGCGGCCGTTTTCCTGCCCATGTACGGTAAAGGCCAATCGCTCAATGTTCACGTCGCCTTCAGCATTGTCCTCTATCACATCCTACATCAAGCTTAATCGGATGAGAGTTGAAACGGCCGTTTCCGTCCCACATCCATAATCACCTGCCGCACCAGGGGAATGCGCACCGCCAGCAAAACGATCAACAGCAAAAAATAAAGAATAAGCTCAGGCAGCACGTTGGGATCGCGCAAAAACACCCGTTTGGTTGAAGTCGCCAGCATGGCGTGAAAATCGAGCAGAATGCCCGCCAGATAAACCAGCCGGTGCAGCCGCTTCCAATTCTTTTTGAGCTGCCGCATGGCCCATTTGTTGGAAGTAAGGGCCATCAGCAAAAGGATGATAAAACCCATAATCCCAAGGAGGATAAAAAGCTCTTTGACGCGCCAAAACTGCGTGGTGAGTGGGTATTCGTAGAGATAATAAGTAAGATGAACGCAGGCAAAGCCAAACGCCCACAAGCCCGCCGGTTTGCGCAGGCGAATTGCGCCGCGCCAGCCAAAGTAGGTGTTGATGGGCGTCATCGCCAGCGAGAGCAGCAAAAACCGCACCGCCCACTTGCCACTGGCCAGCATCGGATCAAAAGTGTCGGCAGCATCAGCCATTTCCAAACTCCCCTGCGTCACCACAACAATCACGACGATCAAGGCTGCTCCATTCAGCAGCAGCCACCATTTTTGCTTTTTAATCCAGGTCATAGAACAGGTTCCTTTGTAAAGTTTGGACTTCTTTTACGCGCTAAGAAAGCGCGCCTACCCTTTACAAAGAATACACCGCCCACCAAAAAGCCGTTCCATTTTGCCAGGCAGAAATGCACCTCCGCAGTTCAGGATTTACCATAGTTTAATCTTCCCTCTGCGCCTCCGCGCCTCTGCGTTATGTTGTTTTTAGCATAGGCGTTCGGCCAAATCGGCCGTACTGGGCAGAATCATCTGGGCACCGGCCCGGCGCAGTTCATGCTCCCGGCCAAAGCCGCACAACACGCCAATGCGCCACGCCCCGGCCCGCCGGGCTGAATGCATGTCTACCGAGGTATCTCCTACCATCAAGCAGGCGGATTCCGGTAGATTCAGGCGGCGGGCTGCTTCTTGAATGGGGGAAGGATGCGGCTTGAGGCGGCGTGTGTCTTGTGAGCCGCAGGTGACTTCAAAGCGGGGGGCAATGTCAGGAAACTGGGCCAAAAAGCCTTCGATTTGATGGCGGCTGCGCGTGGTGACAATGCCCAGCCGGTATCGTTGGGGGAGGGCGTGCAGCATTTCCAACACGCCGGGGATAATGTGGAAATTGGCAATGAACGGCTCTTTGCGCCGCGACTGCCGCCAGGTAGTGAACCATTTCAGCGGCTCATCCAGATGCAGCCGGTCGGCCAGGGTGATGAAGG
>CALBTC010000170.1 GCA_937967805.1 uncultured Anaerolineaceae bacterium
AGGAGTCACCCTTCATCGCCCCGCCGTTGATCAGGCTCAGGTATCCTTTGATGGAGGTCAGCGGTGTGCGTAGTTCATGGGACAGGGTGGCAATAAATTGGGTACGCAGGGCCTCCTGCTCTTCCAGCTCGGCATACGTCTTACGCAGCGCGGCATTTTTCACGTTTAGCTCATTAATCACGGCCCGGTCTGTGCGGCGGATGTGGCCAATGATTTGCCGCAGCAGCGTGCGCAGCAGGCTGGGGTTGGCCTGGGCAATCGCCATAAAATCCTCTTCTTCAATGGAGAGCAAGCGGCAGGGGACGCGGGTGCGAATGGTGGCCATGCGGGTTGTTTCGCCCAAAAAGGCCATCTCGCCAAAGTAAGTGCCTGGTCCAATGGTATCGACCAAAATTTCCTGGTTATCGCTGGCGTGGACGATAATATCCACCTGGCCCTGATCCAGGATGAACAAGGTGGTGCCTTCTTCACCCTCCTGGCAAACATCCACACAGGCCGGATACTCTTCATAAACGCCTGCCTGGCTCAATGTTTCGATGTTGTTGCGGCTGAGATCGGGAAAAGCGGTTTGTAAAAGATTGAGGGTTGCTTCGTCAATTTTTACAGGGGTCTGGGATATCATAGTCACCATCACTTGTTGAACTTCACTTACTTGCTTGCTCACGCTGGGTGCATTCTAGCATGGGTTTTAAGCGTGATGATTATTTTTTTACGGGGCGTTCACCGGAAACGGCCGTTTTTCACAGTATTTTCGTCCTATAAGGTTTTCACGCGGTCTGCATGGTTTCACCTCTGGTAGAATCTATACTACAAACAAAAAAAGTGATTAGTGATTGGAGACTGGAGATTGAAAAAAATCTATAATCTCCAATCTCCAGTCTCCATCAACGGGACCATCGTCGATTGATTTGCATACCTTTTCAGCACATAATTGCCTTGAAACAAACTATGGACACCTACATAGGTCAACAGCTAGAACAATACAAAATCGAGGCCCGCATTGGCAGCGGCAGCAGCGGCACCGTCTACCGCGCTACCGACATCAACCTGGAGCGTTCGGTGGCGCTCAAGCTGATCAAACCCAGCCTTATCAAACAGCCCGCCCGCCAGCAGCAAATATTGCAGGCAGCCCAGGCCGCTTCCCGCCTGTCCCACCCGGCCATTGTGCCTTTTTACAATTTTGGGCAGCAAAACGGCCATCTTTTTTTGGTCACCGCGCACGTAGATGGCATCAGCCTGGAGCGCGTACTGGCGCTGCTGGCCCAGGGTGATCGGGTGCTGCGGCTGGATGAAACGCTGCACATCGTCGCCCAAATTGCCGAAGGGCTGGGCTACGCGCACCAGGCCGGCGTGTTACACGGAGATTTAAAGCCGGGCAATATCTTGCTCAAGCTGTTGGAACGGCCGTTACGCAGCGGCGATCCGGCACTCAAAGCGATGCTGGCCGACTTTGGCCTCTCCCCTATCCCCGATTCCGGGATCCCTGAGGGGCTTTCGCCAGAGATGGCCCGCCCCCTGCGACGTTACCTGCCTTATTTGTCACCAGAGCGGCAGGCGGGGCAAACGGTGGACGGCCGTTCCGATATTTACAGTTTAGGCATCATTTTGCACCAGCTCATTGCCGGCGCGCAGTTTGCGCCGTTGCCTGATTCCCAACAGTCGCTGCGTGAGCTGCGCCCTGGCGTTCCGGCAGACATCGCCAACATCGTGGCCAAAGCCACCGCTCCCAGCCTGGCCGACCGCTACCAGATAGCTGAGCAGCTAGGCGACGATCTGCGTCAGGCCACCAGCCGCCTGACGGCCGCCGACACCACGCTGTTTGCCCCCAAAGCCACGGTGGTTGATTTGCGCACCCTGCTCGACGAGGACCAAACAGCAGCCCCCGTTCGGCCACCGTTGACCTCTTTGGAAGAAACGGCCGTTTCCACCCCACCGCCACCACCCCAACCAGACGACCAGGAAGAAAAAGACGCCACCCCCGTGTTACCGCTCGGTGGCAAGGCTCCGCAGCCGGAAGATGAATCCAGCCGGGAGCCTCTGCCAACCATTTTGCGCGCCTCGCCGCCGCCGGCCATTGGCGACCAGATCGTTATCACCGGGCAGGGGCGGGCCCCGCGCCACTTTGGCATGAACAAAAACCAAATCACCATTGGCCGTGCGCCGGACAACGACATCGTGCTCACTTCGCCAGACGTTTCGCGCCACCACGCCCGGTTGGAGCAGGTGGGCAACGGCTGGCGCATTGTGGATGTGGACAGTCGGGGTGGGACGTTTTACGACGGCCGTAAAATCAACCCCAACAAGCCGGAACTGTGGCAGCCCGGCGAAAAACTGCAAATTGGCCCCTACTTTTTGCAATGGCAGCTGGCCGGTGAAGTTGAAGCTAATCTCGAAGAGCAAACGCCCGCTGAACCGGTGACGGAGCTGTTCCAGGTGGCCGCCGAGGGCAGCCAGGTGCAGGCCAGCCACAGCAACTTCAGCGTGGCGCTCAATCCCACCCAGGCAACCCTGGCCCCCGGTGAGCAAACGAATTTGCAAATCGATCTGTTCAACCAGAGCAGCAGTGTCCTGGTGGTTAAAATTAGCCTGACCGGATTACAGGAGATTGCCACGCTTGCCCAAGATACAGTTTCGATGACGCCGGGGGCTCGAGCCACCGTACCCCTCACCTTCCAGCTGCCCACAGTGGAGCAGCCGCTGCTGGCCGGGCAACATCCATTCCAATTGATGCTGCACGCTGAGGGACCGCCAGTGGAAACGGCCGTACTCCAGGGCCAGCTCACCATTTTGCCCGAAGTACAGTTTGAGCTCAGCATCTGGCCAGCGCACGTGGAAGATGGCGGCACCTGCCGCGTGATGGTGCGCAATGATGGCAATGTGCATAGTACCGTGCAGCTCACGGCGCAAGACCCGGCAGGTAAGCTGCAATTTTTTGGCGATGAGCAGCCGCTGCGCCTGGAACCGGGCGGCACCGGCACCACCGCTTACCGCATTACCCACCGCAGGAAACGGCCGCTTTTCGGCCGCGTGCGGCAGATTCCGTTTGAAGTGGAAATTCGCAGCAGCAACGGCCTGCGCCAAAACAAGCTGGGCCATTTGGAAGTGCGCCCGCGCTTCCCCGCCTGGGTGCTGCCGCTCATCCAACTGCTCATGGTCTTGCTGCTGATCGCTGTCGTGCTCAATTCCGTGCTCGGCAATCGCGAAACGCCGGTGGAAATTCCACCCACCGCCTCAGTGCCAGATGTAGGTTCAGTCGAATCGCCGCCGCTCACCGCCGCCCAACTGGCCGGCGATGACGACAACGACGGCCTCACCGGCGAGCGGGAAGTGGTCATTGGCTCTGACCCATTTAATCCGGATACTGATGGCGATGGTCTGCTGGACGGCGAGGAAATCAATGTTTACGGTACCAACCCGCTGCTGCAGGACACCGACAATGACGGCCTGCTGGATCGGGCCGAGGTGGAGCAGCACAACACGGACCCAACATTAGCGGACACGGATCTGGATGGGGTGTCTGACGGTGAAGAAATCGCTTCGGGCAGCGACCCGCTGCAATTTCAATCGGGGAATACGGCCGTTACCCAAACCAATCCCTCCACTGAGGACCACACTGAACACGATCCTGATGTGCCGGTGGCCACCCTCAGCCCGCCCATCACCCCAGCCGCCAGCGATGATGAAACCACCGTGGAAATTACGCTGAATGCTGACCAATCCGGCTGGCTTACCAGCGACGGGGATGTTGAAAGCGGCCCCGGTGAATGGCCCCAGGCAGGTGATTTGGTGGATGGAACGGCCGTGCGCGGCCTGCTCACCTTTTCCCTGGCAGACATCCCCGCAAACGCCATCATTCGCACCGCCTTCCTGCACTTTGCCGATCCCACGCTTGAAGGCGAGCCATTCGATGCCTTGGGCTGCCTGCAAATTGACTTCGTCGAAGTCAGCCAGCCGCTGGACAACACTGCCTACGATGCCCCTGGCTTCTTCATCAGCTGCGAGGCTGCCTCACCGGACAACATTGATGTCACCTTTGACGTAGAAGACGCCCTCATCCAGGGTCAAAACTCGCTCAGCCTGCGTCTCGGTTTTGAAACAGAAAGCAATGGGGACTCCGTTGCCGATCTGTATGTCGTCCGTACAGCACCCACCCTCGAAGTCACCTACCTTTTGCCGTAACCTTGAATGTAACTAAATTTATTGACACAAACCGCCCCTGTGACGGATACTCACGCCTATGGACGACTTAATTGGAAAACAGATAGACCATTTCCGCATTGAAGCGCTGTTGGGCGAAGGGGGCATGGGAGCCGTTTACCGCGCCCTGGATACCAGCCTGGCCCGACCCGTGGCGCTGAAAATCATGCACCGCCAGTTCGCCAGCCAACCGGAATTCCGGCAGCGCTTTTTGCAGGAAGCCCAGGCTGCCGCCCGTCTCAACCACCCCAACATCGTGGCTATCTACAACTTTTCCAGCAGCCCGGCTTACCTCAGCATCGTGATGGAGTTTGTCCGTGGGCTGAGCCTGGGCGCGTACATCAAGCAGCTGGCGCAGCGGCGGCAGGTGATGGAGCTGAGCGAATCGCTCAACATCATTGCCCAGGTGGCCGACGCGCTGGGCTACGCCCACCGGCTGGGCGTGGTGCATCGCGATATCAAGCCGGACAACATTCTCATCACCCGGCTGGACCAGCCGGACCGGCCCGATGAGCTGCCCATCCGCGCCAAAGTGACCGATTTTGGCCTGGCCAAGCTGCTGGAGGGGGGCATCGAAACCCAATCCGGCACGTTTATGGGCACGCTGCCGTACATGTCGCCGGAGCAGGCGTTGGCGTCTGCAACGCTGGACGGCCGTTCCGACATCTACTCCCTCGGCGTGGTGCTCTACCAACTGGCCACCGGCCGCCTGCCATTTGACATAAAAACACCAACCGACGCGGTGATGAAGCACATGCACGAAACGCCACCGCCGCCGCGCCACATCCAGCCTGGCCTGCCTGTGGCGGTGCAAAACGTCATTATCAAATCCATTGCCAAAAAGCCGGAGGAGCGCTACCAGACGGCCGAAGCGTTTGCCGCCGCCCTGCGCCGGGCCACCACCGGCCTCACCGAGCAGGACGTCACGGTTTTTGCCACCACCGCCGAAGAAACGGTCGTCAGCGTCTTGACCCAACTGCATGAAGAGATGATTGTGGAACGGCCGTCGCAAATGGCCGCCGCCGCCACCAGCAGCCCCAATGAACGGCTGGTCATCAGCCAGAAAGGGGAATCGCCGCGCACCTACAAATTGAGCAGCGATCCAGTTTTGCTGGGCCGTTCCGAATCGTGTGACGTCTCCCTGCCCGCTGAGGGCATCTCCCGCCATCATGCCCGGCTGGAGCACACGCCCGGCGGTTGGCTCGTCACCGATTTGGGCAGCACCAACGGCACCTTTTTAGACGAAGACAGGCTGCTGCCCGACGTGCCTGAACCGTGGCGCAAAGGGCAGACGCTGCGCATTGGCCCCTATTTCATTCAACGGGAAGGCACTGCCTCGGTAGCTAAAACAGATCCCCTGGTGACGGCCCCACAGCCCAGCTACCAGGCCCCCAGCGCCACACCGATCAGCCGGCCGCCGGGCAGCACGCTCATGCAAAGCAGCACCGGGCGGCTCAGCCTGGTGGTCCATCCCACCAACACAGAAATTTCACCCGGCCAAACGGCCGAAATTCAAGTTGAGCTGCTCAACCAGGGCAGCGCCCCAGACCATTTCACCCTTAAGCTGGAAGGCTTGCCACCCAGTTGGATCACCCTGCCCGATGATGCCATTCAGCTAAGGCCGGGGGCACAAGGTTCTTTGCCCATTACCATTCATCCACCCAAAAACAGCAGCGCTCGCTCCGGCCAGCATCGCTACCGGCTGGTGGTTGTGTCGCAGAGCAGCCCGTCGGAACAGGCGGCCGTTTCCGGGACCGTGCAGATACGGCCGTTTACCCAGTTTGCCATCGACATGCGCCCGCGCGAAATTACGAACAACGGCGTTTGCCGCGTGCTGGTGCGCAACGAGGGCAATTTTGATTCAACCTTCCGGCTCAGCGGCGGCGATGGGGCCAAAGCGGTGCAGTTTGAGGAGCCCAACCAGCAGCTCACGGTGCCTGCCGGTGGCAGCGACACGGTTGATTTTCAGGTGAGCAGTGCGCAGCGGCCGTTTACCGGCAATGCCCGCACCGATCCCTTCACTATCCAGGTGAGCAGCGGACCCGAAACCCAATCGCTCCAGGGACAGCTTACCACCAAACCGATTCTCCCTGGCTGGCTGCTGCCCGTTTTTGGCATCTTGCTGGTCATTTTATGCATCTCCCTGGCGGTGGTTTACGCAACCTATAATGAGCGAGGACGAGATGCGACGGCAACGGCCGTTGCCCAGGCCGCCATCATTGCCACCCAAACCGAAGCCGCCCGCCTCGGCGGCGATAGTGATGGGGACGGTCTGAGTGACGGTGATGAAATCAATATTCACACCACCGACCCCAACAACCCCGACACCGATGGCGACGGTCTCAATGATGGCGATGAAGTCAACATCCATGGTACCGATCCCAACAATCCAGACAGCGACGGTGATGGTCTTAGCGATGGCGATGAAGTGAACGTCTACGGTACCGATCCCAATAATCCGGACAGCGATGGAGACACTTTGTTAGACGGCGAGGAAGTGCAGAACGGCACCGACCCCAACAACGCCGATACCGATGGCGATGGCCTGCCCGACAACGAAGATCCGGCTCCTGGCGAGTTGCCCACACCCACACCGACGGAGACACCTACCGCTACCGCCACGCCCACTGCCACGGACCAGCCTACCAGTACGCCAACTTTCACTGCCACGCCTACCCAAACGCCAACGGCCAGCGCCACGCCAACCTTTAGCCCTACCCCCATCCCGCCCGGTGTGTGGGACGGCATCTGGCTCAGCAGCTGCGAATTTTTGGACTGCGGCACCGTCACCCTCAATCACAATGAAGGTGAAGAAACGGTCTCCGGCACGTTTGCCGCCGGCAACGGCACCATTGTGGGCATCATCGAGGAGAATCGGCTCACCGGCACCTGGTCCTTTGGCGGTGAAAATGGCTCGATTGACTTTTGGCTGAGTGATGATGAACAGAGCTGGATTGGCAACTGGAACAAAACGGCCGCATGGTGCGGCTATCGTGACGGTGAACCGGAACCCAATCCCTGCGGCGTGGCCACCTGGTACGGCAACTGGACCACCGACTGCGGTCCCGCCAACTGCGGCACGGTCACGCTTACCCAAGACGGCAGGGAAGTAGAAGGCACTTACGCCGGCGGCAGCGGCGAGATTGAAGCTACGGCCAGCGGCACCGCTCTTAATGGCACCTGGAGCCGCAACAACAGCAGCGGCGACATGCAGTTCTTCGCCCTGGAGAACGGCGAGCGGTTCAACGGCAACTTCAACGATGGCGATTTTGCCTGGTGCGGCCACCGCGCCGGGGCCGACTTCCCCGAGCCGTGCCTGAACGAGGGCCTGGTGCTGGTGCCCATCTTCCCGCCGGTTGTGGTTACCTTGCAGCCGATTATTCCACCGATTGTATTTCCCACGGCCACGCCTACACCCTAAAATACAGAGGAGTGAGCATCCTCAGATGCGAACGGCGTAAAGAATTTTATTTATACGAAGGAACAAAGAAACGGAGAGACAAAGCTTTTCGTTTTCTTTGTTCCTCCCTACCTTCGTACAGCGTAACGCAAATAATTCACGCTTGTGTCATGCCTGCGTAGGCAGGCATCCATCTTTTGGATTCCCGCCTTCGCGGGAATGACAAGTGAAGAAAACTTGTGTAACAAAGCACTTCGTTTCTTTGTGAAGATTTCTTCTAATCTTCTTGAAAAATCCCTCCTTGCGACGTATGATCGCGCCATTCTTGTTCCTCAAACTATCTTAATAGATTGGTCCAATCTCAAAGATTGGACCAATCTAAACAAGTCAAAAAGCAAAATCAAAGGAAGCGCCATGAAAACCTATGCCGTAAATGAAGCCCACCGACTGCAAACCGGACAGCTAGATATGCCACCGCGCCTGCTGCTGGGGCCGGGGCCGTCTAACGCCCACCCACGCGTGCTGCAAGCAATTGCCAACCAGCAGGTGGGGCACCTGGACCCCAGCTTCATCACCGTGATGAACGAGATTCAGGAGATGCTGCGCTACACCTGGCAAACCAGCAATCCGTTTACGCTGCCCGTCAGCGGCACCGGCAGCGCGGCGATGGAAGCCACCCTGGCCAACCTCGTTGAGCCGGGCGACGTGGTGCTGGTCGGCGTGATTGGCTACTTTGGCGAGCGGTTGGTGGATATGGCCGGGCGGTATGGGGCCGATGTGCGTCTGGTGGAACGGCCGTGGGGCGAAGTGCTCAGCCCCAATGACATCAGCCAAGCAGTGGACGAACATAAACCGGCTATCCTGGCCCTGGTCCATGCCGAGACCTCTACCGGCGCACTACAACCCATGGAGGGTATCGCCGAGCTATGCCGCGCCCACAACTGCCTGCTGCTCATCGACACCGTCACCAGCCTGGGCACCTCTCCCATCTTCCTCGACGAATGGGGCGTGGATGCCGCCTATAGCTGCTCGCAAAAAGGGTTGAGCTGTCCGCCTGGTGCCTCACCCTTCACCCTGAGTGAGCGCGCCCTGGCCAAACTGGACCGCCGGCAGGGCAAGGTGCCCAACTGGTATTTGGATATGACCACGCTGGCCAACTATTGGGACGGCAAAACGCGCAGCTATCACCACACCGCGCCCATTAACAGCATGTACGCTCTGCGCGAAGGGCTGCGCCTTGTTGTGGAAGAGGGGTTAAATGAGCGCTGGGCGCGGCACCAGGCCAACGCTGAACTTTTTTGGGAAGGTTTAGAGGCGATAGGCCTGGGCTGCCACGTGCAAAATCCGGCTAACCGCATCCCAGCCCTCACCACCGTGCGCGTCCCGGATGGCGTAGATGCCAAAGCGGTTGCCGGGCGG
Organism: uncultured Anaerolineaceae bacterium; assembly: GCA_937967805.1. Next base: position 9,017 of record CALBTC010000170.1, read on the forward strand.
CTGTTGAATGAGTACAACATTGAGGTGGCCGGCGGCTTTGGCCAACTGGCGGGCAAAGTGTGGCGGGTTGGCCTGATGGGTTTCAACAGCCGCAAGGAAAACGTCACCATGCTCCTGGCTGCCCTCAAAGAGATTTTGTAGCTACAGAATAATTATTCACCATTCATAATTGCCTTGCCTGGCTTGTCAGGCAACAACCAGTTGCTATACTCCTCCGTTATGAAACGGATTTTTGTATTGCTTGCCGCTATTTTGCTGCTGGTGGCCTGTGGTGATGGTGGGGAAGAAACGGCCGTAACACCCTCCCCGCCCACGCCCACCGCGGCCCCCACCGAAGAAGCCCTCTTCCCGCCCAGCCAGGAAGATTTCATCGTCATTGCCACCGATGCACCGCTGCCTCCCTTTACCCGGTTTGATCAGTTTGGCGACCTAGACGGCTTCGACAGCCGCCTGATGGAAAACATCGCCGCCGAAGCGGACCTGGATTACGAGTTTGTCGTGACGCCGGCCGAGGGTGTGCTGGAAAATTTGGCGGCCAACCCGGGCCGTGACTTTGACGCCGCCATGTCTCGCCTGGTCATCCCCGAGGAGCCGATGCCCGGCATTGCCTACACCCAGCCCTACCTGGAAGTGGGCCAGGTGCTGGTGGTGCTGGCCGATGAGGACCGCTTCAGCAGCTACCAGGATTTGCAGCCGGGCCTGGCCGTCGGCGTGGTGGAAAACAGTGAGGCAGAACAGGTTGCCCGCTCTATCGTCGGCGTGAACGAAGCCGATTTGCGCAACGGTTTCAAGAACAGCGTGGAGGCGTTGCAGGCGCTGGTAGACGAATCGTTAACGGCCGTAATCACCGACAGCTACGTGGCCAACTACTTCAGCCAGACCTACAGCGACCAGATCAAGGTTGTGGGCGGCAGCGGCCGTGAGGCCTGGATCAGCCAAAAAGCGTATGGCATCGCCGTTTCGTCATCCAATACCGAGCTGTTAGAAAAACTGAATGCGGCAATTACGGCCGTGCAAAATGCCGGCAATATCGAGCGGCTCACCGTTGCCTGGCTGCTGCCATCCGACACGCTTACCCCTGGCGAACCGCGCGTCGTCGCTTCGCCCAATGAAATGGTCATCGGCGTGGTGGGTGACCCCAGCGACCTGGACCCGGCTGCCCGTTTCTCTAACTTCACCAGTTGGGAAATCAAAATCAACACAATGAGCGGCCTGTACGCCTTCAACACAGATAATATGCTGGAACCGCTGCTGGCCAGCAGCCTGCCCACCATCTCTGAAAACAAGCTGGAATACACTATCAGCCTGCGGCGCGGTCTTAGCTTCCCCGACGGCAGTGAATTCACCGCCGAAGATGTGAAATGGTCCATTGACCGGGCGCGCAGTTTGGGCAACTTTTTGGTCAACGGCTACCTGAAAGACAGCAACGGGGACGGTTTTGCCGATGATGATGCTGTGCAGGTAATCGATCAATTTACGGTGAAGTTTGTGCTGCAAGCGCCGGATTCCACCTTTTTTAGCCTGCTGGCCACGCCGCCTTATTTCCCGATTAGCAATGAATGCTACAGCGAAACGGCGGACAACATGAGCAGCTGCGGCGGGCTGGGACCTTACACCATTGTAAACTGGACGCCGGGCGAGCAGATGCGTTTGCGGGCCAACCCGGAATGGCCGGGCCGCCCCACGCCCGCATTTGAAAACATCTTGATTCGCTTTCAGGATGATACGGCCGTGATGCGCCGCTCTCTCGAAGAGTTCCAATCCATCGACATCGCCTGGACCGGTCTTCCCTACAGTGACTTCGCCGCCTTGCAAAACAGTGACACCAACGGCGACGGCGTGCCCGATTACAAGGCGTGGACCGGACCGGCGGCCTTCAAAAGCCACGTCATCTTCAACCAGGAGCAGGAACCGTGGGACGACGTGAAGGTGCGCCAGGCGTTTGCCTTGTCAGTTGATCGCAATGTCCTGGCCGAGACCGTTTTTAACGGCAGCCGCATCCCCCTGTTCAGCCCCATCCCCGATACGGTGCCGGGGCATTTGCCCATCTTTCCCCAGCGCAACTTGCCGCTGGCCCGTTCGCTGCTGCTGGAAGTTGGCTACAGCCAGACGACACCGTTGGAAATTGAACTGTGGTATGTGGACGACGGCCGTTACAGCGATATAGAAGCTGCCTACGCCGCTGCTCTGCAAAGCCAGCTAGAAGAAACCGGCGTCTTCCAGGTAACCTTGACCGGCGCGCCGTTTGAACAATTTATTGGTCAGGTGAGCGAATGTAATTTATCTGCTTACCTGATGGGCTGGCCCAGCCCCGGTCGCCCCGCCGATTATCTGGGACCCGGCGCCTGGACTGACGTTATTCTCACCAGCAGCACCTTCTGCCCCAACTACGACAGCCCGGCCATAGACACCTTCCTGCAAGCCGCCGACGAAGCGGAAGACCTGGCGGGGAGAACGGCCGTTTACGGTGACATTCAGCAGCTATGGGCGCAGGATTTCCCCACGGTAGATTTACTGCAAGAGCCGCGCATTGCCATCTCGCTCAACAACGTCAACAACGTGCAAATAGATGCGATGGGGCTGTTACATTATGAATTTCTCACGAAGGGGGGAGGGTAAAAATCGAGTAAATGAGCCAATTTCTTAAGCAGCTTGAGGCATATTGGCAATTAACGCCCTCAAGACACGATTGACCGATTCCGAATCCTTGAAATGCTTAGCAACATCCGGATCTAAGATCACCACTTGCTGATCTTCTTTCAGGGCAAAGCGGTTCGGCTTTGCTTTGCTGTAATCAAATTCATATTCTGGCAGTGGGTCTCCAAAAACAGTTTCAGCTTCTTCAAAACTTACACCGTGTTTGCGTTCATTACTGTCTTTCTTCTGGCTATCCCATTCAAACTCCATGGACGAAGTATACCGCTAACAAAATGTCTTGTATAGAGTTAACTGTTTCCGTCTTTGGCTTCCTGTCTACGCTTGAGGCGGGCGCGAGGACCAACGACCCGTTCGGTTCCATCCAGCAGCCGCCGGATGTTCGGCCGTAAGGCCCAGGCAACGATAATAAAAGCGACCACGCCTCCAACCGTGTAAGCCAATGTCGTGTCAAACGGCGATACCCCGGCGACGTACAGTACAAAAAACACAATGGCAATGAGTGCGCCCATTGTCAGGGAAGCGACCGAAGCCATGCCAATGCCCAACAACATGCCGGACATGACGACGATGGCAATGGGCAGCATAGGCCACCAAACGGCCGTGCCCCATCCCACGTTCGGTCCCGTACCGGCGCCGCCGCGCCAGCCCATAAACACAGACCAATTGTGCCCGATCACCGACATGACGCCAGCCAAAGCCAGCGCCCAGGGCAGCAGCTCAGGGCTGAGCTGATTGACCAAAAGCCAACGGCTTAAAATAATGCCCAACGCCCCTTTACCCACGTCGCTAAAAGAAGTTGCCAGGCCAACACCCAATCCTGCCGCCCGCAAAGAATTGGTCCCTCCGGTACGGCCGCTGCCAACCGTGCGGATATCTATGCCCTTCACCAAACGAACATAGAGGTAACCAAATGGAATTGCCCCGCAAACGTAACCTATCAATGCTGCCACTAAAAAGTAAAAAGCTGAAATCATCTGTTTTGTTCTTCTCCCTTATCCCTTGCGCTTCTTGTGGAAAACTCATTTTGGTTTGCTACGTTCTATTAAACACGAATTTCGCCAGATGGTTGCATACTCTACGCGACCTTTATTTTTCGTTCAACAACTTCCTGTTCCAAAATCTGGAATGCGCGCACCCGAGGCGTCATTTTGTCACGCAAAGAAACGATGATGTGTAAGGCTTCCGGGTAGAATGCCAGCGCAATATCCCTGGCCGAAGGGTGTGCCGGCCCCTGGGGATGGGAATGGTAAATGGCCAGAAGAAGCCAACCCGTGGCCTCCAGCGCCAGCAGCGTCTCGATCTGCTGCTGCGGGTCCATTTCATAGGCCGCTGGGCTTTTTAAGATGTTGTCGATGGGGTAAACGGCCGTCACCACCCCCTTCTCGTTCCCCGCCAGCAGCCCACACCCTTCCAGCGGATAACACGCCTTTAAATGATCGATCATTTGGTTGAAGAATGGCCGGGGAATGGTCAACATAGTTCTACCTCGCAAACAAAAAGGGCCGCCACTGTAGCACGACCCTTTTTGTTTGCCAATGTTCGGTTTTCAGTTGTTTGGCTTACGGCTCTACCGTTAGCTCACCAACCATACCGCCGGCTGCATGGCCGGCAATGGTGCACACAATTTGGTACGTTCCGGCGGCCGGTGCCACGAAGCGAATCGTGTTGGTTTCACCACCGTCTACCGTCCCGGTGCTAATCCCTCGCACCGCATCATCGGCGGTCGCTTCAACAGGGTCGATCCGGTTTGACACCAGGACCCAGCTATGCTCCAGGGCACCCCCATTTTCAAAGGTCAGATTCACTTCCTGGCCTTCTTGCAGCGTTAGGGAAGCGGGATCAAAGACAAAGGTGTCGGTTCCGGTTATGGTAATTGATACCGGCTCGGGAACGGCCGTTTCTTCACTACCGCCACAGGCCACCATCAAAATAGAAAGTATCAGCAAAACTGCCGGGAAAAACAGACGTTTCATAATGCGCAAGCTCCTTTTTTGCGTTTAAAACGTTCAAATTAAACTAAATGTTCTGCACGCTTTATGCTACTTCAGTTGCTAAAAGAAGCTTGCTTTTCTCATCTACCGTGAAGCATTGCACAAAAAAAGTCCCAAGAGGATCGCTCTCGGGACTTTAAGGAACAAACTGTGGTTGATACGGCCGTTACTTCTGAATACCGCCTTCCGTCAGAGAGCGAACATTCAGCAGCCGATCGGCCTCTTCTTCGTCCAGATACCCTTTCTCAATCACCACTTCGCGCACGGTGCGGTTAGAGGCCATCGCCTCTTTGGCCACCTCGGCCCCCTTCTGGTAACCAATTACCGGATTGAGCGCGGTGACCAAAATGGCATTCTTGGCCAGCCAGCCTTCCGCCTTCTCCTTGTTGGCCTTCACGCCCACCACGCATTTCTCCGTGAAGGCGTTTACCGAGTTGATGATCACATCCATGCTCTGGAACAAATTGTAGGCAATGATGGGCATCATGACGTTTAGCTCAAGCTGGCCCGCCTGGCCGCTTAACATCACGGTGAGATCGTTGCCCATCACCTGGAACATGGCCATGTTTAGCATCTCGGCCAGCACCGGGTTCACTTTGCCGGGCATAATGGAAGAACCGGGCTGCACGGCGGGCAGGCGAATCTCGTCCAGGCCTGTGCTGGGTCCCGAAGAAAGCAGACGAAAATCGTTGGCAATGCGGGTAAGGTCCTGCGCCAGCGTGCGCAGCGCGCCGCTGAAGTGAACGGCGTCGCCCATGCTCTGCATCGACTCAAACAAGTTGTCAGATTCGTGCAGTTCCAGTCCGGTCAGGCGTCCCAGCGTGGCCACCATGCGCCGGTGGTATTCGGTGTGCGCATTCAGGCCGGTGCCCGTGGCGGTGCCGCCAATCCCCAGGCGGCGCAGGCCGTCGGCAGCCTGAGCAATTTTTTCTCGATCGCGCTCCACGGCGCGGGCATAGGCGCTAAACTCCTGGCCCAGGCGCACCGGCACAGCATCTTGCAGGTGGGTACGGCCGCTTTTCACCACATCGTCAACCTCTGACGCCTTGCCATTCAGGGCATCGGCCAATGTTTTCAGGGAAGCCAGCAGCTCATCCAGCCGCCACAGGCAGCCCAGGCGGATGGCGGTGGGGATAGTATCATTGGTTGATTGGGCCATGTTGACATGGTCGTTGGGATGCACCGGCTTTTTGGCTGCTTCCAGCCCGTAGCCTAAATGTTCATTAGCCAGATTGGCGATCACTTCATTGATGTTCATGTTGTGGCTGGTGCCGGCCCCGGCCTGGATTGGGTCCACGACAAATTGATCGGCGTGACGGCCGTCTATCACCTCGTCTGCCGCCATCATGATCGCCTGGGCCATCGCATCCCCGGAGACCACCTTACCCTCCACTTCTTTGTCCTGAAACAACCCTAAATCTGAATTCACTTCGGCTGCTGCGCGTTTAATTGTGGCCATAGACCAGACAAAGGCAGGATACGGCCGTAAACCCGTAATCGGAAAATTATGGATGGCCCGTTGGGTTTGCGCTCCCCAGTATGCTTGAGCAGGAACGCGCACCTCGCCTAATGAATCTTTTTCTACGCGGTAATCACTCATTATTGCCTCTCATCCCTTTTTCAGCGGATCATTCAATTATTTTGTGGGTAAATTTTGCTCAACTACTGTATTGGCACAAAGACAAAAAAACCGAATCAGCCACTTTTGCATTTACGCACCAGAGCTAATTCGGCTTTTTTTAAAAGAAAGACCTGTCGCCGTGGCAGCAAGCCTTAATAGTCTAATGTTAATCCAGGGCGTCGTAGCCGGGCCCTTCAGAGAAGAAATCGTAATTCGGTGGAATATCCTCAGTGAGGTCCAGAATTTCACCACCGGACAACTGCTTGGCATTGAGCAATTTTACTTGATGCCCATCTACCTCACCCTCAAACGGCGCGCCGTCGGGCAGCAATTCTTTGGTGTTGGCAATCCAGACACCGGCGGGCGCTTCGTAATCAAAGGGAACTTCTTCTTCGGGGAAAATTGCTTCGTAGGGACATTCGGGAACACAGGCACCACAGTCGATGCAGGTATCGGGGTCAATGTAGAGCCAGGGCCATTCTTCTTCCGGTTTCCCCAGGATCATACACTCTACCGGGCATACGTCTATGCAAGCGGTGTCGCGTAAACATAAACGGGTCACAATATGGGTCATAAATCCTCTCCTTGCTTTAGGTCAGAAGGTTATTTGGTTTGCGTAACCGGCTTTTTTTGTAGAAATCACCCCAATTTAGCTGATACCGGTTACGATTGTCCGCACTGATTTTTTTGACTATTTATTGCCAGATTGGACAGGTGTGGAGTTAATTTCCGATTTTTAATTGACGGGAGGGTCAATGGGTTCATTCTAGCCACAGTAAACTGCTTTGTCAATTCTTTTCATCGTTGGCTGAGACGGCCGTTTCCACAGCCGCATTTTACGGAAAAAACCACCATTTTGGGCGAATGCAAAAGCGTTTGCCGATTACAAAAAACGATGGGTAACCTTGCCCAAAATCTGGTCTGGGCGCACGGTACCGAAACTGCGGCTGTCTGAGGTTTCGACAGCGTCTGGATTGTCGCCCTGTAAAAAGAAACGGCTGTCTTCGGTAATGGCCGTAATGCGCTTATTCATTTTGTTGTCTGGCTGAAAGGGATGTTGGGCCAGGACGATGTCGCCAGTTTGTGGTGAAGTGTGACGGTAAGCGGCCGTATCCAGCAAGACGGTTGTGCCATCGGGAAGGGTGGGGTGCATGGAACGGCCGTTTACCCGCCGCCGCTGCCAACGCGGCAGCAGCAGCTTCAGGTAAGCAAAAAGAGAGGCAGCAGGTAGCGGCTCAAGCATCGGTCAGGCACCCATAGAAAAAAACGCCGACCATTTCGATGGTCGGCGTTTCAAGAGTCAGGACAAACGTTGATTAACTGGCGGTGTAATAGGCAACGTCACGGCCCTTGGTGGCCCAGAAAATATTGTGAATCTTTTCTACCGTAGCCATTAATTCCTCTGCATGTTCTTGATTTACTTCCACCTTGCAAGCGGAGCAAAGCTTGGCCGCCTGCCAAAACGTGTCATGCAGGTCTGGGTACTTTTCCAGGTGAACCGGCTTAAAATAATCGGTCCATAAGATAAGCAGTTCATCTTTGGCCTTTTGCGCCTGCTCTTCCTTAATAGCAATATAGCGGGACATTGTGTTTAAGTAAGCAGCCCAGGCATTGGCATCACCGTCGCTTGGCGGGGATAGCGCCAAGATTTTCTTGGTCATTGAAAGCACTGCTTCAGCTTTAATGCGCGCATCTGCCGGGTCGTAAACGCCGCAAGGACCATCACAGTGTGCGTTTGCTTCTTCTGCCGGGAACCAGTCGTTAATCATAGCCGTCAGATTTTTCATCGATTTCGCTCCTTCTTGAATGAAATATAACTAACTGTCTGAGTAATTATAGTTGTACCAATAATTGCGGCACCTGTCCATTGGACCAGGGCATATATTTCAGTTTAGCAACTGGATATAATCCCCTTTTGCGCATCCGGTGGGCAAAAGACACCACTTGGACCTTTCACACCTTATTTACGCCCCTGCCATCCGCTCTCACCATGATCTCCTATGTCCAACTCCCACAGAATGATTTAAAGTACTACGAAATGAGCGCTGCAATTGATGAAAGAGACGAAAAAGAAGTCCCCGACTGGAAAGCGCGCCTACGTAATATGCGCCAGGTTTATTCGGCCGTTTTATCACTGGCCGGGTTAGCGATTGTCGTTCTCGGCCTTCTTTCCTTCCCCGAATACGAAAACCCCTCGATTTTGCTGCTGCTGCTCTTCTTTGCCATTGCTACACAAAGCACCATGACTTATCTGGTTGGCGGCAATGTGAGCGTCTCCGTGAGCGGTGCGATTAGCTTTGCTGTTGTTGGTCTATACGGGCCGGTAGCGGCCGGCATGGCCGCCGCCATTGCCGAATTAGGCCTCTGGCTGCTGAGCTTGCGCCCCAACAATCGAGATTGGAACCATGAAATAGAGCGCCTAGGTGTCAATGGTGGTATTCATGGCGTTTCCATTTTGCTGGCCGGCCTCGTTTTTGTCTGGCTGCGCAATATGATGGGTACAGGCAGCTTTGTCATCGAAGGCGTTCCCTGGGTCATCGGAGCCATCGTTGGCGATCAGGTAAATTTCTGGCTGCTCTCCATCATCATCTATCTGGCCAACGGCGTTCGTCCCAGAGAGGTTTGGCGCGAAAATCGTTGGGCCATCCCCATGAATGTTTTAGTCATGAGCATCGGCGGTGGCATGATTACATTGGCCGTCGATCAATTTGGCCTGCTGGGTCTGGCCATCTTCGTGCTGCCCATCATCTTATCGGCGTATTCGTTCCGGGTAACGGTGAACAATGCCAAACAGCAGATGGAAAAGCTGGAAGATATGGTAACCCTGCGTACCCAGGCATTGGCCGATGCCAATCATAAGCTGGAAGAGCTGCACAAAGAGAAAGATTCCTTCCTGGCCGTCCTCACCCACGACATGCGCACCCCGCTCACCAGCATTCGCGGCTATGGCAGCATCATGAAAGATCGTGAGCTCACCCGCGAACAGCAAGTCAAGATCGCCAAAGTGATTTTGAACAGCCAGGATACGCTGCTGGAAATTGTGAACAACATTCTGGAGCTGGAAAAGCTGCAATCCGGTGTGCCGATCCTGTTAGAATCGTCTAACTTTGACCTGGCGCTGCTGGTGAAAAACACGGCCGAATCCCTGGAAACACAGGCCCTGGAAAAAAGCATTACCCTGAACTATGACCAAATCCCCTCGCCCATCATGGTCACGGCCGATATGAGCAAGATTCGCCGGGTGATTTTGAATCTCATCTCCAACGCGCTGAAGTACACGCCAGAGGGTGGTTTGGTCTCGGTACGGACGGATGTGAGCGGCCGTTTCGCCATATTCCAGGTAGAAGACAACGGCTACGGCATCCCCGCCGACGAGCTGCCCTACATCTTCGACCGCTACAGCCGCGTGAAGGGCCACCGCCATCTGGCCATCGGCACCGGCCTGGGGCTGGCTATCGTCAAAAGTTTGATCGAAGCCCATGGCGGCGAAATCAACGTCCAGAGCGAAGAAAACGTAGGCAGCACCTTCACCTTCAAGCTGCCCCTCACCCAAACGCAACCCAAATCCGAATAACATTTGCCTTATTTGTCTGACAAGTGTAGCCGCGATTTCCAAATCGCGCTTTCCCGCGCCCTCTAGAACGGGAAAGGGATTTCATAGCTATGGCATGGGAACCGTCGACCACTGAAAGCCGTGCGGCACGATACTGGCTGCCTTGAATTCAATGGTAAAATAGGAAGATGTCACAACCAATCGTTTTACACGTCAATGGAAAATCAGTTGAAGTTATGGCCGATCCGGAAACGCCGCTGCTTACCGTTTTGCGCAACGATTTAGGGTTGAAGGGTCCCAAATTTGGCTGCGGGCTGGAACAGTGCGGGTCGTGCAAGGTCCTCATCGACGGCACGGCCACACCATCCTGCCAGATACCGATCAAGCAGGTTGTCAATGTTCCGATTATCACGATAGAAGGTCTGGGCACGGCCGTTTTCCTCCATCCCCTACAAGAAGCATTCGTCGAAGAACAGGCCATCCAGTGCGGCTACTGCGTCACGGGCATGATTATTGCCGCCCAGGGATTGTTAAACCGCATCCGTCACCCCACCGACGCCGACATTCGTCAAGCGTTAGACGACAACATTTGCCGCTGCGGTGTGTACGAGCGCGTGCGCCGGGCCATCAAACTGCGCATCGGCCAGCCCCACTGGCAGCCCATCTACGAGCTCATCGAGGCCAACGATCTGCCAGCGCCGCCGCCCGGCGACAGCCTGCCCCGATCCTTACAGCAAACGCCCGAACTTGACGCCTGGATACGCGTCGATCCCCAAGAGACCATCACCATTTTTAGCGGCAAGGTAGAAATTGGCCAGGGTATTCGCACGGCCGTTGCCCAAATCGCCGCCGAAGAGCTGGACGTGGCATTAGAACGCATCCGGATTGTCAGTGGCGACACGCGCCAGACGCCGGATGAGGGCGTGACGGCCGGCAGCATGTCGCTGCAGACGAGCGGCCAGGCTTTGCGCGTGGCCGCTGCGGAAGCGCGCCACATTTTGCTGACGCTTGCTTTTGAAGAGTTGGAGGCGGAAACGGCCGTGCCCCACCTGCAAATTCACGACGGCACCATCACCGACCCGGCCACCGGTCGCCAGGTGACCTACTGGCAGCTTATGGGCGGACGGCAATTTGGCCGCCAGGTAACGGGCGCGGTCCGGCCCAAAACGCCAGATGCGTACCAACTCATCGGCCAGGCCGCCAAGCGGCTGGATTTGCTGGCCAAAGTTACCGGCCAGCCGAGCTACGTGCACGATCTCGAATTGCCGGAGATGGTTCATGGGCGCGTGGTGCGACCACCGGCTTATGAGGCTCGATTGGTTTCTGTGGCTGAAACGGCCGTAAAACAAATGCCCGGCGTGCTGGCTGTGGTGCGCGACGGCCGCTTCCTGGGCGTGATTGCCGCACGGGAAGAGCAGGCCGTCCAGGCGCAAGAGGCGCTGCAAGCAGCGGCCGTCTGGCACAATGAGACCAGCTTGCCCACCCCTGAAACGCTTCATGATCATTTGCTGTCGCAGCCGGCAGAATCTAACCTGGTGGTGAACGGCACGGCCGGGACCGATCCCATCCCGCCCATTGCTGCCCCAGACGATGCGGCCCAAACGTTGAAGGTGACCTATTTACGGCCGTATCACATGCACGGTTCACTCGGTCCGTCGGCGGCAGTGGCCCGGTTTGCAGAAGGCAAACTGACCGTGTGGAGCCACACGCAGGGTGTCTTTCTGCTGCAACAATCCCTGGCCCAGGTGCTGGAGCTATCGTCAGACGCGGTGGCGGTGATTCACACTGAAGGCGCGGGCTGCTACGGTCATAATGGTGCCGACGATGCCGCGCTGGACGCCGCTTTGCTGGCGCGAGCCGTGCCTGGTCGCCCGGTCTCGCTCAAATGGAGCCGCGCCGACGAGCATGGTTGGGAGCCGTATGGGACGGCGATGGCCCTCAAACTGCAAGCCAGCCTGGACGGTGACGGCCGTATTGCAGACTGGAATCATGACGTGTGGAGCTACCCGCACACGGCCCGCCCCAGACCAGGCGTAGAGCGAGAATCGGGGCTCTTGGCGAGCTGGCATTTGGCACGGCCGTTTGACCGTCCCCAACCGCGCAATTTACTCGGTACCCACTTTGGCGGCTACCGTAATGCCGATCCGCTTTACAACTTCCCCCGGCGGCGTGTGGTGAGCCATTTTGTGCCCAATTCACCGCTGCGCACCTCATCGCTGCGCAGCCTGGGAGCGTATGCCAACGTGTTTGCTATCGAATCATTTATGGATGAGTTGGCAGCAGCGGCTGGAGTTGATCCGGTTGAGTTCCGCCTGCGTCATCTGGATGATGAGCGGGCCAGGGCAGTGATTGAAGCGGCAGCAGAGAAGGCAAATTGGCAGGTTGGGCAACGGCCGTCTGGCAGCGGACATGGCCAGGGGATTGCCTTTGCTCAATATAAGAATGTGCAGTGTTATACGGCCGTCGTCGTTGATCTCCACGTCGATGAGGCCAGCGGCCAAATCCAGCTAGATCGCGCCATCATCGCCGCCGATGCCGGGCAAATCGTCAATCCCGATGGCCTGAGCAACCAGCTCGAAGGTGGTTTCGTCCAGGCCGCCAGCTGGACGCTGGCCGAAGCCGTCAATTTTGACGAAACCGGCATCCTCAGCCTGGATTGGGACAGCTATCCAGTTTTGCGCTTCTCCGGCATGCCCATTATCGAAACAGTGCTCATCAACAGGCCCAACTTGCCATTCTTGGGTGCCGGTGAGGCTGCGCAAAACCCCACGCCGGCCGCCATTGCCAATGCCATCTTCGACGCAGTTGGCCTGCGCCTGCGCCAGCTACCTCTCAAGCTGGACAACGCAATCATAAAGTAGCAGCTCTTGAGGCAATTTTCTCTTGGGCCAATGCCTCGAATGCCGCCAGCGAGAGACCATTCTGCCGGGATCCATCCCGCTTGCGCAGCGAGACCGTACCGGCCTCCGCTTCACGCCCGCCTACGATGAGCATGTAAGGCACCTTCATCTCTTGTGCCTGCCGAATTTTGGCCTGCATTCGGTCACTTTCCAGCATGGCTTGAGCACGCACGCCGCCGGCTTTTAGCTTGGCAGCAATCTGGCCCGCGTATTCATTTTGCTCATCCGTAATAGGAATCACCCGCACCTGCTCCGGGGCCAGCCACACCGGGAAGTTACCCGCATAATGCTCAATCAAAAAGCCAATAAAGCGCTCATGGGCACCCAGCGGCGCGCGATGAATACACCACGGCGTTTCCAGTTCGCCCTGCGGGTTGGTAAACGTCAAATCAAAGCGCGGCGGCACGCCAAAGTCCAGCTGGTTCGTGGCCAGCGAGAATTCCCGTCCAATCGCACTCCAAATCTGCACGTCGATTTTAGGGCCATAGAACGCGGCTTCGTCCTCGGCCTCCACAAAAGGAACATCATGTTTCAACATGACCTCACGTACAATCCCTTCTGCTTTAAGCCACATCGGTTCATTGTCCACATACTTCACGCCTAACTTTGCCTTGTTGTGTTTACTCAAACGCATCACGTACTTTTCAATGCCAAACAGGGAAAAGTAATAACGATACAGGTCAATAACCGCCATGAACTCCTCTTCAAGCTGCGCTTCTGAGCAGTAAATGTGGGCGTCGTTTTGCTGGGCGGCGCGCACGCGCAGCAGGCCCATCAGCGTGCCACTCTGCTCGTAGCGGTAGACCATGCCGTATTCGCTCAGGCGCAGGGGCAGGTCGCGGTAGCTGCGTGGTTTGCTGGCAAAGATTTTGTGATGGAAGGGACAGTTCATCGGCTTGAGATAGTAGCGGCTGCCTTCACTATCCATCGGTGGATACATATCATCTGCGTAATAAGGCAGATGGCCACTTTGCCGGTAAAGCGACTCTTTGGCGATGTGGGGCGTGGAGACGCGGATGTAGCCTGCTTTGTCTTCCATCTCGTGGGCCAGCTTCTCCATCTCCTCACGCAGAATGTTGCCGTTGGGCAGCCACAGGGGCAGCCCAGGGCCAACGTCCTCATCGAGGATGAAAATTTCCAGCTCGCGCCCCAACGCCCGATGGTCCCGCTTTTTGGCTTCTGCCAGCATGGCTAGGTGGGCTTTGAGTTCTTTTTTGCTGGGCCAGGCCGTGCCGTAGATGCGTTGGAGCTGCGGCCGTTTCTCATCACCCCGCCAGTAAGCCCCGGCAATGCTCATCAGCTTCAGCCCATCGGCAGGGATCTTTCCCGTGTGGGCCACATGTGGCCCGCGACACAAATCAACAAAGCTGTCGTGCCGGTACAGGCTGATTTTCTCGCCTTTTTCGGCCAGCTCATCGATCAGTTCCAGCTTATAGGGTTGGTCGCCTAGCCGGCGGCGCACTTCATCCAAAGAAACCTCTTCGTAAACCAACGGATGCTTTCCGGCGATGATCTGGCGCATTCGGTTTTCCAGCCTGGGCAGGTCGTCGGGACGGAACGTTCGGGAACGGCCGTTCTCAGCCACCCCCAAATCAAAATCATAATAAAAGCCATCGGCAACGGGCGGGCCAATGCCCAGCTTAGCCTGTGGATATAATTCCAACACGGCTTGGGCTAAAACGTGTGCGGCCGTATGCCGCAGCTTGTACAAATCGGATTGTTCATAGGGTTGTTCAGTCATCAGGTTCTCCTAAATCAATTAATTGCTCAATAACAAAAAGAGGCCACTCTCACGAGCGGCCTCTTAACTGATTACCGTTTACCGATTACTGAATACTGGAAACGGCCGCTCATAACTCCATCGTTTTGGTGGTGATCCGGGTAGTTGCATTCGTTTTGAAGTCGGCAATGGAGATCGCGCCGCGGTCCTCGTTGTCGCGCGTGCGCACGGCAACCGCATTGTCCTCTTCTTCCCTGTCGCCCACAACAAGCATGTACGGCACTTTTTGCAGTTGGGCATTACGGATTTTGGCATTCATCCGGTTATTGCTGGCATCCACTTCTACGCGCATTCCGGCAGCCCGCAGTTCGACCGCCACCTTGTTGGCATACGGCACATGCCGGTCCGTAATCGGCACCATCACCACCTGCACCGGAGCCAACCACAGCGGAAACGCACCGTTAAAATGCTCAATCAAAATGCCCACAAACCGCTCCATGCTGCCAAACGGGGCACGATGGATCATCACCGGGCGATGCTTTTGGCCATCTTCACCCATGTATTCCAGCTCAAACCGCTCCGGCAGCAAAAAGTCCACCTGCACCGTGCCAAGCTGCCACTCCCGTTTCAAAACGTCTCGGAAGATAAAATCCAGCTTTGGCCCGTAAAAGGCAGCCTCACCTTCCTCAATCGCGTAGCGCATGCCCACCTTATCGGCCGCTTGCTTAATCGCCGCCACACCCTGCTGCCACATCTGCGGCGTACCGGCGTATTTGTCACTGTTAGGATCATTCGTGCCCAGACGCGCGCGGAAATCGTCAAAGCCCATCGTGTTAAACACATGCTGGATCAAATCCACCACGCCAATAAACTCTTCCTCAAGCTGCTCCGGCGTCACAAACAGGTGCGAATCATCCACTGTAAAACCGCGCACCCGCGTCAATCCATTCAGCTCACCGCTCTGCTCATATCGGTAAACCGTGCCAAACTCGGCCAGCCGCAGCGGCAAATCACGGTAGCTATGCGGTTCGCTCTTGTAAATTTCAATGTGGTGCGGGCAGTTCATCGGCTTGAGCAAGAACTTCTCATCGTCCACATCGATGGGTGTATATTGACTTTCCTTGTAATATGGATAATGGCCGCTCTTAATGTATAAATCCAACTTGCCAATGTGGGGCGTAATCACCGGCAAATAGCCACGCTCAAGCTGCGCCTGGCGCAAAAAGTTCTCTAGCGTTTCGCGCAGCACAGCCCCTTTGGGCAGCCAGAGCGGCAGCCCAGAACCAACCAACTGCGAAATGTGAAACAGCCCTAACTGCTTGCCCAGCCGCCGGTGATCCCGCGCTTTGGCCTCTTCCAACAGCTTCAAATATTCGTCCAGCTCAACCCGATTGTGCCAGGCCGTGCCGTATATGCGCTGAAGCTGCGGCTTGTTTTCATCGCCACGCC
The DNA here is from genome assembly GCA_937967805.1 of uncultured Anaerolineaceae bacterium. The sequence continues at coordinate 24,909 of CALBTC010000170.1, forward strand.
AATAGGCACCACCCGTGCGCAGTAATTTTACGGCGTTGGCCTTAATCTTTTTGGTAAAGGCCACGTGCGGTCCCCGACATAAATCTACGAAATCGCGCTGGGTGTATATACCCACCTCACTCACCGGCTCGCTGATTGGCTTGCCGTTCTCATCCACTTTGCCAGCGGCCAACTCATCGATTAACTCCAACTTATAGGGCTGGTCAGCAAAAAATTGTTTGGCCTCTGGAATCGACATAGAAGATTGCTCAAATTTGGCGTTTTTCTTGAGCAGCTCTTTCATCTTGGCTTCGATTTTTTCCATATCTTCCGGCGAAAATGTTTTGGGCTTGCCCGATTCATCTTTGCCCAGGTCAAAATCATAATAAAAGCCATCTTCAATGGGCGGGCCAATGGCCAGCTTGGCTTCCGGATAAAATTCCAGCACCGCCTCAGCCAGTACGTGCGCGGCCGAGTGCCGGATTTTGTATAGTTCTGATTCGGCGTAAGGAACGCCGTTTTCTTGTGACATGATGCCTCCAATTTCTATAGAGATTGGAGACTGGAGTTTAGAGATTGGATTTTGAATTGCCAATCTCTAATCTCTAATCTCCCAAAATTAAAAACGCCACCACCCTGTTTGGGGCGATGGCGTCGCGGTTCCACCCAATTTTAGTAATCGGTAATCAATATTCGGTAGTCGGTGACTTTACCGATTACGGATAGCTGTTTACGGATTACCCTTGTTACGGCCGTTAACGGAGCCAACCGGACTTTCTTAATAGGGAATAATGGGGGGCAGACCCAAAAGTCTGCCCCTAAATAGGCAAACAACAAAGTTTGCCCGACCGTTCAGAAAATCACTCGTGGGGGGTTTTCACTGCCGCTCTTGTGATGATGGTTCTCAGCTAAACAACTTGCCTTTGTTTGTGGACAAAATTGTTTATCCATCACTCTCTGGCACAGATTTTGCAACTACTCGTCCCAGTCTGCGTATTACGTGTTGAATTGTTGTACATTCGATTATAAAAGAGGGTTCAGCATTGTCAAGCATGACTATAAAAAGTAACAGCCTACTAGCCACTGGCCAACCAAAAGCAAAAGAAACTTTTCCTGCTATACTGCGTAAGGACAAACGTCAGGAGAAAAAAGTGGACGAAGAACAGGTCTGGTTGGACCAGGCGCGGCGCGGCGACAAGGCCGCCTTTGGCAAAATCATAGAAGCATATCAGCGGCCAGTCTACAATCTGGCATACCGAATGTTGAGAAACTCTGGCGAGGCCGAGGAAGCGGCCCAAGAAGCGTTTATCCGCGCCTATACTCGGTTAGACAGCTACAACCCGAATCACAAATTTAGTACGTGGATGCTTTCAATTACGTCCAACTACTGCATTGATATCATTCGGAAGCGACGGGCTATTTTGCTTTCTATAGATGAGCCACTGCCGCCGCATCCGTCTTTAATGTCAGAAAAAGCGTCGGGGCCGGAGCCGCAGATAGTGCAAAGCGAGCAGGAAGAGATGGTGCAATCACTTCTGGCCGAGCTTGCGCCTGAGTACCGACAGGCTGTTGTGCTCCGTTACTGGTATGAACTATCTTATGAAGAAATTGCGGAAACGATGGATACCACCGTCAGCGCAATTAAATCTCGCCTTTTCCGGGCCCGCAGGCAGTTGGCCGAGATAGGCGTTGCGGCTGGACTTCATCAAGAAGCTGAAGGTGCATCCGTTTCTTAAAGACAGAATCAGGCGCCAGCAGGTTGTTTCGGCTGGCGATGCAGGCAAAACGCATTGCATACTCAAGATTTGAAACAGGATAGATGGAGCTAATTATGGAACATGAAAGATTTCACCTGTTGATGATGGACGCGCTCGATGGTGAGCTTGCAGCTGAGCAGCAAACTGAGCTGGAATCTCACCTGCGGGCGTGTCCAGAATGCCGCCGCGAGTGGCACGCCATTTTGGCCATCGACACGTTGTTTCGGCAGGCACCGATGCTAAGCCCGGCGGCCGGATTTACACAGCGGACGGTAGCCATGCTGCCCAACCGGCGTGCCCGGCTGTGGGCGATCAGCATTATTTATGTGCTGCTGCTGTTGAGCGGCATCCTGCCAATTTTATTGGTCGTTTGGGCCGCAAATATAGTTGTACCGGTTGTGAGCCAGCCAGCCTTCGTGGAGAGTGCCCAACAGATATTAAACCAGGGTGTACGGTTGGTTGGCGTCATTGCCGAGGCGCTGTTTAAGGGACTTGGGGAGTTAATTGTCCAGCAACCAGCCATCTTGGGCTGGCTGCTGGTTTTGGCCGGGATGGTTTTTGTCTGGAATGGTGTTTACCAGCAGCTTGTTAGCCAACCAACGGCCGTTTCCATGCGAGGTAACAATTAAGCATGCAACGTAGCATATTATTTTTTCTAACTATTTTTCTGTTGTTGGCCGTACCCACTGGAGCCGTTTTTGCTGCCCCAGCTACAGACAAGGTTGTGAAGGCTGATGATGTTGTACGTAATGACATCGTCCTGTTTGATGAAGACTTCACGCTGGAAGACGGTGGCCGGGTAACGGGCGACATCATCATTTTTAATGGAGATGCCCATATTGCCGGCACGGTCAACGGGGACGTGGTTCTGTTTAACGGGAACCTTACTACAGAAGACACCGCCTCTTTGGGCGGAGAATGTGTATTGTTTAACGGCAATGCCTCCGGTGAAGGTGCCATTAGCTGTACCAACATGAACGTGATGCTGCCGGATGGAATTACGAATTTTGTGGGTGAGTTGGCTTCGTCTGCTGATTTTGTACCGCCAGCTACTGTGGAAGTGGAACGGCCGTCTCCCTTTGCCCGCTTTGTTGGCGGCACTGCCGCTGCCGTTGCTCGTAGCTTGCTGTTTGGCTTGTTGGCCTTTGCCACTGCTTCCTTAATCCCACAGCCAATGATGCGGATTGAAGAAGCATTGCGTAAAAAGCCGGTAGCCAGTGGCGCGGTGGGGCTGCTTACCGTCTTCTCCATGCCATTTGTGATTGGCATATTGGCGCTTGTTTCGGCAGTTCTCACTCTGGTCTGTATAGGATTGCTTGGCTTTCCTATCATTATTGCCTTGATTTTGGGGACCGTAGCTGCTGGCTTCCTGGGCTGGTTTACGGTGGGTAACATCGTGGGTGAATTTTTGGCCGTGCGACTCAACCTGAAAACCCTTAGCCAGCCGGCCACAACAGCATTGGGCACGATGGCTATCACATTTACGCTTGGCTTCTTGGGGGCAGTTCCCTTTGTCATTGGGGAAGGCCTCATCTGGATGACGATTGTGGCACTGGGGCTGGGAGCGACGGCGCTAACCAAGTTTGGTACCCGCGCTTACCCCATTGTGGCGGCTCCCGTTGTGAATCAGGACAAGGTTACGGCCGTACTGGACACGCTACCGGACGAAGCTGACAACGATTGATAACTCCGTTTTTGTACAACCCTCTTCCCTCTTAAAGAGACGGCGCACCCTTCCTCGGATGCGCCGTCTTTTTTCTTGAATTGGATCGGGCCTTGCCGCTAGCCGGCAAATTTCTCTTCTGGCGGTGTGCCGCCAATTTTGCCCGCAATTTGTCCGTAGAGATGACCGGTAACGGCCGTCAAATAAGGTGCAACCGCAAAGCTGAGCAAAAAGGCAACAATCGTTCCCAGACAGGGGATAATGTTAAGCACGCCAAATACAATCGACAGGACAAAGCTGGCAAGAAACGGAGTGAGTCCGGCAATGAGAATGTCGGCGAAATTGTCGCGCACAATAGCGATTACTTCACCGAAACGAAAACAGGCACCCAAATCATCGTTTCGTACATATTGAATCACAATCGCCGGACTGATGAAGAAAAAGGCCAGCATAAAAATGAGCGAAAGGCATCCAACCAGACCATAGGTGGCCATAATGCCGGCAACAGCAGCATCTTCGCTAATTTGCGCCGCTTCGCTCAGCCCGCCGAAGCCGATGGTGGCGCTAAAGGCGATGCAGACTAACAGCCAAAACGGCAGCGTATAAACGATGCCGGCCACAAACATCACCAACCCATCTTTGAACAGCGTGCCCAAATCTTCCCATTCGGGTAACGGCCGTTTCTCACCATTCATCACATTGCGGGTAATGCCCACCGCATAGCCATAGAGTAAAAATGCCGGCAAAATCAAAAACGACACCAGCGAGATTAAAATGCCGATGCCCAATTTGCCTACCCATCGCTCATCTTCGCTAAAGTAGGTAAAGGCTTTAGCAACATCCATTTTCAGGTCCTCCTTTAAATTCGTTCAATCGCCAAAAAAGAAAGCCAGCCCAAACCTGATGGTTAGAACTGGCTCTATATTCATCTATCTGAAGCCGACTTTAAGCCCAGCCCTGACCTTTCACAAAATCTGTGATGACAGGAATGGTAACTTCTTGTCCCTGGTAAGCTTGCCAGCCCCAGTATATGGCAACAATCCACATGGCCAAAGAAGGAATACCGCATAAGAATGCGCTCAACGCTGTACCAACCACCATGTTGATTACACCCCAAACCAGGGCCTGGGCGTTATGGGCTTTAACAAACGGCCGATTCTTCTTATCTTCCATCAAAAAGATAATAATGGGTACCAGTGGTGAAAACACATACGCCAATAGTGCCCACAGCTTATCATCGTCAGATGGTCCGGTAAGATTCATCTCGTCGTTTGTCACATCAATATCATCACTCATGAGAATTGCCTCCTAAGTACAATTATGTTTTGGGCTGGCTGAAGTCTACTTTGTCAGCCAAACGCACATTTCCAGTTTATGTCTGCATTGTACGGGGGAGCACACATTACGTCAACAAGTTTGCAATCGGGAAAATCGTGGTTAGAATGCCGCTATGACAAATGTGGTCTTTATGGGTACACCTGAGTTTGCCGTGCCTGTGCTGCAAACTTTAATTGAATTGCAAACGGTGGTCGGCGTTGTGACCCAACCAGATCGACCGGCCGGGCGCGGCAAGCAGCTACGGCCGTCTCCGGTCAAACTCACAGCCGCTGCTGCCAATATTCCCATTTACCAACCAAAATCGCTGCGCAGTGAAGAAGCCGCCCAACCGTTGCGCGACTGGCAGCCGGATATCATTGTGGTAGCCGCGTTTGGCCAGATTTTACGGCCGCATGTGCTAAACTTGCCACCGCACGGTTGCCTGAACGTGCACGCCTCGCTGCTGCCGCGCTGGCGTGGGGCCTCTCCTATCCAACACGCCATTTTAGCCGGCGATGCCGAGACGGGCGTTTGCTTGATGCAGATGGATGAAGGGCTGGATACCGGCCCGGTGTACGCCTGTATGCCGACGCCGATTTCACCAACGGAAACGGCCGCTTCTCTCCACGATCGACTGGCAGAATTAGGTGCGAATTTACTGGACGTTCATCTGGATAACATCGTGGCCGGCAAGCTCACGCCAACGCCGCAGAACGATGAACAATCCACCTACGCCCCGATGATTACCAAGGAAGACGGCCGTATCAACTGGCAGCAAACCAGCAGCGAAATCGACCGCCGCCTTCGAGCTATGACGCCCTGGCCGGGAGCTTTTACCATCTGGCAGGGGGAGCTACTTAAGATAAAATCGGCCTCGGTGGCCGACGGCCTTTTGCCGGATGGCGAGCCGGGATTGGTTGTTGCGTACGAAGAAGGCGCAGCCGTCCTCACCGCCGACGGCGGGTTGGTGCTGGAAGAAATTCAGTTGGCAGGCAAACGGGTGACGGCCGTTCCCGACTTTTTGCGTGGCTACGAAAACTTCATCGGCAGCACACTCGGCGCAGAGTAAAATAAGCCGCAGAGTTCATAGAGATTAACGAGGAAAGATTGGGCCAATTTTATCAACGCCATGGGGCTGCCCCAGAGAAAATTGGCCCAATCTTAGGTAACAATGTCCTCTGTGTTCTCTGTGGCAAAATCAGTAGCGGAAGAAGCTTATGGACATATTAATTTATGGAGCAGGTGCCGTCGGCGGCTATTTGGGCGCTCGCCTGGCGCAGCACAAGCACAATGTCACCCTCATCACCCGTGACGTGATGGCCCAATTGATTGGCGAAACCGGCCTGGAAGTAACCGAAGGCAGCCGGAGGGTAGTCATCCGCCCTCAAGCTGCCACCTCCGTAGCCCAAGCGTTTAAAGATGGCCAAAGCTATGATCTCATCGTTTTGACGATGAAAGCGTATGACATCGCCGCTGCTATCAACCCGCTCATTGCCTTTTGCCCCGAACCCAACATGATCATCACCACGCAAAACGGCATCGGGGTAGAAAAGGGGCTCATCAAACAGTTCGGAGCCGAACGCGTCATTGCCGGCTCCTTCACCCTGCCCATCCGCAAAGAGACCACCACGCAACTTGTGGCTGAACGCACCGATGGCGGCCTTTGCCTGGCACCCACCCAGCCCAAGCAGGACATCAAGCAGTGGCTCAAGCTTTTCAGCGCTGCCGGTCTGGAAACTCAGGGGTTTAAAGATTATGAATCGATGAAATGGTCTAAAGCGCTGCTCAACATCATCGCCAATGCTGCCTCGGCCATTTTGAACCGGCGACCCGGCGTCGTTTACCGCTCGGACCTTATATTCGATCTGGAAATCAAGATGTTGCAAGAAGCGCTGGCGGTGATGAAAGCGGCCGGGCACAAAGTGGTCGATTTGCCCGCTGTGCCGGCCACCAAGTTAGCCTTCTCGGTGAAGCGTCTACCGCGCGCCTTGCTCAAGCCTGGGCTAAGCAGACTGGTGGCCGACGGCCGTGGCGACAAAATGCCGTCGTTCCATATTGACCTCACTTCAGGCAAGGGCAAAAGCGAAGTGGTTTACCATAACGGGGCCATCGCCAAGGCCGGCAAGGAACATGGCGTGCCTACGCCGGTGAATGCTGCGCTGACCGATATTTTGTGGAAGCTGACGTTGGAAAAACTAGACTGGCGTGAATTTAACGGCCGTCCCCAGCGGCTCATCCAGGAAGTGAAGCGGTATGAAGTGGCGCTGGGAGACGGCAAATGAGGCAGAATGAGCGAGAGCTGCGCCAAACGTTTGTCCAAATTGGCCGCCTGATGTATGAAAAAGGGTTCATCTGCGCCAGCGACGGCAACATTTCGGCGCGGTTGGGGCCGGACACGCTGCTCATTACGCCATCGGGCTTACACAAGGGATTACTGGAACCGGAGCACATGCTGGTGGTTGATAACGAGGGAAATGTGGTGCGGAGTGGTTACGGCCGTTCTGCCAACCTCAAACCGACCAGTGAACTGCCCATGCACCTGGAAGCTTACCGCCAGCGGCCGGACATCCAGGCAGTGGTTCACGCCCACCCACCCATCACCATCGCCCTTTCTATTGCCGGCGTGTCCATGGCCGACTGCCTGCTGCCGGAAGTGATTGTGATGCTGGGCCTCATTCCCACCACAGAGTACGCCACACCCTCGAGCGAAGAAAATGTGCGTGCTATTCGGGAGCTGATTCGCAACCATGACGGGTTGGTGTTGCAGCGGCACGGTTCACTCACGGTAGGTGATTCGCCGATGCAGGCATTTATGCGGCTGGAAACGCTGGAGCAAAACGCCCGCATTGGCTTTATGCTGGCCCAGCTAGGCGTGCGTAATCCACTGCCGGCCCATGAAGTAGAAAAGCTGCTGGCGATGCGGGAAAATATGGGGCTGAGCCATCCTGGCGAGCGAGAGGCGTTTTGCCAGGTGTGCGGTACCTGCCATCCGTCTGGCCAGGCGCATTTGCCCACCATGCAGACCAGCGGCACGGCCGTTTCCCCTCTTGCCTCTTCCCTTAACCAGGCCGAACTGCGTGAGCTGGTGGCCCAAGTGGTACAAAAAACGTTAGGTAGTTAGCATGTTTGAATTACGACGCGAGCGAAACGGCCGTCCCCTACTTGTTGGCCATCGGGGAGCGATGGACGTTGCCCCGGAAAACACCTTACCCGCTTTTGAAGCAGGCCTGGCCGGCGGCGCCGACCTGCTGGAGTTGGATGTGCAGCTTACCGCCGATGAGCAAGTGATTTTGTTTCACGACACGGACTTGTTTATCAAGACCGGCATTCGCGGCCTGATTGGTGATTTTACGGCCGATTACCTGCGCACCCTCGACGTCGGTGGTTATTTCGACCCGCAGTTTGCCGGGCTGCACATGCCGCTGTTGGACGAAATGCTCGCCTGGGCCAAAGATCGCGTGGCGCTGATGATTGAACTTAAGCACGGTCCCATTTTTGATCCCCGGCTGGACCAACACGTTGTACGCCTGATTGAGCAGTACAAGATGGTTGATCAGGTGGTGATCGTCAGTTTTGATCAGTTTGCGCTGGGGCGGGTTAAGCAGCTCAATTCTAATTTAACAGTGAGTTTGATTTATGTCGGCCGTTTTTGCGACCCGCTCGCCTTGATTGGCGATATACCGCTCGATGCCCTCAGTCCAGCCACCGATTTTCTCACGCAGGACGAGGTAAAACTCATCCACAAAGCGGGCTACGCCTGCACCCCCGGCGGTTTCTACTGGGACTACCCCACACTGCTGGAATGGGGCGTGGACACCATCAGCACCAACAACCCCGGCGCGTTTTCGTTCTAAGCCTCACCTTGTCATGCTGAGTGCAACGAAGAATCCCAACGATCTTCAGCCTTCGCGGGCACAGCTTTCACATGATAACCTTTAGAGGGATTCTTCCCTTCGGTCAGAATGACATGCGTTTATGAGATTGTGCCGTGGAAGTGGGGCTGCGGCGCAACGGGATCGTCTGACCAGGTGAGGGCGGCGAGCAGTTCTTCGCGGGCCTGGGTCAGCTTTTCTTCGTCGTTGGCGTGGACGGTGCCCAATTCTTCTCCTTCCGCAAACGTATCCCCGATTTTGGCGTGCAGCACGAAGCCCACCGCGTGGTCAATCTTGTCCGTTTTGACCATACGGCCGCCGCCCAACCGCACGCAAGCCCAACCAATCTCGCCCGTGGCCATTGCCGCAATGCTGCCGGAACGTGGGGCAAAAATCGGCTCCACAAATTTGGCCTGGGGCAGCAAGCTTGGATCGTCAACTTGGGCTACGTCACCCCTTTGAGCTTCTACCATTTGACGGAATTTTTCTAGCGCGGTGCCATTTTGACGAACGGCCGTCACCATCTCCTTCGCCCCATCCAAACTATCCGCTTTACCCGCCAGCAGCAGCATGTGCCCGGCCACCTCCAGGCAGTGGGCCCAAAAGTCGGCCGGTCCTTCACCTTGCAGCGTGGCAATCGCCTCCTTCACCTCCAGCGCATTGCCGACGGCGTGCCCCAGCGGCTGGTTCATGTCGGAAATCAGCGCCACCACTTTGCGCCCGGCGTCCGTGCCGATATCGACCATCACCTGGGCCAGCTCGCGGGCCGATTCCACCGTGGGCATAAAGGCGCCGGAGCCGGTTTTCACGTCCAGCACCATGGCGTCGGCCCCGGCGGCCAGCTTTTTGGACATGATCGATCCGGCAATGAGCGGCGTGCTGGCCACCGTGCCGGTGACATCGCGCAGGGCGTACAGCTTTTTATCGGCGGGGGCGAGTACGGCCGTTTGCCCCGCCAGCACCAGCCCAATCTCGCCCAACTGCTTTTTGAACTGCTCAATGCTCATCTCCAACTGCCAGCCGCGAATTGACTCCATTTTGTCCAGCGTGCCGCCGCTGGAACCGAGGCCGCGGCCGCTCATCTTGCCCACCGGCACGCCGCAGGCAGCCACCAGCGGCTGCACCGCCAGCGTCGTTTTGTCGCCCACGCCGCCGGAGGAATGTTTGTCAACCACAAACGGAGCCACGTCGTGCAAATCCAGCTCGTCGCCGGAGCGAGCCATCGCCAGGGTCAGGTCCACCGTCTCGCGCCGGTCCATGCCGCGAAGGTAAATGGCCATGAGCAGAGCGGCTGCCTGGTAATCGACCACCTCGTCGGCCGTGTAGGCACGAATAAACCATTCAATTTCGGCCGTAGACAGCGTTTTGCCGTCACGTTTCTTCTCAATCAAATCAACCATGCGCATAGTGAGAAATCCTTCATCATTGGGTAGCTGAGTAATTGGGTAATCGTTTTGCCAACCACGTTTTTTGATGTTTGCCATACGGCCGTAGCCGGTTCCCGATTATAGCAGGAATTCGGTATAATCTGCCGGTAACGGTGAGCGGTAATCCGTAAAATGGTAATCGGTTAACTAATAACCAATTATGGATAACCGTTTACCGAATACTGATCACCGATTACCGAAAACGGAGGGAACATGCCACAGAAGGCTGATTTTTTGCTCACCGGCGGCACCGTCGTCACCATGAATGAGCAGTATGATGTAATTGAAAGCGGCGCGGTGGCCGTTGTTGGCGACTCGATTACGGCCGTTGGCCCCACAGAAACCATCACCGCCGAATACCAGGCCGAAGAAGAGATCGACTGCACCGGGCAGGTGATCATGCCTGGGTTGGTGAACGCCCATACCCACATCCCCATGACCCTGTTCCGCGGGCTGAACGACGATTTGCGGCTGGACGTCTGGCTGGGCTACCTCATGCCCGTGGAGCGCGAGTTTGTCACGCCGGAATTTGTGAAGCTGGGCACGCGCATCGCCTGCGCTGAGATGATTCGCTCCGGTGTTACCACTTTTGCCGATATGTACTATTTTGAAGAGGCGATTGCGGAAGAAACGGCCGCCATCGGCATGAGAGCCTTATTAGGTCAAACCGTCCTCGTCTTCCCCGCACCGGACGCGGCCACCTACGAAGACGCGTTGGTGCTTACCCGCCGCTTCATCGAGCATTGGAACGGCCACCCGCTCATCCAGCCGGCCGTAGCCCCGCACGCCTGGTACACCGGCACGCCGGAGATGGACCGTGCCTGCGCCGATCTGGCCCGCGCCTTTGACGTGCCCATCCACACCCACGTCGCCGAAACAAAGCTGGAAGTAGAAAATTGCCGGTCACAAAACCACACTTCGGTGGTGCCCCATATTGCCAGCCACGGCCTGCTCAACACCAAGCTGTTGGCAGCGCACTGTGTGCATCTGGAAAAGAGCGAGATGTTTGCCCTGAAGGAAGCGGGCGCGGGCGTGGCCCACTGCCCCAGCAGCAACCTGAAGCTGGCCAGCGGTATTGCCAACGTGAAGGAGATGTTGGCGGTTGGGCTGAACGTTGGCGTGGGCACCGA
>CALBTC010000171.1 GCA_937967805.1 uncultured Anaerolineaceae bacterium
CGCAGTCAGAAACAATCGACCCTGCTTTTACCGAAGTGCGTACCAATATTTGCCGCTTCATGAATTGGCCCCTGGCCCATGTGTACATTTGGTCCGAGGCGGCCAATGCGCTGGTTTCTAGCCGCATCTGGTTTATGGCAGACGCTTCCACCATTGTGCCTTTCCGCGAATTAAGCGAAGCAACCCAGTTCCACCGGGGAGAAGGAACCCTGGGCTATGTTTGGGAAACGGGTGAGTCCATCACTATTTTAGACGTACATGACAGCTCTATCATCGTGCGCGAGATGCCGGCGGAAGAAGAAGGCGTCCGCGCCTATTTTGCCTTTCCGGTGCTGATAAAGGGTGAAGTGATGGCCGTTTTGGAATTCTTCTCACCCGAATCTGTGCCGCCCGATCCGGACATGACCTCTGTTATCAACCATGTTAGTGCCCTGCTGGGTCTGGCCTGGCAAAAACAACAAACGGTCACCCAGCTGCGGCAAAGCGAAGCACAATCGGCAGAAGCTCAGCGCACGGCTCACATTGGCCATTGGGAATGGGATATCATCAATGATGAGGTAATCTGGTCGCCAGAACTGTACCGCATTTACGGTTTAACCCCAGACGACTTTGTCGCCACCTATGATAATTTTCTTGCCCTCACCCACCCGGACAACCTGGAATATGTGCAAAGTAAAGTCAGAGACGCTTACGAAAACGGCCGTCCCGTCGATTACTTCCACCGCATTATCCGGCCCGATCAGACCGTGCGCGTCATTCATGCGCGAGGTCGCCCCGTATACGATCAGGCGGGCAGCATTGTAAAACTGTTGGGCACGGCCAGAGACGTGACCGGGCTAAAAGAAACCGAGCTACAGCTGGCCCAATCTGTGCGCCAGTTATCTGCTTTGGTAGAAAGTGGCCAGGCGATTGCCTCTACGCTGGATTTAGAACAGATGTATCAGCGGGTTTTGACGTTGGTACGGCCGTTGATCAGCGCAGAAGCCCTTCTGCTTTTTCTTTATGATGAGAAAGATGAAGAATTGGAGATTATTGCTGCCGATCACGACGACGCACAGTTCAACATTGTAGGCACACGCGTTGTTCCCCACAAGGGCATTCTGGGCGACGTATGGCACGGTGGGCAATCGCTTCTTCTGCAAGGAAAAGCTTGCCTCAAACGAGTTGATCCTGAGCTTAAAGAGTTGAGAGGTTTTGTTCCTCAGGCCCTGTTAGCCGTTCCGGTTCGCTGGCAAGAAAAGGCTGTGGGCATACTCGAAGCAACGCATAGCAACGCCGACGCCTTTACCGAGGGGATTGTGCCCTTACTGGAAACGGTCGCCGCCTGGACAGCCATTGCCATTGCCAACGCCCGGCAATACAAGCAGCTGCAGCGCCGCCTGAGCGAAAGCGATGCCCTGGTTTCGATTAGCCACGCCCTGACCGAAACGCTGGAGCTTGATGAACTGTTGCAGCTCATCGCCACTGAGGCCCAGCAAATTGTCACGAATGCCGATTGGGCAGCCATCCATTTACTTCAATCAAGAACAAAACATCTGGAGTTGGCTGCCAGTGCCGGTTTAGAATTGGAGATGGAAGCAGACCGCATCGAGCAAGGGGAAGGCATTGCCGGGCAGGTCATGGCCAACGGCGGCGACGTTAATGTGGCCGATGTGCAGAGGGATCCACGCAGTTGGCCGGTTGATATCAGAACCAATGCCCGCTCCTTGTTGGTCGCCCCCGTAGAAAGCCGCCTGCGCCGCATTGGCACCATCAGCGTGCAGTGCGCCACACCAGCTACCTTTACAACCGATGACGAGCGACTGCTG
>CALBTC010000172.1 GCA_937967805.1 uncultured Anaerolineaceae bacterium
GAACGACTGCTGGAATTGGCAGGCGATCACAAAGATATGACCGGTGCGGCCATTAATGTGCGCCGCCCCGCTTCCGGCGAGTCTGCCTTTTTGCACGAGGTGACGGTCGTCATTTACAGTCGGCCTGAGGATACCGCGGCCACCGAGAAGGACTCCTCGCCGGCAATGGCGCTGAAGGGGGCGCTGGATGCCGCCGAGCGCCAGGTGCGCAAGCGGCGCGAAAAGCTGAAAGAGCGCTGGAAGCAGCCCGGTAACCTGCCCGTCGAGCAGGAAATCGGCGAAGCTTACCTGGCCGAGGGTGAAAATACCGACGAAGAACTTGACGAAGTTGAAGAGGAACTAGAGGACGTATAATTAGACATTATTATTGGAAATGACTTTATGTCACGCAAAGGCGCAAAGGAGAAAAACTTGACGCTTTTGCGCCTTCGCGTCTTTGCGTGAGACTTCTTAATTAAGGCGTTGGCGTGATCGTGGGCGTTTCGCTGGGAACGGCCGTTTCCGTCGGCGTACTCTGAGTGGTCGGCGTCGGCGTACCGGTTGGTTCGTTCGTTGACGTCGCCGTTGGGGTCGCCGTGGGCGTTGGCGTTTCCGTAGCGGTTGGCGTGGCCGTCGGCGTTGGTTCCAGCAGCGTCACCGTCACCCGTTCGCCCACAATGGCCCGGTCTTCCTCTGGCGTCGTGGGATCATCTGGCCCAAACAGCAGCACCCGAATGGTCAGGGGGCCAGCATAATTCAGCGTTGACGTGTCCCAACTGGCCAGCAGCCCATTTTCCACGCTGATATCCTGCCGCTCCTGCACCAATCCCCACCCCTGCGGATCATTGCCAAAACCATACTCCACCTGGTAGCCGCCAAAGCCCGGCGCGCTCACCGATCCCATAATGTCTACCGTACCGCTCACCTCGCTGCCTTCTATTGGCTGGCTAATGGTGATCTGCGGGCGGGGTGTGGTTGCATCACACGCCTGGTCAGGTGGCAAGCGCAGCGGCACGGCGATGCCCCGGGCATTGGCCCAGGCCTGCCCGGCGGCCGTATTTTCCAGCCAGTTTTGCGCCACTGTTTCTTCACGCGTCTTCACCGCCTCGCCGCCGCTCACCAGCAGGGTAAAGAAGCTGGCCTGATAGACGGATTCAGGACAAAATTCATTGGCCCGCAGCCCGGTCCATTGGTCTAGCTGTACCGCCTGGATGAAGTCCTGCTCGCTGGGCAGCGGCGGCTGGTCTTCGGCAAAACGCTCGATGCGGCGGTCGGTGCAGGCGCTGCCGGGGCGGGTGCCGGAATCAGCGCAAATTTCAATGTCTACCACGCTGGACGGCCGTACAAAATCGACCGGCTGGCGATTGGCCAAATACTGCGTCATAAAATTATTCCAGATGGGAGTTGCCGTGCGTGAGCCGGACTCGCCCGGTGCCATCGGTTCGTTATTGGTGTTGCCCACCCAAACGGCCGTGACCACCTCCGGCGTGTAGCCAATGGTCCACACATCGCGCACGTCGTTGCGGGTGGTGCCGGATGTGCCCGTTTTGGCCGCCACGCGGTGCCCCGGAATAACCAATCCGTTGTTGACGCCAAATTCCGGCTGGCGCGCGCTGTTGTCCGACAAAATATCGCTGAGCAAATAGGCATGGGCGGGACGCACCACCTGCGTCACGGCCGGATCGGGTGCCGGTTCCTGGAACAAAATTTCGCCGGCGCTGTTTTCGATGCGGCGAATGGTGAACGGCGGAATGTAGTTGCCCTGGTTGGCCAGCGTGCCAAACGCCCCGGCCATCTCCAGCGGGCTGATTTCACCACCGCCCAGGGCCAGCGCCAGGCCATAGTTTCGCGGCGCGCCCTGCTCCACACAGCCGGGGTCTTGCAGCGAAGCCAGCCCCACTTTTTGCACGTTGGCAACAAAATTACACACGCCAACAAACTCCAGAGCTTTGACCGCCGGAATGTTGTAGGAGTTGCCGAGAGACGGCCGTAACCGCAGCGGACCGTGAAACTCGTCATCATAATTTTTCGGTTCGTAAGGTGGATTTGCCCCGTTGGGGAACGTTGTGGGCACGTCCCAAATGAGTGTGGCTGGCGTCCACCCCTGTTCCATTGCCGACAGGTAGACCAGCGGCTTGATGGTGGAACCGGGCTGGCGCGGCGCCAGGGCCATGTTTACCTGGCCGCTGATTGACTCGTCGTTAAAATTTACGCTGCCAACCAGCGCCAAAATCTCGCCGGTTTGCGGCTGCAAAACAACGATGGCCGCATTGTTGGCCCCGGCGGCGTTGATGCTGTTTTTGGCGTTGGCCAACGTCGCTTCGGCTAACTGCTGTGCGTTGGGGTCCAGCGTGGTATGAATGCGCAGCCCGCCGCGATAAATATTTTGCGCCCCCAGCATCTCTTCCGCCTGCTGCAACACCGTCACGGTAAAGTGCGGGTAGGTGATGTCGCGCACGGGCGGGGTCATATCGTAAATGAAGGCATTGGTTTCATTGAGTGCTGCCTGGGCCTCATCGCGGGAAATGTAACCCTGATCGGCCATCAAAGAAAGCACCTGGGATTGACGACCCAGGGCCAGGTTGGGCGCGGTGTACGGGTCCCACAGCGCCGGCGCCTGAGGCAATCCGGCCAGGAGTGACGCTTCCGCCAGGGTCAGGTCGGCCGCCGATTTGTCAAAATAGGTCTCGGCGGCGGCTTCAATGCCGTAAGCCAGATTGCCGTAATAAATTTCGTTGAGATAAATTTCCAGGATATCGTCTTTTTCGTACTCCAAATTCATCTCGGCAGCCAGAATAATCTCACGCACCTTGCGGCGGAAGGTGCGCTCCGTGCGTTCATCTTCTTCCAGCAAAGTGGCGCGCACGACCTGCTGCGTAATGGTACTGGCCCCGGAAACAGCTTCGCCTTCACGGGCGGCCTGTAAGATCGCCCGGGCAATGGCAATCGTATCAAAGCCCAAATTTTCATAGAAGCGGGAATCTTCGGTGGCAATGGTAGCATTGATCAGGTTTTGCGAGATTTGGTCCAGCGAAACGCGGGTGCGGTTGCCGGTGGTGGGATCGGCCAGGGAAAATATCTCGTTGCCGTTGCGGTCGTACAGACGGGCGGTCTCAAACGTGCTGACGCGGTTGTTTAGTTCGGTGACTGGGGGCAAATCGCTGGCGATGACGTTGTAACCGATGGCCAGCCCGGCGGCCGTGAGGGCCAAACCCACGATGCCCAACAGCAAGCTAATCACCACGCCACGCATGAAACAGCCGCTCCAATTGCGCCGTCCGGGCGTTTTCCGCTTTTGACGCGGTTTGGGCTCCTGGTCTGGCATAGCCACCGGTCCGGTTGGCTGGGCAGCTTGGCGCTGCTGCTGCTGTTGCCGTCGAGGTTCGGTTGGTTGGACAGGCTGGCGGCGCGGCTGTTCTTCTCGCTGCGGCCGTGGCTGGGTGGGGACTTCGCGCACGGGCTGCCGCTGCACGGTGGGTTTGTCCGGCTTCTCTTCGCGCCGGTAAACCTGTGTGGGCTGCTCGGAACGCGGCCGTTCCGGTGGCGGAATAGCTAAATCGGGTGAAACCTCGGTGGCGTCCGGGTCTTCGATGGGCGGCCGTTCGATGGGGCGCAGTTTGGACGGGGTGAGCGGCAGTGGTGCCGGCTTGGGCCGCGGCGCCTGAACGGGCGGCAGGTCGGCGGTGTCTTCGTCGTCGGGGCCCGGCATGTTAAGGGTAAGGGTGCGCTCCTCGTCGGATTGTTCGGTAGTGGCGTCTTCGTCGTCGATTTCGTTGCTGGGGGGAACGGCCGTATCCACCTCCTGCTCATCATCTTCCGGATCTTCTAACTTCTCTTCTTTTTTCTGAGGCAGCGGCCTGCCGCTTGGTCCCAGCACAATCGTCTCCGGCGTTTCGGCATCGGTTTTCGCCATTAAATCCAGCAGCGAAACCGTGCCAAACCCTTCCTCGTCCGGCTGCTCCTCCGGCTTGGGCGTGTCTTCTTCTTCAGGTTTTTCGGGATACGGCCGTTCTTGCTCGTCACTCATTCGTTAAAAATATCACCTGTATCATGGACACTGTTTCTTTTAATCCCCAGACCCACCCTCACTGTTTAATAGACCTGTACATGGTCGTAACTTTTACATTACTTGGTACGCTTGTAACAATACGAGGCGTACCCTGTAAGTTGGGGAGTCGAACCCCAAAGTCCCTCGACTTTACCAGGTGCCAACTTACCCAGTTGGCAGGGTTGTACCCGCTTCTACCAAACAGCTACCAACTTAAACGGTTATTCCATGAGGTCAGTATTCCAATTTATTGCTTGAATTGTCGCATCTAATTCGCGATGTTCCTTGGCCAATCTGTCAGCAGTTTGCTGAATTTCCGAAATATTAACCGTGCTGACAAATTTGATCTCTGAACGCGTAAAACGGCCGCCCTGGGTAATTGTGGCAGCTTGAGCCAAATCCCGGTAAATGCGATGTTTTAAATTCAAAATATCGCGTGTCGCCAATGCATCTGCAACTGTGGTTTTATCGTTCAAATAACTGTTAACGTTTGTTCTGTTAATTTTTTGAATAAGTGAGGCCAGCTCGGATGTAAGGTCTTCAAGCTCAGTTATGAGTTCATCTGGGGATTCCCCAGGTGCATCACCTTCTTGAACTTTCGCATTGTTTAGCAGGCGCTGTTTTATTTGTTCGATTCGTTTTTGTGCATCTGCACGTAAAATAAGCGCTTCAGCAAGTTTCATCATTTTCCTCACGAATTGTTCTGGCTTTTGATCAGCATGACCCAATCGCCACGCTGCACCGCTTTGCCGTGCTGGTTGTAGACGGCGTATTTCATATTGATGTTCCCACCGCCCAGGCGCGGCAGCGCTTTGATCTCGGTAATTTTTAGTTCAACATGGACCGTGTCGCCAATGAAGACGGGCAGGCTAAACTTGGCGCTCTGCTCACGGAAGGCCAGCACGGTGCCCTCAATGATGCCCGACTGCACCGCCAGCCCGGTGGCGATAGACTGCACCAACATGCCGTGGGCCACCCGCTGGCCGAAGGTGTCTTTAGCGGCAAACTCGGCGTCGGTGTGAATCTGGTTGTAATCACCCGTCATCCCGGCAAAGTTCACGATGTCGCTTTCGGTGATGGTTCGCGCGGCGGTGACGAGCTGCTGCCCAATTTCAAACTGTTCAAAGTAGCGGCCCCGTGGTTGGTAGGTGAGTTCGGTCATCTGGTACTCCATCAAATTTGGTGTTCAAGTAGGGGCGATTCGCGAATCGCCCCTACGGTTGATTACAATTCATTTAATGCCGCCAGCTTTTCTGCTTCGTCGGCGATGGTGAGGGCGTCAATGAACTGATCGATGTCGCCATCCATGACGGCGGGCAGGTTGTAGCTGCTCAGGCCAATGCGGTGGTCGGTGACGCGCCCCTGCGGATAATTGTAAGTGCGGATTTTCTCGCTGCGGTCGCCGGTGCCAATTTGCGATTTACGGTCGGCGGCAACGGCCGTTTGCT
>CALBTC010000173.1 GCA_937967805.1 uncultured Anaerolineaceae bacterium
GCTGAAAGAAATTGTTAATGGGCATGAGCAGTTGGGCCATTGGCAAGAAGCATTTGCCGCCCATAAAAAATTAGCATCAATCCGAGAACAGCTATTTGAGAAGAAATTATCTAACAAGGTAAAGGGATTGGAACTGAGCTTCCAGATTCGTGAGGCAGAACGGGAAGCTGAGATTTACCGGTCGCGCAATGAAGCCTTGCAAAAAGAGATTCAAGAGAGGCAGCGGGCAGAGGCAGAGGCGCGCCGCCAGGCTCAATATTTTAAACTGTTGTTAGATAGTTCGCCGATTGCCATTATCACGACAAAAACTGATTTTCAGCTTGATGATTGCAACCCGGCGTTTGAAGCGCTGTTTGGCTATGACAAACAAACGCTAATCAACCAAGACTTAAGCAACCTGTTTGCCGACAACACTACTGAAAAGGAGCTCAAAGCGAATTTAGAAGGGTTGAAACGTGGTGAGACGATCCGTACGACAACAAAACGGCCGCATCGCAACGGAACCTACATCGACGTAGAAGGGTACGCCGTTCCCATTCGGGTCGATGGACAGTCTGTGGGCTATCTCATCATGTACAATGACATTCGCGAACGAATTGCCAAAGAGAAAACGCTGCAGGAGGCCAAAATAAAGGCAGAAGCAGCCACCAGGGCAAAGTCTGTCTTCCTGGCCAATATGAGCCATGAGATACGAACCCCCCTGAACGGTATTGTAGGCATGACCAGCCTGCTGAAGGAAACGTCTCTGACTCCCCTGCAGCAAGAATATGTGCAGATTATTCGCAACAGCAGCGACAGTTTATCCACCATCATCAACGACATCCTGGACTTCTCCAAAATTGAGGCGGGCAAGCTGGATTTGGAGAACCGCCCCTTTGATATTCGTCTGGTTGTGGAGGAGGTGTTGGACCTGCTGGCCGGCAAAGCGGCCGCAAAGGATTTAGAGATCGGCTATCTGGTGGAACCGGAGCTGCCGACGCTTGTAGGTGGCGATGTGACGCGGGTGCGTCAAATATTGGTAAACCTGGTAGGCAACGCCCTGAAGTTTACCGAGCAAGGTGGGGTATTTGTTCGGGTGAGCCGGATCATGGCGCGAAACGGCCGTATACAAATTCAGTTCGCGGTCCAGGACAGCGGCATCGGCATCCCAGAAGAGCGAAAGACGCGTTTGTTTAAATCCTTTAGCCAGGTCGACACATCGACAACGCGCCGTTTTGGCGGCACCGGCCTGGGTTTGGCCATCAGCAAACGGTTGGCGCAGCTGATGGGCGGCACCATTTGGGTAGAGAGTGAAGAAGGAGCGGGTTCTACATTTTACTTTAGCATTGAAGTGAGCACTATCGGCAGTAAAAATCGGCCGGCTCCAATAGGTGAAAATGAGCCATCACAATTGGCCAACCGGCAAGTTTTACTGATCGACGCCTGTGAATCACATCGCGCCATTGTGGGCCACTATCTAAAATCATGGGGGATGGAACCTGTCATGGCCATATCGTTTGGTCAAGGGGAAGCAATGATCCGTGAAGAACGGCCGTTTGACGTCGTGTTGGTCAACGAAACAGCAGCAGAAGATCCTGGTGCGCTTCTCACCGCCCTGCAGCAGCTAAATTGCCCGTTCATGGTGCTGACGTCGATAGGAAACAGTAAGGCTATGGCAGAAACGGCCGTGCCACATATTGTTAAGCCTGTAAAACCTTCCCGCCTTTACGATGCCCTCATCACGCTTTTTGATGCAACACCTTCAAATATACAAACAGCCGCAAAAGCGACCTGAAGGCTTGTGCCAGCATCGGCTTCCCTTCGCCTGCTCATCGCCGAGGATAACCCCATTAATCAAAAGGTAGCTGTTCGGATTTTAGAGCGGTTGGGATATCAGGCGGATACGGTTACCAACGGCGTGGAAGCGCTGGACCGCTTGCAGAACCAGGCGTACGACGTCATTTTAATGGATGTGCAAATGCCGGAAATGGACGGCATTACCGCCACACAAAAGATTCATGAACGATATTTGCCGGGGGAACGGCCGTACATCATCGCCCTCACGGCCAACGCCCTAACCGGCGATAAAGAGCAATACCTGGCCTGCGGCATG
>CALBTC010000174.1 GCA_937967805.1 uncultured Anaerolineaceae bacterium
TTCCGCATTCGCAGCGTTGGGGCCATTGCCGGCTCTTACATGCGCACCGGTGAAGCGCGACGCAATGCTAAAGCCCGCCTTGTGCGCGACAGCAAGCTCATCTTCGATGGCAAAGTAAGCAGCCTGAAACACCATCAAGACAACGTACGTGAAGTGCGTACCGGCTTTGAATTTGGCGTCAGCCTGGAAGGTTGGAGCGATTTTAAACCGGGCGACATCATTGAATTTTACGTCACAGAGCGGGTGGAGAATGAGTAAAATCCGGCAGCAAAGAACGGCCGAACAACTGCGCATCATATTCAGCGAACTTTTTCTGCGCGAGCTGAGCGATCCACGCCTGCACGGTTTAACGGTTACAGACGTGAAAATTGACCGCGAGCTGGAACATGCCGACATCTATGTCAGTGCGCTGGGCGATGAATCCCGTGAAGATGACGTGATGAGCGCCCTGAGCAGCGCCGAGGGTTTTTTGCGGCGCGAGCTGGCCGGGCGCGTGCGGTTGCGCAAAGTGCCCCAGCTGCATTTTCATTGGGACCACACCCTGGCGCACATGCAGGAAGTGGAATCCATTCTGGAAAACCTGGATATTCCATCGGCTGAAGACGATTCATCTGAGTAACGGCTCGTAAGAATAAAGGATTTTCATTGCACCAAACAGAACAAGCGATTTTAACGGCCGTTCAGCAGGCAGAAAAAATATTAGTCATTACGCACGTGGGGCCAGATGGGGATGCGCTTGGCTCAATTACCGCGATGGGCGTCGCCCTGCGGCAGATGGGCAAACAAGCCACGCTGCTTTGCGACGATCCGGTCCCCGAACGTTTTCGCTACCTCCCCATGTCCGGCCAGGTGCAGCCCCCCAACGAAAACCGCCCCACCAGCTACGACCTGCTCATTGCCGTCGACTGCGGCGATGAAACGCGGATGGGTCAATCATTTGCTACGCTGCCAACGGCCGTTCCCACCACCATCAACATCGACCACCACGTAACCAACACCTACTTTGGCGATATTCAGCTTGTGGTTCCCGAGGCCGTTTCAGCCACAGAAATTTTGTACGATCTGTTCTGCGCCATGGGCCTGAATATCAGCACGGACCTGGCCATGTGCCTGCTCACCGGCGTGGTTACCGACACGCTGGGCTTTCGCACCGTGGGCGTGACGGCCAAAACGCTGCGCATTGCCAGCGAATTAATGGATGCGGGGGCCGATTTGCCCCTCATCACCGCACGGGGACTCAGCAGCCATCCCTATTCCACGGCCCAACTGTGGCAACTTGGCCTCAACAACATGCGGTTGGAAGACGGTCTCATCTGGACCAAAATCACCAATGCCCAGCGCGAAGCCATTGGCTACAACAACACCAGCACCGGCGGCCTGGTGAATTTTTTGGGCAACGTCAACCAGGCAGCCATCAGCGCTGTTTTGCTGGAGATGGCCGATGGCACCGTGCGCGTCGGCTTCCGCTGCAATCCACCGTACAGCGTCTCTGAGCTGGCGCTGAACCTGGGCGGTGGCGGCCATCCGCTGGCCGCCGGCTGCTCGCTGGATGGCCCGCTGGACAAAGCAGAGGCGCTGGTGGTGGCCATGGGCAAAGAAACAATCCGCCAGCAGCAGGCCAGTTTCACTGAAGATTGATCCCCCATTTTATGATTCAACGCGCGCCAAATCGCATCGTGATGAATGAATAGAACGCTGATTTACCTGATTGCCCTGATGTCGCTGCGCGACCGCTTCGCGATCAGGAAGATCAGGCAAATCAGCGGACCATTATTTACTTAGGAACCTGATGAATGATTTAGGCGGCGTTTTGTGCGTCGACAAGCCGCTGGGAATGACTTCCCATGACGTGGTCAACCGCATACGACGAACTGCCGGCCTGCGCCGGGTGGGGCACGCCGGCACGCTGGACCCACTGGCTACGGGCGTTATGCTGCTGTGCCTGGGGCGCAGCACCCGGCTCATTGAATATCTGGTGGGGCACGACAAGGTTTATGAAACCACGGTGCGCCTGGGCCAAACCACCAGCACGTATGATGCCGAGGGAGAAATTGTGGCCAAACGGCCGTTTACCCACCTCACCCTCAACCAAATCCAGGACGCCCTGGAGCCGTTTCGCGGCGAGATTCAGCAGCAGCCACCGCTCTATTCGGCTATCAAGCAGGGTGGTCAGCCCCTGTACAAATTGGCCCGCCAGGGGAAAGAAGATGTGGCACGGCCGTTTCGCCCCGTTACCATCCACGAACTAACCCTGCTTGAATGGGACCCGCCGCATCTCTCGCTGCGCGTGCACTGCTCGTCCGGCACCTACATTCGGTCATTGGGACATGATTTAGGGCAGGCGCTGGGCTGCGGCGGCCACCTGGCGGCGCTGCGGCGGCTGGCGGTCGGCAATTTTACCGTGGAAACGGCCGTTCCCCTCACCACCCTCGCCCCCGAAAACATCACCCACTACCTGCTGCCGCCGGATACGGCCGTGCGCCACCTTTCCCGACTCGACTTGTCGGAAACGGCCGCTGCAGACATTCTTCAAGGGAAACCCATTCCGCAAACAAATGAGCCGTCAGCTGAGTTGGCCCGCGCCTATGGGCCAGACGGCCAATTTTTAGGCATTGTTACCGCCGGCGATGAACAATGGCTGGCTCAAAAAATGTTTCCTGCCGTTCCCTGATCAATTTGATACAATTCGCCCCATGATTCAATCAGCAACCCGTGTCGAACAACTTTCTGAAATCACTGAACGCAGACCCACCTACGTCGCCGTTGGCTCATTCGATGGCGTTCACCGGGGGCACCAGGCGGTGCTGCAAAAGATGGTGACAGCGGCTCAAAAGGCGGAGGCGCGCACGGCCGTTCTCACCTTTTTCCCCCACCCCAAGCGCGTCATTCAACAAATGACCGAGCCCTATTATTTAACCACGCTGGATGAGCGCGTCCGGCTGCTGGCTAAGCTGGGCATCGATCTCATCATCACCCATCCTTTTAACGACACGGTGCGCCAAACCCGTGCCGCCGAATTTGTAGCCGAGATGTGCCAATATTTGGACATGCGTCAACTGTGGGGCGGCAACTTTGCCCTGGGCTACAAGCGCGAGGGGGACGTTGCTTTTCTGCGCAAGCTGGGTGAAGAAAAAGGGTACACGGTGGCCCAGGTGGAGGCAATGGTGATGTGGCGGGGCGAACGGGTCAGCAGCAGCCGCATCCGGCGCAGCTTGCTGGAAGGGGATTTAGCCGAAGTGAATGGCTGTTTGGGACGGCCGTATCAAGTCAGCGGAGAAGTGGTAGAAGGGCAAAAAATGGGGCGCACCATTGGCTTTCCCACGGCTAACATCGACTATTGGCCAGAGCAGTTGCTGCCCGATAACGGCGTCTACGCCACCTACGCCTGGCTGGGGGAGATGCGCCACCTGGCGGCTACCAACGTTGGTGTGCGCCCCACCGTCAACGGCGCGACGCTTACGGTAGAGGCCCACCTGCTTGATTTTGATGCGGATATTTACGGCCGTACCCTCCGCCTGGAATTCATCAACCGCATCCGCCCCGAAATGAAGTTTCCCAGCCTGGACGCCCTTAAAGCCCAAATTCAAGCAGACGTGCAGCAGGTGCGGGAATTGTTAGCCGATGGCTGAAGTAATCCTATTGTTTTCTAAGTGTCATTCCCGCGAAGGCGGGAATCCATATTTTCCCTTCTGCAATGCAAGACAGCTACTTCAAAAAAACGATTACCTTCAAACATGAAGACAATACGCTGCAATTTCACGTCTCGCAGGAGCTGTTCAGCAGCTATGAGGTGGATGCCGGCACGCGCTTTTTGCTGCGCACGCTGGACCAATTACCGCTGGCGAACATGCGCCGCGTGCTGGACATGGGCTGCGGCTACGGCCCGCTGGGGCTGACGCTGCACAAGCTGAACAAACGGCGCACCGTGCATCTGGTAGACCGGGATGCCCTGGCCGTCGATTTTGCCCAACAAAATGCAGCGCTTAATAATTTACATAACTTACAAATTTACGGCAGCCTGGCCTACGATGCCATCGCCGAGCGAGATTTTGACCTGATCGTTTCCAACATTCCCGGCAAGGCCGGTGAGGATGTAATTACGCATCTCATTCACGGAGCAAGGCCGTTCCTGGCCAAAGAAGGTCGCGTCGCCATTGTCGTTGTGACGCCGCTGGTGCCTTTGGTAGAAAATGTCCTATCCGAAATGCCGGATACGGCCGTCACCCACCAAGAATCCAGCGCCAACCACACCGTTTTCCACTATCATTTCACCGATAAAAGCGATGTTGAACCACAGCCGGCCTTTGCCGGCGGACTTTACTGGCGCGATCAGCTTTCAGTCGATCACCGCAAGCTCCGCTTCACCATGCAAACCAGTTACGGCCTGCCGGAATTCGACACGCTCAGTTTTGCCACACGCCTGCTTTTTAATTTGCTCAACGACGTGCCGGCCAGCCAGGTTGAGCATTTGCTGGTGATCAATCCGGGACAGGGGCATACGGCCGTTGCCGCCTGGCTCTCCCTACAGCCGCAACAAATCACGCTCATCGACCGGGATTTGCTGGCATTAAAAACCACGGCACACAACCTGCAGCAAAACGGCTGCCCCGCCGAACGCATCAGTCGGCACCACCAAATTGGGTTGCCCGCACTGCCCTCCCCGGCTGACCTCGTTCTCCATCCGCTGCGCGATAGCGAGGGGCCGCGCCTGGCGGTAGCCCGGCTCAACCTGCTGGCAGAGCAAATTTCGCCCAAAGCAACACTGCTTATCGCGGCCAACTCTCATCTCATTTCGCAGGTAGAGCAGCAGGTGAAGCAGAGGAACGGCCGTCTCAGACCCCACAAGCGCAAAAAACGCAAAGGCTTCAGCGCCCTCAGCTTTTATCCCCAGTAACTGATCACTAAAACGACAGACAGATGTCACAATACGCTTAATCCTGTTTGTTCGGTATTGACCGAACAAACAGAATATACTAAAATCCCCCTCGTTGTAAATTTAAAATCGAAGGAGACAGATAGCAATTGAGTAGCCAAAAAGAACAACTTCTGCACTACATTGAGGAATTTGGCCTCTTCTTCGAGCAGTTCGGTTTGGCGCGCACAGCAGGACGCATGTTGGGTTGGCTTCTCGTATGCGATCCGCCCCACCAAACGATGGACGAGCTGGCCGAAGTATTGCAGGTGAGCAAAAGCTCCATCAGCACCGCCAGCCGTTTGCTCATCCAGACGGGCCTGGTGAGTAAAGTGAGCTTTCCCGGCGAACGCAAGGATTTTTACCGCGTCAGTGAAGACGCCTGGATTCAGGCGTGGTCGGCTAAAAATAGCCAAACCACGGTAATGCGGCAGATGGCCGAACGTGGCCTGGCGCTTTTACCTGAGGAGACACCCGAGCGCCGGGCGCGTCTGCAAACAATGCATGATCTCTATGCATTTTTAGAAGCGGAGCTGCCAAAACTTACGGAACGCTGGCTAAAAGAACGGTCGCAACAAACTTAATCATCACGCAGGTTCGCCTTATTTGGAGAACAAAAAGTTCTTAAAAATATTTCCGACTTAAAGAAGCTTTTGTTCTCCTGAACGTAAACCGCGAAAAGCCTTCGGGCTTTCCAAAACCTTTTTGCGGTTTACGTAACTCGCTTCGTAGCTAAAGAAAAGGTAATCCAACCCTGATTGGCTCTTCTTTATCTATCCCGCGAGCAGAGCAGGGCAATTGGGCAACCACCGGCTCGCCATGATTTGCACAGAGGCTATACACCTCAGTGCATGGAGTTTATTATGAGTGAACATGTGATTGAAACTCGAGGGCTGACGGTTTATTACGGCCGTCATCGCGGCATCCTCAACGTTGATCTCAACGTGGAAAAGGGTGAGGTGTTTGGCTTTCT
>CALBTC010000175.1 GCA_937967805.1 uncultured Anaerolineaceae bacterium
CTGGGCGGGCTGGTGTCAAGGGCAGAAACCGTCCACGGCCTCACGCGATTATTTTCTTAGACTACAAAAAAGGGAGGGACAAGGTGGCGGTCTCACACCGTCATGACCGGCTCGTCATCATCATCGCTCATCCATTTGGGGCTTTTTTCCGGGCCGGGAGCATGATGACCATGCTTGTGATGTCCCCACGGTCCGCGTGTCCACGGCCCGCCACGATGCTTCCAGCGACGGCCGAAAATCAACCGCAGGAAGAGCATCGCCAGCAGGAAAAAGAAAGCGATCTTGAAGAAGATGGCGAAAATGCCCAGAATGCCTAACGTCCCCCAGCCGAAGAATCCGGGGCCATCACGATACGGAGCAGCAGGCGGTACGGCTGTTTCCGCACCTTCCTCACCCACCTGCGCCTGCAAACCGTCAGAAAATCCTTCATAATAAGCGGCGCGGGTACGGCTGCCAAATCCACCAAACAGCCCCACCAGCAGCAGGACGAGCAATCCAAAACCTAAAAGCCTACGAAACATCTGAAACTCCTTTTTTTGTCCGCAGATTTCGCAGATTGGCGCAGATTGCGCTGCAGATTTTTCAGCATATGGCTAAAAACTCTGTTTTCTCTGTGTCCTCTGTGGCATACAAAATATCAATGCTGGCAGTATGCGTCACAATCTTGAAGAAATTGTGAACAGGTGGCGGAAAGGTGATGAAGGTGGTGGTAGAATTGGTGCGCATCTGAAAAATGGTTTATAGGTCTGCGTGATGCGTGAGAAAAATCACGTTTCACTTTTCTGGAGGTTTTCATGTCTAAAATTCGTTGGGGATTGCTCTCGACGGCCAATATTAACCGGAGGCTGATTCCGGCCATTCGCCAATCGGCGCGGGGAGAGCTGGTGGCGGTGGCCAGCCGCAGCCAGGAATCGGCGCAGAACTATGCGGATGAATGGGAGATTCCCCAGGCGTTTGGCAGCTACGAAGCGATGCTGGCCTCAGACGCAGTCGATGCGTTGTACATAGGCCTGCCCAATCATCTTCATGCCGAGTGGTCCATCAAGGCGATGCAGCAGGGCAAGCATGTGCTGTGCGAGAAGCCGTTTGCCCTGACGCTGGCTGAGGTGGATGAGATGACGGCCGTATCCCAACAAACCGGCCGTGTGCTGACAGAAGCGTTTATGTACCGGCACCATCCCCAGACCAAAATTGTGGGTGAGATGGTACGAGACGGCCGTCTCGGTCGCATCACCCTTGTTAGAGGCACATTTAACTTTACCTTTAGCTCGCGAGACAACATCCGGCTGGTGCCGGAGATGGGCGGTGGCTGTTTATGGGATATAGGCGTCTATCCCTTGAGCCTGGCGCAGTACATCATGGGTGGCCCGCCGCAGCAGGTGTTTGGCCAGCAATGGCTGGGCGAGAGCGGCGTCGATGAGGTGTTCTCCGGGCAGATGTTGTACAAAGACGGGGCAATGGCCCAAATCAGCTCCTCCTTCTGCACCCCGTTCCACACTGAGGCTGAGATCATCGGCACTGAAGGCCGCGTTGTGATGAATCGGCCGTTTGTGGGCCACAATGACGGCGACCGGCAGCTCATGTTCTATCCCAAAGGTGGCGGGCCGGAAGAGATTACCGTGCCTGAGAAGGCGCTGTATTTAGGTGAAGTGGAAGATTTGCACGCGGCGGTTTTAGACGGCCGTTCCCCCTACCTCACCCTGGAAGAAACCCGCAACCACGTCAAAACCGTTTTAGCCCTGTACCAATCGGCCCAAACGGGGCAGGTTGTGGCGCTGGATTAATCTCGCAGCGGAAAATGATGCTTTCTGGCGAAAACGGCCGTATCGAAATGAATCGATACGGCCGTTTTTGTACGGAGACAGAGGCGTTTTGGCCGTGACCTGCTACAATATTTGCCGAGTAGAAAAGCAGAAGGATTTGAACAGCAATGAACGCAAGAAAGTTTGCCCGATTGGGTGTGCCCCAGGGAGAAGCGATGCGGCTGGCGGGAACGGCCGTACGGGATGCCCGCACGTTTGGCATTCCCAAGCGAGATATTCCTCAATTGATTACGGCCGTTGTCGAAAATCCGGCCGACTACCTGCAAGACGAGCTGTTTGGCGACCTGGCCGCGGCCATCCTGGCCCATGAAGAGGCGCAGCCCACCTTTAAGCCGCGCAAAGAACCGGCCCCGTTCCAGATTTGGGGCGAAGACCTCGACGAAAACTCGGTCAACCAGATGAAAAACGCGGCCCAACTGCCCGTCTCCGTACGCGGCGCGCTGATGCCCGATGCCCATCTGGGTTATGGCCTGCCCATCGGCGGCGTGCTGGCCGTGCGCAACGCCGTCATCCCCTATGCCGTGGGGGTAGACATCGCCTGCCGCATGAAGCTGAGCGTGTTGGACCTGCCGCTGTACACGCTGCGCGGCGAACAGAAGCGGCTGGCCAACGCTATCGAGTATGAAACCCGCTTTGGCATCGGGGCCAACTTTCGCAAGGGGGAACGGCGCGATCATCCGGTGATGGATGAGGATTGGCGGGTAACGGCCGTTACCGCCCGCCTTCGCGATAAAGCGTGGGAACAACTGGGCACCAGCGGCAGCGGTAACCATTTTGTGGAATTTGGCGTGCTCACAGTTTTGAATGATGAGGTGGGGTTGCCCGCCGGGGAGTACCTGGCACTGCTCAGCCACAGCGGCAGCCGCGGGGCCGGGGCCACCGTCGCCGATCATTACAGCAAGCTGGCCATGGATTTGCATCCTGAATTGCCCAAAGAGCTGCGCCACCTGGCCTGGCTTGACCTGGACAGCGACGCCGGACGTGAATATTGGGCCGCTATGCAGCTCATGGGCAAATACGCTGCCGCCAATCACGCCTGCATTCACTATCATGTTGTCAAAGCTCTCGGCGCAAAGGTGCTGCTTGATGTGGAAAATCACCACAACTTTGCCTGGCAAGAAGAGCACGAGGGTGAAACGGTCATCGTGCACCGCAAGGGGGCCACGCCGGCAGGCGAGGGGGTGTTGGGCATCATTCCCGGCTCGATGGGGGCGCCTGGTTTTGTGGTGCGCGGCAAGGGCAATGAGGCGTCGCTGAACTCTGCGGCCCACGGCGCGGGGCGGCGCATGAGCCGTAAGCAGGCGATCAAATCGTTCACCTGGTCTGACGTGAAGAAGTATTTGCGGGAGCGGGACGTGACGCTGCTTTCTGCCGGACTGGATGAGGTGCCGATGGCCTACAAGGACATCCACGAGGTGATGGCGGCGCAGGCGGATTTGGTGGAAAAGATGGCCCGGTTTGATCCCAGGTTGGTGAAGATGGCTCCGGCGGGGGAACGGCCGGAAGACTGAGTAATTGTGAATGGTGAATAATTAATTGTGAATCTTTAATGAGGGTGTTGTGCTGCAACGACTTTTGGGGCTGATACGGCCGTCTTCCACCGTCAAACCACAACCAGCCGTGCCGCCGGTGTGGCCGAAGGTGCTGCTGGTGATCCATAATCCGCGGGTGCCGTCGTATGGCGGGCGGCGGCTGCATGAGGTGATGCGCTGGCAAAACCCGGATGAGCTGGCCGCTCAGTACATCTACGATGTGAACGCTGCCAGCTTTGGCTATGTTAACTACGAAATCGCCGAGCGCATCGAGGTGGATGGTTTCCCGGTGAAGGAAGATGGTTTTGTCTATGACCCGGAGACGTACGTGCAGCGTTTTGTGACGCGCACCGGCTTTCACCAACCGGATGCTGTGGATTACGGCCGTATCCTCCATGAATTCAGCATCATCCCCAAAATCAACGCCGGCACCATCGACGAAGTGTGGCTAATGGCCTTCCCCTACGCCGGTTATTTTGAGTCGCGCATGGTGGGCAAAGATGCCTTTTGGTGCAATGCCCCGCCGCTCATCGATACAAGTGTACAGCGCCGCTTTGTCATCATGGGCTTTAGCTTTGAGCGCGGGCCGGGCGAAATGCTGGAAAATTTGGGCCATCGCGCCGAATCCATCATGAGCCACGTATATCGTCGCCAGCGCGGCGAGGCCAATTTGTGGAAAAAGTTTATTCGGCACGAAAAGACCCATCCGGGGCAAGCGGAATGTGGCAACGTGCATTTTGCCCCCAACAGCGAGCGCGACTACGATTGGGGCAACACGCGCACGGTGCCCAGCCGCTGTCACACCTGGCTTAATTTTCCCGATCTCAGCGGCGAGCCGCAGCCGGTGAACTGCCGCGAGTGGGGCAATGGGGATATTCGCCAGCACCATTTGTGGTGGCTGGGCCATCTGCCGCATGTGGCGGGCAAAACGCGCGGCATCACCAATAACTGGTGGGAATACATCATTGATCCAAACCATGTTCAATAATCTGAAAAAATTTTGGCGGGGAACGGCCGTATCCGCCGCCGCCGGCTACCTCGTGCTGGTTTTGCTGCTGACCTACCCGGCCATCTTCCATTTGCACGATCGCCTCATTGGCAACAACATCGACAACTGGATTTACTACTGGAACAACTGGTGGATTGGCCGGGCCATTGCCGAGGGGCAAAGCTGGTTTGCCACGGAGATGATCTTTTTCCCGCAAGGCACCTCGCTGGTGGCTCACTCCCACTCGTTGTTGAGTTCGCTGTTGGCCTGGCTCTTGGAGCCGTTGACGGGTCCGGTGGCGGCCTTTAACCTGGTGTGGCTGTGGGGGCTGTGGTTGGGAGCCTGGGGCATGTTTTTGCTGGTGCGGGAGTTAACCGGCCAGCCGCCGGCGGCGTTTGTGGCCGGGTTTGTCTTTGCTTTTGCCCCGTACCACCTTACCCAATATCTGGCCCATATGCATTTGGGCACCATTCATTGGTGGCCGTTTTACATCCTCTTTTTGTGGCGCAGCCTGCGCCGGCCGAGCTGGGGCAACCCGGTGCTGGCCGGGGGTTTTCTGGCGCTGACGTTGTGGTCGGGGCTGCAGCTGGCGGTGTTTATTGGGTTGTGGACGGCCGTTTACCTACTATGGTGGGGCTGGCAAAATCGCCCTGTCGCGTGGCAGAAAACCGGCCGGCAACTACTGTTGTTGGGTGGAGCCGCCTTTTTGCTCAGCCTGCCTATTTTGCTGCCGATTTTAACTAATTTCAGCGAGCTTGTGGGAACGGCCGCCGAAGTAGACGAGAGCATCATCAAACAAACCGACTTGCTGGCGTATGTTGTGCCCACAACTTACCAGCCGCTCTGGGGGGAGACGATGGTGCCGATTTACCAGAAGTTCCGGGTGAACCAGGCATTTATGCCATACCTCGGCTTTGGTGTGCTGCTGCTGTGTCTGCTGGCGGTTTGGCAGCAGTGGCGCGAGGCACGCTTTTGGTTGTGGAGCGGCGTGCTCTGGATAATGTTAGCTGCCGGCAGCCAGCTTCGTTTTAATGGCACCGTGTATGAGTCCATCCAACTGCCTTACAACCTAATCAAATCAATCTTTCCCATATCTGCTATCCGCACGCCGGAGCGGTTTAACCTGCTCCTGGTACTGTCGATGGCGGTTTTGGTGGGCCTGGCCGTCGCCTGGCTGTGGCAGCAGCGCCGGGGGCGTTGGCTGCTGCCGCTGTTTGGCGTGGTGCTGCTGCTGGATTATCTGCCGACGCCGCTGCCCATGTGGGAACTGCCGCCCAGTTCGCCGTATCTGGAAACATTTGCCCAGATCGAGCCCGATGCCGGCGTCGTCAATGTGCCGATGGGGTACGATCTGGCCAAGCTGCTGCTGTATTACCAGACGCTGCACGGGCATCCGGCGGTGGAGGGGCACTTCTCGCGCTACACCGAAGAAACGTATGCCTTCATCAGCCAGCAGCCGCTCCTGCATCGCCTGTATCCGGCCGACGATATTCCTAATGCTATGTCACCCGCGCTGTTTACGACTTATTCTGAGCCTCTCAGCGCCTTAGGCCCGGCGCTGCGGCAGCTACATGAAACGGGCGTGCGCTACTTTTTATTGCATCTACCCTATACCTCGCGGGAGCATTTTGCCGCATTTAAGGCACAGTTACCCTTGATCCCTGCTTATAAAGATGAAATTTTGGCGGTGTACGATGTGGCGCAGCCGCGCCCCTGGCAGTTTCAGGAACCGCGACCGCTGTCTGACGGCACGAATTTGCTGGAAGCAGAGGTTGCTTTGGACGAAACGGCCGTCACCCTTCGCCTCGATCTGTTGGCCCAATTACGTTCTATGGATGGGGTTGGTGAGGTGTGCGAGATGGTATTGGGCGAGGAAACGGCCGTTTCTTTCCCCACTATCCTTGTCGATCCGATGGCTATTTGGCAGGTGGGTGACCTGGCACAACTGCAAATGGATTTGCCGTTGCCCGCAGAACTGGCCGAGGGTTTTTACCCGCTCTATTTGCGCTGCGTTGGCGGCCATACGGTGCCGCTGCCGGACCGACTGCACATTGGCCGCGAAGGCCAGGCACGCCTGGTTGGGGACCCGGAGAATGCGCGATTGGGTGCAGCCACCCGGCTGCAAGATGTGCGTTACTGGTTTAAAGGAAGCTGGCTTCACCTGTCCCTGCATTGGCTGGCAGAAGCGGCGCCGCAGCAGGAGCTAAAGCTGTTTATCCATGTCCTTGATGAGCAGGGAGCATTGGTGCGCCAACTTGATACGATTCCTTGCAATTGGCAATGCCCCACCAGCCAGTGGCCGGCGGGACAAACCATCACAGATGGCGCTGTTCTTGATTTATGGGGGCTGCCGCCAGGCGATTACCAGATTGGATTGGGGCTTTACGATGCCAATTCGGGAGAGCGTTTGCCACTGGTTTTGGGGGATGGAACGGCCGTCACAAACAATATTTATCTCTTGCCTGAACGCTTTACTATTACTTCTAGGGAACATTAAACCAAAGTACTATACTCACCGTACTAGTGACTTCACTCCCGGAAAACCTTACACTTAGCACTATCTTACAGAAAAAATTACAAACAAATTTTGTGGGATTTTGAGAAGAAATTTTAGATAGAGAAACGAGAACGGAGTGACGCTCATGACCATTATCATCGCTTTTACAGCCGCATCATTTATAGCATCTACCCTGGTCGTCGCTGCTTGTGCCATGTCTTCCCGCTTGAGCCAGTGCGAGGGTGTGGAAGAGTTCTATGCAGCCAGTGCCGAACCTGAACCTACAGTTGCCAAGCCGGCTGCTCCGTTTTCCGTGAACTAACGAACTGCACCACCTCTGATTGGGAGTCTTGATACGGCCGTCACTGGGTGACGGCCGTTTGTGTTTTTATCCCCTCGTTTTGAGCATTGTCCCATTTTTTTGTTAAACTGGGTGCATGAAGATTTTGGCAAAACGGCCGTTTCTCATGCTAATGGCTAGTTGCTTGTGGCTGGTAGCCTGTACTTCACCGCCTATTAACCCAACTGACTTACAGCCACCCACCTTTGTGCCCCAGCCGCAGTCTGAGCCCGTGCCCACTCCCCTGCCTACATTAACACCAGCGCCTATACTACTGCCCTCGCCAACAGAAACACCGGAGCCAACGAATATGCCGCCCACGGCGACCTTGCCCCCGCCGACGACCACGCCGGACCCGTATGCTGATCTCACCATTGATGCCCTGACGGCGCGCAGCTACGGCGGCGGCGAGCTAGACATCATCGATACGTTGGAGGAAGGGGAGTTGTTTACCCGCTATCTCATAACTTATCCCAGCGATGGCTTGATGATTTACGGCTTTATGAACGTGCCCAATGAGGGTAATGATTTTCCCGTGGCGCTGGTGCTGCATGGCTACATCGATCCGGCCGAATACGACACGCTGGCCTACACACAGCGTTACGCCGATGCCCTGGCCGAGGCGGGCTACTTTGTCATTCATCCCAACTTCCGCAACTATCCCCCGTCGGATGAGGGGCCCAATCCGTACCGCATTGGCTATGCTGTTGACGTGCTGAATTTGATTGCCATCATTCGCGAGCAGAGCCAGGACCCGTTTGGCTACCTGCGCCGGGCGGATGAGGATCGCATTCATTTGTGGGGGCACAGCATGGGCGGCGGCGTGGCGCTGCGGGTGATTACGGTGAACAATGACCCTTATTTGCGTGCGGCCGTTCTCTACGGGTCGATGAGCGGCGATGAGCGCAAAAACTTTGAGCAAATCCGGATATGGTCCGGTGGAGAGAATGGGCCGTTTGAACTGGCCGCCGGCAATCAAACGCTGGATGCTATCTCCCCCATTAACTTTTTAGACCGCATCAACACGCCCATCAGCATCCACCACAGCGAGGCAGACGGCACGGTGCCCATCGCCTGGAGCAACGATTTGTGTGAGCGGCTGCGGGCGCTCAACAAGCCGGTGGAATGCTTCACTTACTACTACACGCCTCACACCTTCCGCGGCCAGGCCGACGAGCTGTTCATCGAACGCGTCACCCGCTTCTTCAACAACAACTAAACTGGGGGGCATAGGCCAAATGAACAAGCGTTTTCTTTAGGACGCAGATTTGCCTGATCGTCCTGATCAGAGTAATCAGGCAAATCTGCGTCCTATTTTTATTCCTGGTTCAAGCTTTCAAGATTGGGATTCAGTTTAATGGCGGTGGCCAGGGCAGCGGCGGCGGCCGTTTCGTCGCCGAGGGCTGCGTAGGCCTGGCTGCGATAGAGATAAGTTTCTTCCACCGTTTGGCCGCCGGCGCTGGAGAGGATCGCGTCGGACAGCGTGAACACATCTTCAAGCCGGCCGGCGCCCAAATACGCTTCATACGGTTCAAACTGGTACCACAACATGCGCCAGGGCAGGCCAATGGTGCGCGCCTGGTCAAAGGCGGCGGTGGCGCTGACATACAGGGCGGGATTTTCGGTGAGGTCGGCCAGGCGGGTGAGGCTGGTGCCCAGGTTGAACCAGACGTAGGGGTTATCTGGCTGGCTGGCGGTGAGCTGTTGGTTGGCAACGGCCGTAATCTGCCACATCGTCACCGGATCATTCAGTTCGGGCGGCAAAAGCGCCAAAACTTCTGCCTCATCTTCCGGCGGATACACCAGGATGAAGGTGTGGTTAAACATCTGCCAAAACTCATCTATCGTTGCGTAGCTGTCGCGCCGCCCGCTGCTGTCCCACGGCCCCAAAAAAGTATCCAGGCTGATGAACTCCTGGGCGGTCTCATCATACCCCACCATTGTGAGATAATGCCCCATCCAGCCTTCCCAGGCGTTGGGATACAGCCCTTTTTCAATGATCACCGGGTAGCCGGCGGCGATGAACTGCTTGAGCAGCGTTACATCCCCGCCCACAAAGTATCGCGCCCGCATAGATGTCTCTTCATTGACATAATCCACCAGCTCCCACGGGCTGACGTTGCGGTCGTCGTAGTTGGGTTTGATCGCGTCGCCCACGTCCAGCTGATCCACCTCAATGCCGTAATAACCTAGCGTGATAGTGAGGTTAGCCGGGCCGCAGTTATTAAACTTTTGTGGAATGACCAAGATGTTTTCCAGGCGAACGGCCGTTGGCAGTGGTGTAGCCGCGGGTGATTGCGGCTTTGCTGTTTGTGTGGGTTCCAGAGTGGGAGATTGGAGATTAGACCCTTCGACTCCGCTCAGGGCAGGGACTGGAGATTGGGGCGTGAAAGTTGGCTGCAACGTGGGCAAGGGCGAAGGCGTGACCGTCGCCTGCAATTTCGCTAACTGATTACCGATTACCGCTAACTGATTACTATCCGCCAGCCTCGTCGGCCCGGGCAAAGCCGTCGGCAGCGGCGTAGCCACCAGTGACAGTACGGCATCCGGCACCGATTCGGGGTACCGGTTATGCACCGCCAGAATCAAACGTGGATATACCAGGTAGAGACCAACTGCGCCCATTAACAGCACGCCTAATAAGCTAAACAAAACAATTCGCCTGCGACTCATGCCCTCATTGTACTGGAGAATCTTGAACCTGAGATGAAAAACTGATTTGAATCACGAATAAGACGAATGAACGAATAACACGAATTTTTATAGCCTCTTATTCGTCCAATTCGTCCATTCGTGCTATTTGTGATGAATTCTTTAATTCACGCCAGCCCATTTTGCGGTAAACTTGAAAGATGGCATCCAATTCTGAATCCACGGCAGAAAAAGTGAAGCGGCTGCGGCTGGAATTAGACGAACTGCGGGCTGAATTGGCCGAAGCGGAAGCCGAACTCAATAGTCAACTAGAAGACGTGGAAGCGTTTGAGTTTCGCTTTGAAGCGCATGTGGGGCAGCTTTTAGACCAACTGGCTACGCTGGAATCGGAGGTCAACAGCTACCTGACGCGCATTAAGCTGATGCGCCACGAGCAATCATTTGCCGAACAGGGCACGGCTTTTGATCCGGTGGAGGAACAGTTTCGCAAGACGTGGCAGCAGAATCCGGAAACGGCCGAATCCAAACCCAAGCCAACACCACCCCCCGCCACCCAGGCCCAGCTCAAAAAAATCTACCGCCAGTTGGCCCGCCACTTTCACCCTGATCTGGCCATCGACGAAGCGGACCGCCAATACCGTACCAACAAAATGGCGGCCATCAACGATGCGTACAAAGCGCAAAGTATGGTCGAACTGATGGCCCTGGCCGAAGAACTGGCCGCCCACCAAAGCCGCCGACAAGCGGCCCAGCCACCCGATCAGGAGATGGCCCAGGCGCTCCAGGAAGAGATTGAGCGCTGCCGCCGCCGCCTGCGGGCTATTGATAATGAGCTGCGCAATTTGCCCAATCGCTCCATGGTGGATTTGGCTTTGACGGTAAAGCTGGCCCAGCGCGAAGGACGTGATCTGCTGGCGGAGATGGCCGAGGAATTGGCGCGCAAAATCGCCCGCAAAACGGCCGAACGGGATATGCTGCGTTCCCAGTTTGAGAATCTTTAAAAATCCCAACGCAGAGACGCAGAGGCGCAGAGAGAATTGGGAAAAAAGCTACCCGAAATTTGCGCAAATCTATGATTTTTTAGCAAAGCCATCTCTACTAAACGGTACAAACTTCCTCTGGTGGAGAAACTGTTTTAATGCCAAAATGATGTTGTCCAAACTTAAATTTACGAGGCAGATGTATGACGAATTCCGCAGAAACTGAACTAAAGCATTTGAAAACGGCCGTGCGCTACCTGATTGGTCTTCTGGAAGAAGGCTCCCTGGTGCCGCGTTACGATGAATCTACCCGCAAAGAAGTGGGACTGGTTTTGCAGCACCTGCTGCATAAAGTAGAAGGATTGCCCGACGGCGTGCCGGAAAACCTGGTCCAGGGAACGGCCGTGCGCGCCCTGGTAGAAGCCGCTACTGAGCATGATGAATCTGCTCAGCAAGAGCGCAATGATTCTTTGGAGCGCCAGATGTGTGAAGCCGAAGCCTGGGCCTCGATTCATGGCCATCAACTTGAGCCGTGGGAGCAAGTCGCCGGCTCGGTGATGGAATACCAGACCTCCTGCGAACAATGCGGTGGCTTTGTCTACGTGAGCTACAACAGCAGCTACAATCTGCTGTTAGAAACCTGCGAACGGGTCAAACAAGAATGAACGTTTCTTGAATCATGCCCACCCTCACTTTGCGGATTTGCCTGGATGAATTAACATCACCATAATCAGGTAATAGGCAGTGAGAGTGAAAAGCATGATTGAAACGGAAACCACCTGGAATGACAGCGGTTACGACTGTGATCATTGCGGGGGGCAAATTTTAGAACGTACCGATATTGAAACAGGCCAACCAGCGCGGGTCTGTTACCAATGCCAGGCGTGCGGCTGCCAATGGCAGCTTGATGGGGATGTGATACGCGTTGGCAACCGGAGCAGCTGCCGTCGTGCCCAACGAGTTCGGGCTACCACCCAGGCCAAAGAGCAAATAAATCCTAACCAACTGCGGCTGGCGGCCGTCGTGAGCATCCTGGTTTTGATAGGCATCGTCTATTTTGGCGGATTGGTGGCGATTCGTTTTTTGATTCCGGTGGCCATTGCGATTTTTGTTATACGAGCTGTTTACCAGTTAGGCAAAGAGCGTATGTGGTGGTAAAGGGAAGGTTGGGTTGATGGGGTGGGTTTTTGCGAAACGGTCTTCGTGGTTGTGGCGTTGGCTGCCGTTGCTGTTAGCAATGGGGGTCATTTTTTTTGCGTCGCACCAGCCGGCGACGGATTTACCAGACTTTGGTTTGTGGGATATGGCGTTTAAAAAGGCCGGTCATTTTTTAGGCTATGCCGGTCTGGCGCTTTTGGCATTGCGGGCGGTGTTCGATTGGCCACGGCCGTATCTCACCGCTTTCATTATTGTGTTTCTCTTTTCCATCAGCGATGAATTCCACCAGACCTTCATTCCGGGGCGCAATGGCAGCGCCGTGGATGTAGCTATCGACATGAGTGGATCGCTCACCTGCCTTTGGCTGATTCATTGGCGGGGGGAAAGTCTATTCTAATAATAACTTACAGCTAGTTGGCCAAGATTGGGCCAATTTTTTTTAGTGTGAAGCCTTGTCTAGAGAAAATTGGACCAATCTCCAGAGTGATTGGTTATTTCTAGTTTAAGCAGCGGCCGTTTCCTCAACAGGCGTATTTTCTGGATTGGCTCGCAGCTCAATCGGCCCAAACAGCTCCGTCTGGCTGGCCAAAATCTCGCGCCGCTTAATCAGTTCCAGCACGGCCAGCAGGGTGATCGAAATTTCAATCCGGCTGGTTTCGGCCGAGAGCAAATCGGTGAAGCCAAAGGCCGTACCCATTTTGGCTTGCTGCCGCAGCCGGGTAATTTGCCCTTCAATGGTGATGCGGCGCGGCTGCACGATGGTTACGCTTTCTTCGCGATCGTCCACGCGGGCCAGGGCTTCACGAACGGCCGTCAACAATGCGTCAATCGTCACGCCGCTCATGTCCAGCCGGCCTTCCAGCTTTGGTGGTGGTGCTAAGCGTAAATAAGTCCGTAACCCCTGCTCCTCCCGGTCTTGAAGCCAGGCGGCCGCTTGCTTAAATCGCTTGTACTGGCGCAGTTGGCGCAGTAGCGCCTCAGCCGGATCTTCCTCTTCTTCACCTTCAATGATGACCGGCGTTTGCGGCAGCAGTGCGCGGCTTTTGATTTGCACCAGGCGTGCCGCCACTACCAGGAAGTCGATCAGCTCTTCAATCCGGTTTTGCTTCAGCGCTTCAATTTGCTCAAGGTATTGGTCGGTGACTTTTACCAGGGAGATGGCGGTGATGTCCAGCTCTTGCCGCTCGATGAGGTGGAGCAGCAAATCCAGAGGGCCGGCAAAGCTGGGGAGGTCGATGGTGTACGGGCGAGCCATGCCTCTATTTTATCCGGCCAGTTACAAAAGGGCGAAAGCGGCCACGAGGATGACAAAGATAGAGAGAACGAATACGGCCGTCCACATCAACTGCCGGTCCTGCTTTTTTTGCGCTTCCCGTCGGGCATGAATGCCGCGCAGACGCTCTCGCTCCTGTTCCAGCAAGGTGGCCATGCGCCGGTCTGAATCGACCCGCTCTTTTTCTTTAAAGGCTTGGGCCTCACGCATTTGCCCATCCAGCCGGTCTATGGTGGATTGCTTGTTGTGCAGATGCAGCAGTTGGAAAATATCCAGCGCCGCGCCACAATCCTGGCAATACTCTGCCCCGGACCAGTTTGACGTGCCGCACCGCTCGCAGGTGCGCATCATGGCCGTACCGCAAGTGCGACAAAAACCGGTGACGTCCTTGTGATATTGGCTGCACGTGGGACAGACATGACCTTCTAGCAGCAAATGACTGCTGCAAGCCGGACACACAATCTGCTGGCTTTGTTCTCTCAAGTCAATGGGGTGAGTGCAGCTAGGGCACGCCAATTCGATCAGTACGTCATCGCTCATGCTGTTACTTCCACAGATAATCGTTAATGGCAAAAGTATAGAGCTTAACCGGCAGAAAATATACAGGAAGAAAGTATCAAATTAGCTTACGAGGGGGAAGTGAGGAGTGAAAAGTGAGAAGTGAGAAGTTGCAAGTTGCCGGTATTTACTTTTCGACTTGCAACTTCTTACCGGCAACTTGCAACATCTTACCTTGGCCGCATGATGCAGTAGACAAATCCGTTCATCTGCACCAGGTCGGTAGTTTCATACTGTTGACCGATGGCTTCGAGGACGGGTGGCGGATAGAACTGGGCGCGCAGGACGATAGTGTCGAATGCCTGGTTGTTGAGCATCGCCAGCATCTCGGTGAGATCGACCTGGTTGTTGTTGTACAGGTTCAGCAGCTGGGTGGGATTGGTGACAATATCCCGCCCGGCGCGGAAATTAAACCCGGCATCTTCACTGAAAGCGGCCGTTTCCCCCAGCAAAATATGCTCCGTAATCTCAATGCCTGCGGCCGTGTCTGCGGCCGTCGGCAGCCGGCCCAGCAGCGACACGCCGGCCGAATCCACGTACGGAATCGGTTCCGGCTCGCGCGGCGCGGAGCAGGAAGTTTGTGGGGCAATCATCACCTCGGTGGGATGACCTAGCGCATCGGCGATGGCCGCCAGGGCGGGGGTGTGGGTGGGCATGTGGAACATTTGCCGCGCCTGAAAAAGGAAGAGCAAAGGAATGGCGATGGCGACCGCTAAATGGTTAATGTTTAATTGTAAATTGTTAATGGTAAATGGGTTGTTTTTGGACCAGGTGAGCAGGCGATTGAAAGCCAGGCCGGTGAGGATGCAGCTGGCGGCGATGGCGGTGGCGAAGTAGCTTTCGCCCGCACCCCATTTGCCCGCCGTGACGCTGTTGACCACCGCCACCACAAACCAAATCGAATACAGGGAAAGTCGCTCGAAGTAAAGCTGGTAAACAGCAAACAGACCGGACACCACGGTCAAAACGATGTGCAGCCGGAACCATTGGCGGAACAAGCCTTCTGCCTGGCCAGGCACAAACGGGTTGATGTTGGCCGTAACGGTGTTGAGGTACCAGTAGCCATCCGTGGCGATGTTGATCCAGAGAAAAATCAGCCCGGTCACGGCGGCAAAGGGCACGGCCCAGGCGATGGCCCGCTTGGGCTGGCGCAAAAAGAGAAAGATGAAAACGGCCGCAACCGTGGCATAAGCCAACTGCTTCGTGTAACCAGCAGCCAGGAGCAGCAGCATCACCAGCAAAAGGCGCTTATTGTAAAGACGACCGTCTGTCTCCTCCTTCTCCACGGTGCGCGCCAAATACACCACCGCCACCGTCTCAAACAT
Source organism: uncultured Anaerolineaceae bacterium (assembly GCA_937967805.1). The sequence goes on from CALBTC010000175.1 coordinate 15,127, forward strand.
CACCATAAACATGTGCTGGCGGAACAGTGGCCCGACGTGATAAACGTAATTGGAGGCCAAAAAGGCCAGCCCGGTCAGCGCCGAGAGCCACCACCGTTTGCCTGCTTTTTGCACCGCGTAGCCGATGGCAACGGCCGTAATCAACGTCCCCAAATAAGAAACCAGCCGCCCCGTCCAATATTGCGGACCAAACGCCCACACCAGCGGCACCGTTACCACGTGGAACAGCGGCGGGTAGTTGGAGGAGTAAAAGGGATAGCTGTCGTTGTCCCGGTAAGGCCATTCCCCCTGGCTAAACAGCACCGTATCCATCAGCTCAAAGCCTTCCCCCTGGTCGTAGTCAAAGGGAAAGCGGAAGAGGGCGACGGCGTACAGATTATAGACCACAAAGTAGCCCACGAAGGTCAACAGCGCCAGCCCGATGAGGATTTTGGGGAAGTAGGTGACGGCCGTTTCCCAGCCTGTCGTTTTGCTATCTGTTTGTTCGATGGCCGGATTGCTCATGCCGGTTTGTCTCCCAGCGGCAGCAGCGTCAGTCCCACCAGAATGACCGCGCCAGCGGCCAGCAGCCCCAGCCGCTGCGCCGGCCCAATGCCGCTAAACTGGCCCGCGCCAATCAAATCAATGCCAAACAGCCCCACAATCCCCAGGCTGCCCAGCGCAATGAAAACAATGCCTAATTGTCTTTTTGTCATAAAAAACGATTTCACCTCTAAAATTTTACCGCCTGAAAGTGTATCTGAAAGTGGGGGAGGCGTAAAAAAGCTGTCTTTAAGGCACAATCTGAAAACTAAGTAGTTCACTATTTGCCTTATCGTCGTTGAAAAAGTACCAAACGGAATACCAACCAGCCGGTAATGGGTTGACATAGATGTGCCAGGAAACGACCGAGTGACTCTGGTTTGCTTCCAACACAAACAGCTCCTGTTCTGTGCCATCGGGATGTACCAAAATAGAGTGCAGCCGGTCGTGGGCCTGGATATTTACCGCTTTGTACCAAATCGTGGGGGAGGCATGAGCAGGCAACACGGCCAGCGTATTAGGCGTGTAGCGAAACATATCATTTTGGATGGCTAGATCGGTTAGCTGGGTCACGCCTGCCTGAAAAACGTATGGTTTATCTGGATACGGGTAGTCGAAGGCGGTCAACCCTTCGTGAAAAATATCGATGAGACGGCCGTTTGCCGCGCGCACTTCAAAATGGAGATGAGGATTGCCTGAGTTGCCAGAATTGCCGATGAGCCCAATTGGCTGGCCAACTTCTACTTTATCGTCAATGGCTACCTGGGCACTGTGCTGCCGCAAATGTTGGTAGAGTGCTTTACTGCCATCGGCATGTTCAACGGTAATGAAATTTGTTTCTGTACTCATCCACTCTCCGTCATTGGCTGAGTCATATAGTTCAATGACAATCCCACTGCGGGCTGCTAAAACAGCAACTCCCTTATCCATTTGTGCCAAATCGCGCAGCAAGAAATCAGTGCCGGTGTGCCCATCATATGTCAGACTGCCGTGGTTGTAGTCTTTACTTTGGTATGCTTCCCAATCGTGATCGACGTAATTACTGATTATCCAATCAACATTCATCTCCCCAGCAAGGGGCAAGTAGTAAAGACCATCTTCTATTGTCGTGGCGAAACTAGCAGCAAGGGCAGACAGTTGGTGAGGCGTGTTTGTTTTTCCAGATTTATGAGGTGCCATTGGGCTGTTTTCTGGCGTAGCAGCCGGTTTGGGATGAGCAGGCGGTACGGCCGTTTCGTGCGCTGGACCGGTAGTGGAGACAGCAGTTGCTGTCTGTTTGCTTTCGGTTAGCACGGTCGGGTCGGGCGTTAGCTGTGCTGATGCACAGGCAGTCAGCATAAAACACAACAGCATGTAAAAAAAGTTTGGTCGAGGGCCATTGGATACAGATGTGCCCCATTCCCTCATCGTTTTCACTGAGACCCCAGGCATCTGTTCTAAGGTGCGGCCGTTTCCGTTGCGGTGGCCGTTGGTGTGGCGGTAGCGGTGGGCGTGCTGCTCGGTGTCGGCGAGAGCGTAGGCGATGGCGTGGTCGAAGCCGTCGGCGTGGTTGAGCTGGTTGGTGACGGCGTTGGCGTGCTGGACGGCGTACCCGTGGCCGTCGGCGACACAGTGGGGCTGGCGCTTGGCGTGTTGGTGACGGTCGCAGTGACGCTGGCGGTCGGCGTATTGCTGGCCGTCGGGGTCACCGTGGGTGTATGGGTGGCTGTGCCCGTCGCCGTGCCCGTCGCCGTGCCGGTGGCCGTTGCTGAAACGGTGGGCAGCGGCGGCACGGTGCTGGTTGGCGTGTTGGTGCCGGTGGTCGTAGCCGTGGGAGTGGCGGTCGCCGTGCCGGTGGCGGTCGCTGTGGCCGTAGCAGTAGGCGTTGGTGGCATGACAGCGCGCGGAGGCAGATAGAGCCGCTGCCCCACCTGAATGTCGGTTGTCGTCATGCAGTTGGCGTTTAAAATGGCGCTAATTGTTGTGCCGAAGCGTAGAGAAAGCCTAAACACGTTGTCCCCAGGCTGCACAGTGTACAGTTCCCAATCTCGTGGCGGGCCACAAACGGCCGTGGGCACCGGCGTTGCTGCTATGCTGGGCAGGTAAAGTGCAGTGACGTTTACCAGGCCGCCCGGCGCCAGGCAGTTGGCCAGCCGAATTTTTTCTGCGGAAATGTTGTAACGCAGCGAAAGGGCAAATAGAGTTTCACCCGGTAATACAGGGGTAAGCATCCAGTCCAGCGGGGCGGCATAACAGGCAGGCAGGACGGCAACGGCCGTATCCAAATCACCATTTACCGGTGTGCTGCTGGCTGGCGGCGTCGGCGTGCCGGTGGCCAGGGGAATGGCCGGCAGCGGTGTGTTGGTGGAAGTAGCACTCAAGTTGGCGATGGCCTGCGCTACCGGTGAGGGCAAGATTTGCCGCTGCAAGCTGTCTAGCTGGGCCAGCAGCAGCGCCAGCAGCACGGTAAACAGCACGCTGCCGGTGACCAGCAAATGGATACGCCAACTTCCGGGAGCAATGGTTTCCTGGGTCATGAGCTGCTGCCGTTGCCAGACAGGTCGGCAAGGGTGGGTTGATCGCCGGCAATGGGGAACAGCAGTGAGAAGGTGCTGCCGCTGCCTGGTTCACTTTCAACCCACAGGCGTCCGCCGTTGGCGTTTGTCAGGTCATGGGCCATCGAAAGTCCGGCACCTGTATCGCCTAAACCAGCAATGAGCGGACGGTCGGCTTCAAAATGGGCCGTAAAGACGCGCGGCAAATCTTCTTGCCGAATGCCGCTGCCGCTGTCACTGATGTTGATTTGCAGGAAGCGAATCGGCTCATTGGCGTCATTGCTGCCATCGAGGATGCTTTGGGCATGGGCGGTGGCCACGACACGGCCGTTTTTACCGGAAGCCAGACAGGCGTTGCTGAGCAAATTGCTAAAAATCTGGTGCAGCGCGCTGCGACTGACGGGCAGCGCTGGTAAATCCTGGTCGATGTCCAGATCGAGCTGGAGGTTTTTATCACGCAAATGGCTAACGACGCCGTTTACGGCCGTTTCCAACACCTCGCGCACGTTGACCATTTCATCTTCCGGTGCGGCCTGAGGCTCTTGAACCACCGTGAGCTGTAAAATTTGCTCGAGCAAACTGCCCATTCGCTCCGTATTGGCCTGCACCCGCTGTAAAAAGTCGCGCTGCTTGACGCCTAAAATACCCAACGTTTCGCCCAGCAATAAATCCGTAAAGCCGCCTATAGAGGTCATCGGCGTGCGCAGCTCCTGAATAAGTGAGATCAGCATCTCATCAGCTGTTCCCCGATCCCGCTTGGCCAGCTCCGCTTCCAGCCGGGCGATGCGGGATTGGGCTTCTTCCAACTGCCCCGAGTAGCGCGTAATGGTCATCATGACCCATTCTGTGCTCAAGCCGCCTTCGCCGGCAGAGGCCAGGGCCATCGCTTCTTCCGCTTCAATGAGCGATTCGCGCAGTGTGGCGATTTCTTCTTCCAGGGCGCTGACTTTTTCATCCCGACTCAGGTTTTCCACCTCTTCCAGGGCGGCGGCTAAATCCTGGGCCCGTTTGCTGGCGGTGGCGGCGCGGGTTTCGGCTTGCAGCAGGCGATTGTTGGCCGTTTCCAGATTTTGTACCAGCCGCTCTCGCTCTTCTTCCAGGGCAATGAGACGGCCGCTCACCGCCGCATCTGGTCCGGGCGGCAGGGGAGCGGGTAAAACCAGTTCTGTCTCCGGCTGCGGCGTCTGGCTGTTGCTGATGGCCTGGGTCACAAATTGCGCCAGCCCCGGCAGGATGGTTCTTTGCGCAGGTGGCCATTGAATTCGGCCGTCTGGCAAAGCCATTACCAATAAGCCAAAGACAGCATCCTCCCTTTGCAACGGTTCCAGTATCAAGCCGCCTAGTGGCCCAATGCCCAACGCCTGGTAAAGTGCATAGACCTGCCGTGCTCCTGAACCGGTCAGTGGTAAATGCGTACTTTTACCCGTGTGGATTAGCCTTTGGAACGGTTCCCAATCGGCCAGATGGAGCTGCCAGGTTCGCGGTGAATTGGTTTGTGGCTGGGGCAGGTTGCTAACCAGCCGGATGGTGTCTGGCGCTTCCTCCGGCAGCAGGCCGATGCCCACAAAGGCCGCATCGGTGAGGCGGGCGGCCATCTCAGCCGCGGCTCGCAGCCGTCCGCGCGTGCTGTCCGGGTCGATGACGGTGGCCGCCAGCGCCAGCGTGCGATTAAGTTGTTGGTGAGTAGGCAGGGCAGAATGCTGCAAGGCCACCAACGGGGCCAACGATTCGCGGTAAGCCATCACCGCCCACAAGGGCAGGGCGGCCAGGTAGCCCAGACGAATCCAGTAGGGGATATCGGTGCCGGAGGGAATGAGTTCGGGATAGTTCCAGAAGTGGGCCAGGTGGGCCAGCAGCAGCAGGCCCAGAATGATAGGGCGAAGGGTGGCGCGTAAACGGCCGTTCACCACCGTCATCACCAGCCCGGCAGCCAGGAGTACAATCTGAACCAATCCCCAAACGGTGGCTTGCGTGGTGCCGTTGTAAGGCAGCTGGCCGGGCACCGGCGCGGCGGCGACCTGGGCCGCCCAAACCTGGGCAAAAGAGAGGGTCATGATGATGATGGTGAGGAGGGCAAACAGGAGGAGAATATGGCCCAGGCGCGGCATATTTTGTGGTGAAGGAATAAAGGCCCAGAGCAGGAAAACGGCCGTTACCGTATTTACCGCTTGCTCCAGCGGAGGCAATACGGCCAGCGACGAAACTGCGTTGTTGACGATGATCAGGCTGGCAATCATCATGATGAGCCGACCGGCAATGAGGAAGGCGGCGGCCAAAGCGGTGCGTACGGCCGTTTTGTCTTCCCGGTTGCGCCGCCACTGGCTTAGCGAGACGCCCAGGACGGCTTGCAGGGCAAACAGGGTGACCAGATGGTACACTATGTTGCCGGGTGATTCAGTTAGCAGCTCGATAATCTGTGGTAACAACGTCATGGATTATTGAAAAATTCTTGGGCGCGAAGCAGCTCACCCTGATGTTCTTTATGTAAGGTGTAAATTATAGCATAACAGAAAGAAAATCTCCTGGCAGTAAAATAACGGTTAAAGGAGTGTCTAATGACAGATGAGGCAAAACAGCCTGACCGGGATGCGGCCGTTTCATTGCGCGAAATTATGAAGGAGACGTTACGGCCGTAAAGCCGTCGATCAGCTTGTTGATTACGTTAAAACCCGCCCCTACCGATACTTGCTTAAGAGATGAGCCGCCAGAAAGCGCGTTGCTTCCTGCTCAGCCCAGCAGTTGAATTGGCCGGGCTGCCCTTCGACAAAACCCATGTGCCCGCCCTGTGTCGTGATGCCTGCCGTCAGGCAAGGATTGGCCTGGATGGTATCGTACGGCACGTCATCCGGGGCATAAAGCGGATCGTCAAGGGCGCGCAGCAGCAGCGTGGGCACGCGGATGCGGGGCAGAAATTGGGCGGTGCTGCATTGTTCGTAATAGTCGTCGGCGTCATGGAAGCCGTTGAGAGGCGCGGTGCCGGCATTGTCAAAGTCGCGAAAGGTGCGGGCAGACAGCAGTTTTTCTACATCGACCAACGGTTCCAGTAGGGCGGCTTTGGCCCGAATTTTGGGACGCAGCGTGGCCAAAAAGTAGTGGACGTACAGCCGATTGATGCCATGACCCAATAAATCTGAGCTTTTGGCCATGTCAAACGGGGGCGAGACGGCAACGGCCGTTTCCACCCAGGCATCCTTTCCCATTCCCTGCTCACCAACAAACTTTAAGGTCAGGTTAGCCCCCAGCGAAAAGCCAATGAGGCCACGCCGGCTGTCGGGGAACCAGTCGGCCAGCCTGGCCAGCACCAGGGCCACATCATCGGTAGCGCCGGAATGGTAAAAACGGGCGGTCCGGTTAATTTCACCGCTGCACGAACGGTAGTTCATGCCCACGCTGCGGATGCCTAACCGGGCCAGGCGATGGTACGTTTCGCAAGCGTAGCTGCGCCGGGCGTTGCCTTCCAGCCCGTGCAGCAGCAGGACGATGGGCGCAGCTTTGGGCAGCAGGCAGCCGGCTACCTCGGGGAAGTCCAGGTCAATAAAGTCGCCGTCGGGCGTCTCGATGCGGCGACGCTGAAAGACGATGCCGGATTTACGGCGCATCATGCGGCCAAAGACGGTTTGCATATGGCCGCCGGGCAGCCATTTACTGGGTGTGAACGGGGTAAGCTGAAATGTGGACACTCGGCTATTTTCAAGAAAAACGGCCGTCTGGTCAAATCCTTTTTCTAATTTCCCTAAGTTTGATAAGATTCAGGCCATGCCAAATTACCCTTATCCTGAAGTTCCCCGCTTTGAGCTGGATGCGCTGGGCATTCACACAAGTTATTATGAGGCCGGAACGCCAAACGGCCGTCCTATCCTATTGCTGCACGGCATGTCTACCTCGGCCGACAGCTTCCGCGAGACGATGCACGAGCTGGCCGATGACCATTGGTTGATTGCGCCCGATATTCCCGGCTTTGGCTACACTGCTTCCACTGCACCGTACAACTTTCCCCATCTAGTGGAGTGGCTGGCTGCGTTTTGCCAGGCGCGCCATTTACCGTCGGTGGACTTGTTGGGGCATTCGTTTGGCGGCACGCTGGCTGTGTCGTATGCCGTCGATTATCCGGAACAGGTAGAGAAGATGCTGCTGCTGGCCCCGGCGGTGCTTTCTTCGGCCAACTATCCTGAGTTTGTCAGGCGGATTGGGGTAGGGTTGGGCTTGATCGATTTGGGTTCGGCCGTTTCGCAGTCCAAACTGTGGGTGCGGCGGCAAATCAAGACGCCGTTTTACGATCCGGATCGGATGCATGATTCGGTGTGGGACCGGCGTTTGAACGACTATGAATTGGCGCGGCAGTCGGCCGATGTGTTGAAGGCATCGGCGTTTCATGATTTACGGCCGTCGCTCAGCAATCTCCACCACGAAGTCTGGCTGGTATGGGGCGAGAACGATCCCGTTGTTCCGCCCAGCGACGCTGACCAGTTGGCCGCCCATTTGCCCAATAGCCAGACGCACCTGCTGCCGGAATGTGGCCACGCGCCAATGCTGGAGAAACAGCGCGAGTTTCAGGCGATTGCCCGGCGGTTTTTGTCAAAAGAGTAAGCAAGTGGGCAAGCTTGCAAGTAATCAAGTTCTCAAGTGTTCACGTTAAAACTTGAGCACTTGAGCACCTGATCACTGTTCATTCATTTTTTAGGAAATTACATGGATAGGCGTACCATTTCAGTTTTTGGTAGTTCGGCCCCGCAGCCGGGGAGTGTGGCTTTTGAAGAAGCCCGGTTGGTGGGCAGATTGCTAGCGGAAGCCGGATTTGCCGTGGCCACCGGCGGCTATTCGGGGACGATGACGGCCGTTTCTCAAGGCGCCTGTGAAGCAGACGGGCACGTCATAGGCGTGACGTGTGACCAGATTGAGCGGTTTCGGCCGTTGGGGCCAAACCAGTGGGTGAAGGAAGAGATTCGCTACAAGACGCTGCGCGAACGGCTTTTGCATTTGGTGACCAAAAGTGACGGCATGATCGTGCTGCCCGGCGGCATCGGCACATTGTCTGAAATGACGCTGGCCTGGAGTTTTTTGCAGGTGGGTGAAGTCCCGACGCAGCCGCTGGTGCTGTTGGGACCGCTGTGGCAGCAAACGATCCAGGCGTTTTATTCACCCGACTACGTGCGCGAAAAAGATATGGGGCTGCTGCTGTTTGCCGACGATCCGGAAACGGCCGTGGCGCACATCGTTCGATACTGGCGTTAGGCGCGTTGCTTAAAATTATCTTGAACCGTAAAAGCCGCCAAGGCCGCAAAGATTTCCTTAAAATATTTCTTCGCACTCTTTGCGCCCTTTGCGGTTCATTTTGAAACGTATGGAGACACTTTTTCTCAAACTTGGCGGTTCGCTGATTACCGACAAAACCAAAGTAGAGCGGGTGCGCCACGATGTGCTGCTGCGGCTGGTAGAAGAAATTGCCCAGGCGCGGCGCGAAAATCCGGCGCTGCGCCTGGTGCTGGGGCAGGGCAGCGGCTCGTTTGGCCACGTGGCCGCCGCCAAACACGGCACGCGCCACGGCGTGACCGACGCCGCCGGCTGGCGCGGCTTTGCCGAGGTAAGCGACGCGGCGGCCCGGCTGAACCGGATGGTCGTGGCGGAGCTGCTGTTGGCCGGTGTGCCGGCGGTGAGCTTGTCGCCGTCGGCGTCGGTGGGGTGTGTAGACGGCCGTATTCAAACCATCGCCGTGCAGCCGGTGCAGGCGGCGCTGGCGGCGGGCCTGGTGCCGGTGGTGTATGGCGACGTGGCGTTTGATTCGGTGCGCGGCGGCACGATTGTCTCCACGGAAGAGGTGATGATGGCGCTGGTGGCGGAGATACGGCCGTCGTGGCTGCTGCTGGCCGGGGAGACAACCGGCGTTTATGATTTGAAAGAACAGGTCATTCCGCTGATCACTCAGGCCAACTATGCCGAAATTGAAGCCGCGCTGGGCGGTTCACGCGGTACGGACGTGACCGGCGGCATGGCCAGCAAGGTGCAAAGCATGTTGGCTTTGGTGGAACAGTTTCCCCAACTCTCCATTCGCATTTTCTCCGGGCTGGAGCCGGGCAATCTGGCCCAAACGCTGCTGAATCCG
>CALBTC010000176.1 GCA_937967805.1 uncultured Anaerolineaceae bacterium
GCATTTGTAACCGGCAGCGCAGCTGTTCAGCTAGTTGCTCAGGATAGAGTGAAATCACATGGGCACTGAGCCTTAGGGCGGATGCCAGGAGTTGGATTTCCCGATCATTTTCCAGAAACGCGCAATCCCTAAGGATGGAATCCAGGCTCAATTTTTGAATTTTTTCTTGCAAAAACTGGTAGTTAAAAAGGAGGGTTTTGAGATCATGTAACCGATTGGCTGCCTTAAGATGATAGGCAAGCTCGCGCCACATATAGGGTTCTTGAGTTGGCAAAATTGACTCAGATGATTGGTTTTGAAAAAGGTTGTCGGTAAATTGTCGATGTAATTTGATCGTTTTTTGTCCTACGCGCTCTACCAAATAGCTTCTGATAATGGCGTGTAAGCGAATACTCTTATTTCTTACGTCCAAACGAAGTAAGCTGCTGGAATCCAGTTTGGTGCACACCTGCCTAATGAGGGGCGAAGAAATTTCGGACCAAATCCACTCCAGAAGGCTAATTTGAATATCCGTCTCTGGCGGGAAAATGGCTAATCGCTCAAATAAGTCTGCTTCTATTTGGCCTAAACGCATAATGGCCGCAGAAAAAAAGTGGTCAAATTTTTGGCTTTCTTGATCTTCAAATCCACGAAATCCCACTTCTTCAACCAGGGATTTAATATAAAGGTAAGTGTCGGCAAATTTTTCCCCTTCTCGTGCACTACCAACCAGAATCCCATTAGCTATTCTTAAAAAAAGTGGCCAATGGTTAAACATTTGAGCAAGATTTTCAAGATCCTTATATTGGTAATCAACTAGCTGCCAGCGCAAAATATCTACAGATTGAGCGGAAGACATAGGTAAAACTGAGACCGAATAATAGCTAAACCGTCTGGGAATTGATTCATAAAAACGGGTTGTCACAAGTCGCGTACAATTGGAACCGTAACCGAGAAATGGGAGTAGATGATTCGCCGACCAAACATCATCAATGACTAATAAAAACGGCGTCGAAAAAAACAGCTCATTCAATCTACTTTGCGCTGATTCTATTGTTCTAAACGTTTGCTGTTCTCCATCGATCCGATAAATTAAGTCCAGCAAATACTCAATTGGATCTTTTTGAGGGTTTTCCCCAAGCTCGATAAAGAGAATATTATGGCCAAATTTGTTATGAATCTCGGGATGATTGCTAACCGCATAGGCAAGAGTGGTTTTACCAATTCCTGCTGGACCGCGAATGACCGCCAAGGATTCTTGCTCGCCTGCCAACTTTTTCACCAGCGGCTCTATAATGTCTGGTCGATCAACATATCCTGAGGGGAGCTGAAAATAAGGCACATAGATATCAATTCTTTCTTCATTTTGTGTATCACTACTAAATATGTGGCTCTCAATTTCAAAATCTTGCCTAACAAAATCGATTATTTCTGGTCTTTCATTCTCAATTATCCGTATTAAATCACCCAATCGATTTCGCTGTTGCAAATATAAAATCAGTTCGCGGATTTTTGCATTCTTAGTCCCTCGACCGTGGGGCAAATTCTCGTAATCGATGTTTAGATCAAAACACAGGGTTCGAAGTTCCTCCACGGACATGGCCCTGTCCAAATGTTTTCTAAGAATAGGAACAAGTCTGTGGGTATCTTTAATTAAATCTTGATTTTTCATGAATCATGGACAGTCAGTAGTTGTACTTTTATTCTAATGGCGAAATCATAAGGTGACAAACTTAGATGCTCCCAAATCAGACGACGAGACAAGGGAAAGAGTGAGAGGTAGTGGCACCGCGGACTCATGCCCTCGCTCAGCACCTATTTTGCAACATGCTTTAAAAGGATCAAACGGCCGTTTTCACCCGCATGAAAAAAAACCAATCCCTGTTGGGGCGACTGTTTCCACTCCTCAAAGAGCGTGTTGCAAAAGTCAGAAGAAGATGGCCTGATAAGCTGTTTTTTGGCATGATGGTGGTTACTACGCCAAACCATCTACCAAAAAACGGACTAACCCATGAAATCGACTGCCACTATTATACCGAAAAACCTCGCCGCCATCGCCCCATTATCTGCCACTCCTTCACTCCCCTACTCCTATGGCTCAACGATTTGGTCTATGGACAGCTCATTGACCTCGAAAAAAACCACCTTTTGGTCTAGTTGGCAAAAATACGCGACTTTGCCACCATAGAAGTAGCCTGTGCCACTTACCACCATCTGCCTGGCAAAGGGCGGCCGGTCAGCCACACCGTGGCCCAATTATTACAGCGTATCCTGCAAATATTCCATCCCAATAAACTCTAACCCTAATTATGAGTTATTAAAGCGAAAGTAACTCAAAGTTCGTTAAAAAAGACAGATCATCAGTCACTGTATCCCCTTCCTACTGGGCCATCAAAAGCGGGCTGATTTAAGGCCTTTCTAATGACGATGAGCACCAAGTTTATCATCTTTTTTCAACTTTTCAGAGCGATCAACAATCGTAGCAAAAAACCCTCTGTTTAGATTTTTACAAAAATCCCCTGTTCAACCAAGTTCAGCAAATGATTCCCCACTTGCTTGGGCACCTCTCCACCTCGGACAAGAATGCCCATCTCCATATTAAGCGTCATTGCATAATCGGTCAGATTAGCGCTGGATATTAACAAGGTTTCTTCATCGGCTAGGGCAATTTTGGCGTGAAGCGATCCAAATTTCCCATCTTCCGTCAACGGCCGTTTCTCCCGAGGCCACATATACAAACGGGCACGCGCTCGGATTGCCGGCCCCAGCGCCTTAACCGTATCAAACGACATCTTCCCTTCACTGGCATCTGGCGTTTCCAGGTAGATCGAAATGGAGACACCCCGTTCAGCGGCCGTAACAAGGGCTTTTAAAATATTTTCCGCTTTGTATACGGCGAAGCTGACAATGTGCAATGATGTCTCTGCCTCATCAATTAGCTGCAACAGCGCCTGGTCGGTGCGACGCAGGGGAATTACCTGACTATCCGGCCCGGTCCAAACCAGCTCTAACTGTTGGGCTTCACGATAATGATGGGCTACCTGGGCAGCAGTTAAAACGGCCAGTGTCACACTCTCAATCGCAACCTGAGGGTAGGTCATTTGCCAAAAAGCCACAAAGTCGGTGACTTTTTGTCGATTATCCGGCTGGTTTATTGCCCAGCGCATCTTTGCTTCAATCTGCGTCCAACGGCCGTTTTCTGCTTCCCGGAGCGCGGCGGCTAACTGGATCACCAGCTCAGCCGGCATATCGGCGATAAGTTGGTAAATTCGCTCGGCCAGCAAAAAGGGCATCATGACAAAGCGTCCTTAAAAAAGGCTAAATCACTGTGCTCAACGGTTGGCACCAGGAGGGAACGATCCAGATATTTGTTACCCCGTTCGCAGGATGTTTCAGGGGCAAATTGACAGGCGTGACAGGCCGCAGCGTGCAGGGTGCGGCCCGTTCGGCTGGGCGGATGCTCGGCGCAGAGCGGGTCACTGGCACAGAGCCGCATTGCTTCCAGCGCCTGCGTGATATGCCGCTCCAGAATTTCTGGCTGCCCTAGACTAACCAGACCACCCAGCGTGCCTTCGCTATCTGGTGCGGAAGTATAGATAAGCAGGCCAGCCATTGGGCCACCCTCTTTTTCAGCAGGACGGGCATAGATACGCTCACGAATGCTGGCGGCAGCATAGCCGCTTTCCAGGGCCAGCTGACGCATCAGGGCATGGGCAAAGCTGTGAATCAGCACATAGCGCATGCCGGGAAAGCCTTCTTCCGGCGGCTCGATATAACGAACGGATCGCCATTTTTTGTGGGCTTCGACAAATTCGGTCGCCCGCGCATCAACGGCCGTTTGCCTTACCCAGCTGGCGATTCGCTGTTCATTAAACTGGATAAACAGCCCTTCTCCCCGTACTTCCGAGGCCGGTACCCATTCGGCCGTCTGGCGTACCAGGGGAGCCGGCTCGATGAAGACGCTCAAATCGGGGTCGGTCAGCTCCCCGGCGGCATCCAGGCGGGTAAAACCCACCATGGCCCGCACCTCTCGCAGCCGCTCAACCAGCATCACCTGGTCAATAAACGGCTTGTATTTAGGCGGCGGCCCTACAGGACGCAGGCGGAAATCATCGCTGTTGAGCTGGGGGTTGTAATGAGTGAAAATCTGCCACTCAGGTAGCTTAAGATCGGGGCGTTCGTCTGGGGCTGCTATCTCCCCGGCATCAACCTTGCGCCGGTTTTCAATCGCCGCCCAAATCTCATCGTCACTATATTCGGCCAGCTCACCCAACTTACCCTGGCTGCGCAAAAAGCCGACAATGACCAAAGCCGTGGCATCTTTGAGCGTGGCCCAGTTTTCCTCAACCAGCTGGGGCAGCTTAGCGCTTTCAACCGGAATGGCCACGGTGCTGTAAACCACCGGGAACCAGGTGTTTGAAGCCCCTAACGTCAGGGTGCGCATCTTGTGTTCGCATGGTTCTGGATCATAATCACGTAGATGAGGCCGCCGGCCGCGACATAGCGGCATCTTTTCCCGGTTTTGCTTACCAAAGGCTTCCGCCATACTGCGCTGCTTCTGGCAGGTATCACAGCGCACGCGCAAATCGCGGGCTTCGCCAGAGGGGCCATATTCATCCAGGCGCAGGAGCGGACTATGGCATGGCTCTCCTTCATGAACAAAGTGGACCCAGGGAAAATCATCCAGGTGACCATTTTCACAGGCCACCAGGAAGCGCGCCGGCACCACGTCCGGGCTTTTGCCTTTATTGCAGTTTTCATGCTGGTAACCGGTACGATCCGGCCGATATGGGTTTTCTTTAAGTTTGAACAAGCCGGATTTTAACGGTGCCAGCAACCGGCACAGGGGACAGACCATCCACCGGGGAAAGGTGGCCACCGGCACCCCGATTCTGGCGATGCTGTCAAAGGGATCGACCGGCATCCCGCTGTCGGGTGTAATTGGTGGCGCCAACAGCTTCTTTGCCGTCGGCAGCTGGAACCGTACGGCCGTTAACAGCCGGTCCTCAATAATGGGCTGGGCATATTCCGGGCTGGTGGGCCAATCTTCCAGGCCGGTGACGATAACGGAGAGACGGGGCAGGTCCACAATGGCCCCAACCCCGTAGGTGAACAGTAATTGGCTGGGGCGCACCTCGCCCACTCTGGCAGTGTGTTGGCTCATCGGTTAATCATCCATTCCTTGTTCCTGTAAAATCAGGGTCACGCTGGGTTCCACATCCCGCAGCGAGTTGAGGCAGGTGAACAGGCTGTAATCTTCTTCGGTCGGCTGTTTAAGCAACGCACGGGTACGGCCGTCTCTCTTGCCGGCATAACCTAAAATCGCGCCGCCCATAACCGCCTCCGCCTGATTCAACCAGGCATCCAGCCGCTGCTTCAGCATCTGCTCTACCAAATCTTCCACCCGATTGCTGCCCGTGACCAGCGCCGAGCGGCGGCTGATTTGCGCCATCGCTTCCTGGATAAATTCATGGTTGCGCTCGATTTGTCCCGCATTTTCATTGGGGTTGAAATCTTCCCCTAACAGGCGCACGTATGAGGCCATGACACCGGTCAAACCACGGTCCAGCGCACGCGGTGAGAACGGCGTGACCGACAGCGCTTCAACCTGCTGGTAAAAGGTGGCGTGGTAATGGGCGAACCGTTCATAATGGCTTAAATCACGCGGACGGGCCCAGTTGTAAACTGTACAGACCAGACCTGGGAAACGCCGCCCTACCCGGCTGGTTGCTTGAATATATTCGGCCGTTGCTTTTGGCTGGCTGGCCACCACCATCAGGCCCAGCCGGCTGACGTCCACGCCAACGGAAATCATATTGGTGGCCAGGACGACATCAAACGGCCGTTTACCTTTCTTTGGATCACTGTTGGGATCAAACGGTACCTCCAGCCGGTCCAAAATTTCAGGAATTTCGGCCGCACTCTTACGGGAGGTCAGCTCTTCTACGCCCCAAACGGCCCGTTTGGCCAGGCCACGTTTATCCATACGGTAGAGACGTGTGCGTACCGCGTCATCCACCACCCGCCGCATACCGCCCAACTCGCGCATGGAGTTGAAATAGCCGATAAGCGTCATCCACGGGTCTATCGCCTGGCCATACTTCTCATACAGCGCCTGAGCACCGGCCAGGTAAGCCACATACGTGCGGATGAGCAGCGCCTTGAGGCGTGTGCCCGGCGCACACAGCCCCAGGTAAAGTCGGCCGGGCGAGTCGTTGCTGGAATCTTTTTTACGGGCAAAGAAATTGTCATCCGCGTCTAGTCCGGCGGGTGGAAAAATCTTGACCTGACGCAGGAAGAGGCTGTGAACCTGGGTCTGGGCGCGGCGAATCGTGGCGGTGGAGGCAATCACTTTGGGGCGCACGGTTTGCCCGTTTAGCTGCCAGCTGCATAGATGATCGACGGCCGTTTCATACAGCCCCACCAACGTCCCCAAAGGACCGCTGATGAGGTGCAGCTCATCCTGGACAATCAAATCGGGCGGGCGCAAGGGGGCGACGGCCTGCGATTGCACGGCTGGAAAACGGCCTTTCTTGGGGTGCCGGTCCGCATCCTCCAGCTCCGATGAACGATAGCCATGCCGCGGACAATGCGCCGTGACCCGGCCAAAGAGCATTTGTGTGGCCCCCTTCCAGGGCATCTGGGCAAATTTATCGACTGTAGCAATCAGCAGCGTGGGCAGGAGTCGGTAAATCTCTTCATCCACCACGACGATAGGCAGCCCTTCATCCGGGGCCTGTTTGTAGCTGAACGGGCAGCGGCCCAGCGGATCGCTGCAATATTGGAAAGTGCGCCCCCTACCCTGGTTGTACGCCTCGACCCGAATGTTTTTGCCGGGATCAATCGGCGAACCGCACCAGGGGCAGTTGGTGAGCTGGAACGGGGTCCCTTTGCCCAGCCCTTGTTTCCACTGGCCGGTGCCATGGTCCCGCTTCACTGCTTCAGCGGCGTCTTTGGTCCAGTTGGGCGTGCTGCTTTGCCCAACCCACAATCCTATGCGGAACGGCTCCGTGCCCCAGTTGGCCGGATCATTGCGGCGAATCATTTCGCAGGCGGCTATCAGGGTAGTGGCCCGCTGGAACTGCTGTAAGGTCAGCAGGCGCAGCGTATAGCGCATGAGCACGGTCACCCCGGCCATGCCCGAGTAGTCACCCATCGTTTTTTGCAGGCGGCGGATGCCCATGGCAAAAGCGGCCACGCCTAAATATGCTTCGGTTTTCCCCCCACCTGTGGGGAACCAGAGGAGATCAGCCAGCGCCTGGGTGGGATGGCTGCGTTCATCGTGGGTGGGATCGGCTAAGACCGGCTTATTGCGCAGCGAAAAGGGCGGTTGAAAGGGCCACGAGCTGAGGTTGAG
>CALBTC010000177.1 GCA_937967805.1 uncultured Anaerolineaceae bacterium
GACTTGAATCCAGCGTGAGTTGCCCCAGGCCAGGGCCACGCCGTCAATCGGTCCTAGCAGGGAGACGTTGAGCACGTAGCCGCCCGTGGCCAGCTGAAGCTGGTCCATTTTGAGCGAAATGACGCCTTCGCCGTCCAAATCGTCCAGACGAATGCCGTAATCGGCCGTGCGGATCATGGCGGCAGTGGCCCCGTCGGCGCGGGTAATGCGCACAACCAGGTTAGGCTTGCTAATCGGCTTATTGGTTTTGTAATGAACCCGAATCTCGGCCGGATCGTCATATTTGAAATCTTCGTTTGATCCGCTTTTCAGATTCCGCATCTCAATTTCCTGAATAGCAACGTCTTGTGAGTGACCCTGATTTTTACCCCGCATCGCCGCGGCCGGCGCGCCCCCTTGCTCAATTTGCTGCTCGATGAGCCAATTTTCGTAATTGTTCAGCACCTCGTCCACGTCACCCTGCTGCTGCACCTGCCCTTTTAGCAGGAAGACCGCCTTGTCGCACACGCTGCGCACCAGGTAAAGGTTATGGGCCACAAAGACAATCGTCGTGCCAATTTGTTGCAGCTCTTCAATGCGACGGGCACATTTCTGGCGGAATTGGGCATCGCCCACGGCCAGTACCTCATCCACCAGCAGCACGTCTGGCTCGACGTGAGCCGCCACAGAGAAACCCAGCCGCACGTACATGCCGGAGGAGTACCGCTTGACGGGCGTGTCGATAAAACGCTCGATGCCCGAGAAATCGACAATTTGGTCAAATCGCTTGTCGATCTCTTCCTTTTTCATACCCAGGATGGTGCCGTTGAGGTAAACGTTTTCCCGCCCGGTCAAATCGGGATGAAAACCGGCCCCTAGTTCAATGAGGGCGGAGATACGGCCGTTAATATGCACCTTGCCCGACGTGGGAAAAGTAATCTTGGACAGCAGCTTCAGCGAAGTGGTCTTCCCAGAGCCGTTTGGCCCCACCAGCCCCAAAGCGGAACCGGGTTCGATGTTGAAGCTCACATCACGCAAAGCCCACAAAATCTGGCTTTCCGGCAGGCCATTCTTGCGGCCCGTCAGGCGAGCGATTGGCTTTTTGATCATGCGTTTGATACTGGTTTGCCCAGTGCCTAATTCATATCGTTTCGATACGTTTTCAAATCGTACAGCAGGTTTCATCCATGCCTCCTGAGTAAACCTCCCGCAGGTTTAATCAATGACTATCAGCTTTTCGGGAACCTGCGGGAGGTTGCAGTGTCTTTCTTTGATGGCGGTGCACAAAGCGCGTCAGGTTCCCTAAGAACTGTTCAAATTTTAAATGAGGTCGTTAAACAAAACTTCCAGGCGCTTAAACATAATGTACGCCACAATAAATAGTATGACGGAAACGGCCGCTGCAATCCCTAAATCAGTGTAGTTCGGCGGCACACCTTCCAAAATCACGTCCCGGTAAGATTCCACAATGCCCACCATCGGGTTCAGCGCATACAGAGTGCGGTACTGCGGCAGATTTTCTTCTACGAGAGCAATGGGATAGATAATGGGAGTCGCATACATCCACAGTTGCAGCCCCAAAGGAACCACAAAGCGCACGTCACGATAAAAAACTGTGAGAGCAGAACCGATTAGAATAATTCCTAACATCAGGAAGATTTGAATAATTAAAAAGACCGGAATCCACAAAAAGTGAACGGTGATCGGCACTTCATAATAAATCATCAGCAAAACAAAGATGCTGGAGGCAATAAGAAAATCGAACAGCGCCGCGCCGATAACACCCAGCGGCAGCACCTCACGCGGGAAATACGTTTTGGTCACCAGATTCATATTGTTGATGAGCGAGTTGACGCCAAAGCTGATGGAGGTAGCAAACAGCGTCCACGGGAGCAATGCCGTGTAGGAAAAGATTGGATATGGCTGGTCGGTAGGAATCCGGGCAATCTGCGAAAAAACAAACGTAAACATCAACATCAGCGCCAGCGGCTGCAGCACCGCCCAGGCCGCGCCCAGCAGCGACTGCTTGTAGCGCACCCGAATCTCACGGAAGGCCCACATGCCAATAAGCTCACGAAAATGGTATAAGTTTTGTACGTGTGCGATCATCTAATACGTTCCTCGTAGTCCAGGTGACAGTCACTTTGAAAGTGACTGTCACCTAAGTTTGTTACTCGCGGCGATAGGGGGCGTTTTCGGCAAAAATTTTATCTTTTAGCGCCGTTGTCAGGTCGCTGGCCAGCCCCGGTTCGCTCTCGTAGATATTGTTTAACTCTTCCGGATCGTCATTCAAGTTATACAGCTCATAACGGTCTTCGTCTGTATAACCAAAGTAACGGATCAGCTTCAAATCCTCCTGGTACATCGCCACCGTCGCTTCCGTCAGCGCCGCGTACTTGGGATTGCTCTTGGCCTCAACGGCGTACACCAGCCGGTCTTCAGGCGCTTCGGCCCCGCCAAAGGTGGGCAAAACGGCCCCTTCACACCAATCGGGCACCGGCTGACCGGTGATTTGCATCAGCGTCGGCAAAATGTCGGCGGCAGTGGTGCGCTGGAAAACGTCTTCGCGGCTTTGCTGCCCCGGCTTGTGAATGATCAGCGGTATGTGGTTCAACCCCTCGTACAGCGTCAGGGTCACATGGCCGCGAATGCCGCGCTCGAACAGCTCGCCGTGGTCGCTGGTAAGAATGATGTAGGTATTGTCCAGCACGCCTTGCTGCTCCAAATTGTCCAGCAAACGGCCGAATTCCTTATCGGTAAATGCCAAAAATTCATCATACAGCCGGCGTTCTCGATTGAGCGCCGCTTGAGGCATCTGCTGCGCGCCAAACAGCTTCGGTTTTTCGGTCGGCTGCCAGCCATCGGTGAAAATATCAATAAAGTCGGCGTGCGGCGTGTACGGTTCGTGCGGCGGCAGCAAATGGAAGTAACCCATAAACGGCTGCGGCATCGTCACCGCCTGCTCCTCAATCCAGTCAATGGCGTCTTCCAGCAGGAAAAAGAGCGTGTGCAGGTTCGGCACACCGCGAGGGTATTGCTGCGCCAACTCATTTTTGAAGCCGCGCGTGTCGGCAAAGCGGACAAAGCGATCCAGCAAGGAAAGAAACAGGCCGCTGGGCGGCGTAGCCCCGCCTTGCAGCGCCGTGGTTTCAGCCCAGAATGCCGTGGTGTAATCTTCAAAAAAGAGCCGGTCGGCAAACTGCCCGTCAGACAGGCAAAGGTCGCGGGTGTGTTTAAACAGGTCCAGTTCGCCGCGGAACTGGTGCAGCAGCGACATTACCAGCAGGTTGTGCGTGTAAGCTACCGTGTGGTAATTGTCGGGCATCAGCGAGAACATATTTTTCGGCACAAATTCATCGTGCACCAGCCCATGAAGCTGAATGGCGCGATGGGTCCAGGGGTAGGTGCCGGTCATCAGGGTGCCGGTGCCCGGCGAGGTAAAGTTACCCCCGGCCACGTGCTTGTGAAACACGGTCGATTTTTCGGCAAAGCGGGCCATGTTCGGCGTGGTTTCCCGGTTGTAGCCGTGAAGAGACATATGCTGCGCCGACAGCGTATCGAAAACCAGGAACAAAATGTTGGGCTGGTCGCTGCTTTGCGCCAGGTGTTGGCCTTGTACGGCCGTTTGCAGTGCAGGCCAGGCGACTTTATAAAATGGAACCGTGGGCAGCAGCTTTAAAAAAGTGCGGCGATTAATCTTAGTCACGAATAAACCCTCAATTAGAAGCTAACTCTTCACGGCTGCGGCCGGTCTCCTGACCGTGCCGCCAGGTAGCTCGGTTAGAAACCGGCCACAGCCAAAGAGACTGTATCGATTGGTCAAAAGTTGCGAATAAACACGTAAATCAAGCTTAGAAAATCAATAAACAAATACAGCGCCGACAGCGTCACGGCTCGCTGCATGAAGTTATCTACCAGTGCTTCCGCCTTGGGACTGCGCAAAATTTGGACGTAGACAACGCCCACAACCAACACGTAGCTCACGGCCCACAAGCCCAGCGGCACCAGCTGGCGCTGCTCCAGCCACAGCGGGAAGGAATGGAAGATGATAAACCAGACGGCCGTAATCAACGCCAGGGCACTGCCCAAAGCGGCAAACTTCTGGCGAAAGAACCGGTAAGGCAAAATCAGCGCCAGCACGAGCACGCCCAGAAAGAGCAGAATCGCGTCCGGCAGGGCAAAGACGCCCATCACGTAAGAAAACGATCCCAGCAGTTCGGCCGTGTTCATGCGCTTAATCCAGGCCGGATATTCGCGCAAGAAATCCACCAGCGCCCAAAGGTGCGTAGGGAAAACAGCGGCAGCAAACACAATCCACAGGGTGGCCCGGTTGATGCCCTGTTTGGCAGTTGTTGTGGTTATGGATTCGGCCGGGGGTGCGGCCGTTTCCGTCGTCGTTGTTGGATTAGAGGTAGCCAAGGCTCTTTAACCTTTCTTCAATCACTTCGTCAGATTCCGTGCCGCTGGAGGTCGGCGGCGGGGCCGAACCAGTTGTGTCCGGCTTGGAACCAATGGTTAACATAGGAATATCGCGGTAAGACGGGTTGGGGAAGTTGCCCAGGCCGTGGCTGCAAAACAGCACGCCCGGCACCGCATTGGGATCAATGCAGTGGTCGGCTCCCCAATGATCATTATTTGGCTCAACGGACGCTTCTTCCCAGCCACCCAGCCCGGTTTGCGACGAGGCGCGGAAGCCGGGGGCAAAGCCCACCATGATGTCCGGCCCATAAGAAGCCAGCGGTCCATCGAATACGTCCTGGTTGCGCCATACTTTGTTGACGACACATTGGCCATTGGGTGCTTCCCATTGCAGCAGCTCGTCACACAACCTGTTGAGCAGATTTTCCTGCTCGCCAGCCGGCACAATGCCTTTGCCTTCGCGTCCGCTCAGGTTCAGGTAAAGGCTGTTCAACCCCACGCCGTACGCCTGGGTCTGGCTCCAATCGACATCGCTGAACTTGCCGTGGGATGCGGCCGTTTTTGCCGTCAGATAGCCACGTTCTTGCAGCCAGCGATTCAGGTGCGCCTTGTGGTCAAATCCCGCAAAACCGTGGTCAGATACGATGACCAGTTTGGTGGTGTCCTTGATGCCCTTGTCGGCCAATTTTTGCTTTTCTTGGCCAACAATAGCCTCCATCTTCACATATCATTCATCCATCAAATCGGGCCGGTCGCGCCAGAACATAT
>CALBTC010000178.1 GCA_937967805.1 uncultured Anaerolineaceae bacterium
CCAATTTTGCTAATATGCAGATCGCCCGTCTTGGATTGAGCAATCAGGCCAGTGTGAAATTGCGAGACTACCGGGATGTGGGTACAGAAGCTTTTGACAAACTTGTGAGCGTTGGCATGGCGGAACAGGTGGGACGCAGACAGTTAGCTGAATACTTTGCCCAAGCTTACCGGCACCTCAAACCAGGCGGATTATTCCTCAATCATGGCATTTCCCGCCGAGCGCCCTGGCTGCACCGGATGAATACAGAGGTTGAATTGTGCTGCACCCCGGAGATGCGTCCAGCACGGGTTTCCGGGTGGCAGAAGTTTATAGACAGGCTCATCCTGGGTACGGGGTCATTTGTCTGGCGCTTCGTTTTTCCAGATGGCGAGTTGATACCGGTGAGCGAGATAAATATCATTGCTGAACAGGCCGGTTTTGAATTGCGTGATATGGAAAATTTACGGGAGCATTATGCGCTAACCCTGCGCCAGTGGGTTCGGCGGCTGGAGGCGCGACAAGAGAAAGCAATTGAGTTAGCTGGGGAAGAGGTGTACCGTACCTGGCGGCTGTATATGGCAGCCTCGGCTTATGGCTTTGAATGCGGCCGTATCAACGTCAATCAATCGCTGCTGGTAAAACCAGATGCCGGCCAGAGTTACCTACCATTAACACGGGAAGATTTGTATGTTTGACTCAAGTCATCGTGTTCGCTCCTGGTACGGGCTGCCAGCCGAAATCGCTTGTTTAACTGCCGTTTTTTGCCGCAACATTGTTTTCTCAACGGCCAAATCAGAATGACGCTTTACGGTCGTTGCCCCAACCCGTACAATAACCAGATATGAAAGAGACCACCTCAACCAGGCTTTACCGGCGCATTACCCGCCTGCGCTGGCAGGTGCCGCTGCTGGCCTTTCTCCTGGTATTAACACACCAAATCGCCGAACATACCTGGCTGGTTCAGCTGCCGCGTTGGTATCATTTTGCCACCCAACTCCTTTTTTACGGCCTGGTAGGCCCGACAATGGCCTGGGTTGCCCTTTCATCCTTGCGCCGCAGCGTCCGGGAAACGGAAACGGCCGAACGAGCCCTGCAACAGGCGCACGACACACTGGGTGAGCTAAACCAGCGACTCGCCTTTCTCATCCAGGTCAACCGCCGCTTGGCCGAAGCCGGTGACGAAGAAACCCTGGCCGAACTCATCCTGGAACTACCGCAGCAAGTTGTGCCAGTTGTAAGCTGTTCCTTCATTCGTTTTGACGAGCGGCATCAACCCCTACCGGCCATCCACCGTGGCCAGGTGGAGTCGACTGCCCTGGATGCCTGGGCTGCTCATCTGGCCGACGCGCGGGTGCGGGAACAATGTGCCTGTTGTCACACGCATACGGCCGTTCCCAGCGATGATTCTTGCCCTTTGTTGGCACATGCCCCTGAGAACCTGCCCATTGCCAAAGTCCATTGCCTGCCATTGGCTCGCAACAATCGAGAGTACGGCGTCCTCAACATTTTCCTGGCCGATAGTCAGCACCCCACGGAACAGGAAGCTTCCCTGCTCGACGCCCTGGCCCAAGAAATGACCCTGGCGCTGGAGAGCCAGCAATTACGGGATCGCGAACTGGCCATGCTGTCTCGTTTACAGCAGGCCAGTCGTCTCAGCAATCTGCGGCAGGATTTACAGGATGTGCTGGGCGGTACGATGGAGGCACTGGAAGCGGATGGTATCGTTTTGTTTATCCGTGATACAGCCACGGCCGTTTTGCAGCCCCAGTTAGAGGCAGGACGGCCGTTAGCTGATGCCCTGCCGCTCGTCAAAGGGATGGCCGACGGGATGGAACAGGCCGACGCGCCACTCATCATCCACGATCTGGAGCAGGCGGGAGCGACGGCCATCCGTTCCCTGCTCATTGCCCCTTTACATACCGACGGACAAACTCTGGGCGCGCTGGCTCTGTGGGCAGCGCGCCCGGAAGCATTTATCCGCCGCCACGCTCAACTCATCGCCATCGTTGCTGGACAGGCGGCCCTGCTGGTGGAAAACCAGCGACTTTATTTACGAGGGGAACAGCAGGCTGCGCTGGCCGAACGCGCCCGGCTGGCCCGTGAAATTCATGACGGCCTGGCACAGACACTGGGCTATCTTAAGCTGCGGGCCAGCCTGGCCGCCAACCTTTTGCGTGAGGGCCAAACGGAGCGGGCTCTAACCGACTTAAACGAGGTACAAACCCTGCTCAGCGCCGCCGCCACCGATGCCCGTGAAGCGATTGACGGCCTACGCCTGAAAGCTGAAGTTACCGATTTGCGGGCATGGTTGGCTGAAATCATTGCCGAGTTTGAGATGTTGAGCGGTATTCCGGTAACGGCCGTGTCCCCACCTGACGTCGGCCTGCCCCTGGAAGTACACGCCCAGCTGCAGCGCATCGTTCAGGAGAGCTTGAGCAACGTGCGCAAACATGCCGACGCCACCCGCGTTTGGCTGGAGTGGCAGCAGGAGGAGCAATGGCTCATCTTGCACATTAGGGATAACGGCCACGGCTTCGATCCCGATGACGTTCCTCCCATAGCCCGGCATGGCCTGCGCATCATGCGCGAACGGGCCGAACTGCTCCAGGCGGACTTCCAGATTACCAGCCACCTCAACGCCGGAACAAAAATTACCGCCAGGTTGCCGCTGCCCAAAGTGGTGGCGGGAGAGCGAAATGCCTGAACCCATTGGACTGGTGCTGGCTGACGACCACCCTCTTTTTCGGCAAGGGTTAGTGCGCCTGCTGAACGAACAGCCGGACTTTGTTGTTCTGGCCGAAGCCGCTAGCGGGGAGGAGGCTCTCCGCTGTTGTCGGCGTCACCGGCCTCAGGTCGTTTTACTGGACGTACATATGCCCGGCGGCGGTGGCATTGAAGCTGTACGCATCCTCAAACGGCAGGCAGGGATAGGCGTACTCATGCTCACCATTTCCGACAAAGACGACGATTTATTGGGGGCACTGGCTGCCGGCGCCGATGGCTATCTGCTCAAAACGGCCGAACCCGACCAGTTATGCCAGGCCATCCGCCAGGTAGCATCCGGGCGAGGCGCTCTATCACCAGAGGTGACAGCCCGCGTCATCCGGGCCGCTGCCAGCCAGGGCCAACAGCAGGCAGCCAGCCTCAGCCCGCGCGAGACGGAAGTGATTACTGAACTGGCCGGGGGGGCAACCACAGCCGAAATCTCCTCCCGGCTCGTTATCTCCGAAAACACCGTCAAAACCCATATTCGCCGCATTCTGGAAAAACTGGAAGCCACGAACCGGGCCGAAGCCGTCGCCCGCGCCACCGCGCTGGGGCTCATTCCACGCCAGTAGCCGAGGTATCCCTACCTCGCCTTTGGGAAACGTGGTAAGAAACCGTGGCTACCACGACTTTCCCCATAGCCTGCTACTAAGGGAGTACAAAATTTGTCACCCCCATGGTGAATAAAAGTTCATTTCCCAAATCCTCCTAAAACGGGACACCCAGCTTGGCATTGCTACCCTATACTCACCCCACTCCGGCATTCTATTGAACCTGCCGGGCTGTGATGTTGGTTGCAGGGTAGACTATGGCAAAACGTCGTATCATGATTGTGTCGCCCCATCCCCTTTTTCGAGAAGGACTATCCCGCCTGTTGGCTGAATCGTCTGATTTTGACCTGTCAGGGGTTGTCCCTTCGCTGATTGAGGCGGAGACGAAGGCAATGGAATTTTTGCCGGATGTTATCGTCATCAGCCAGGAAGACGCTTTACAACCCATCCCCTGGCGCTTGTTAGAACTAGCTCACGTTCAAGTTATTACCCTAACCTTGGATAACAAGCAAGCATCCGTGTACAGACGGCATTCTGTAACGTTGGATACGGCGCAAGATTTATACCAGGTTTTGCAGAGCAGTTAGTAAAAGGAGGCAGGTATGAAGCGAGATGTGATTAGTGTGGCGGTGATATGGGTGGTGTTAACGGCCGTTGGCGAAGCCATCGTTCTTAGCCTGAATCCTTTCCCATTAGTTGCCGCCAGGGAAGCGACCATTGTTGACAGCGCCTTTCGCCTGTTGATGATCTTGGGAACCCCCGTGGCTGCCCTGGTGCTGGCCTGGCTCGGTTACAATCTGGTCAAATTCCGCGCCAGGGACGGCAGCCTTGAAGACGGCATTCCTCTACGCGGCAACCGCCCTCTGGCCTGGGGCTGGCTCCTGGTCAGCACCGGGCTGGCCGTCTTCGTCGTTTTCAATCCCGGCCTGAAAGGAATCAATGAGCTCAACGCCAACAACCAGGCCGATCTGGTTGTGCAAATCGAGGCAGTGCAATGGCATTGGAATGTCACCTACCCGGAATACGACCTCAGCTATGATCAGGCGGTGCAGCTCGCCTTGCCCGTCAACACCCGCGTCAAGTTTGAAATTACCTCCAAAGACGTCATTCATTCCTTCTGGATACCGGCCTTCCGCACCAAAGTAGACGCCGTGCCCGGCCAAACCACCACCCTTTACGTTACCCCCACTCAAACCGGAAATTTTGAAGACGATTTCAATCTGCGTGTGCAGTGCGCTGAACTTTGTGGGACAGGTCACCCGCGGATGCAGATGGGCCTCCGCATTTTGGAGTCGGCCGAATTTGCCCACTGGCTGGAACAAGCCCAGGCCAATACCGGCAGCAGCATGGAAATGGAGATGCCCGGTATGGACATGGACATGGACTCTGAGGACATGGATATGGACACGGATTCCGATGACATGGACATGGACTCCGACGGGATGGACATGAACACAAACGCCGATGAGATGAACATGAACGCAGACTCCGATGAGATGAATATGAATTCCGATTCTGACATGGATATGGAATCGGACAACATGAATGGTGATCAGTAACCAGTTTTCAGTGAACAGTAATTGGCAAAGTTTGCCGGCTGCTCACTGTTTACTGATTTCCGATTACTGATTACTGTTCACCGAAATGAGAGGATAGACTCAATGAAAGCGATTATCAAAGGACTTATCTGGGGCGTGATCGGCTTTGTGATTGGGGCCGGGTTATTGGCGGTGATCCGGCTGCTGCTGGGATTATCTGCCTGGGCCAGGGAGCCTTCCCTGACGCTTGGCTTCCTGTTCGCCATCCCCGCCTGGCTGCTGGGAGTGGGCGTTTGGGATTATTGGGCGCGGGAATGGTTCAACCTGCCGC
>CALBTC010000179.1 GCA_937967805.1 uncultured Anaerolineaceae bacterium
GCTATCTGGGCCGGCAACCATCGCTTTTTAGGCCGTTTCCCATTGACAGCCAAAAGCATATATGTAAAATAGCCATAAAGATGGCCATAAAGGAGGTGCCGGATGGCAACATCGTATTCAATTGCCGAAGCCCGCAACCAGTTCGCTGCTCTGGTTCGGAATGCAGAAGAAAATAACCAGGCTGTACAGGTAACCCGGCGTGGCCAGCTGGTGGCGGTTATTCTCTCGGCGCAGGAATACGCTCGCTTGCTGGCCAATCAGTCGGAGCGAGACTTTTGGGCTGCGTACCAGGAATGGCGGCAGAAATGGAACGTTTCTGAACTTGACCTGGACCCCGATGAGATTTGGGGGGATGTACGCGACCAGACCCCGGCACCGGACAGCGATCCATGGCATTAAAGTATCTCCTTGACACCAATATCCTCTCTGAACCCGTTCGGAAAACGCCTGATGCCAAAGTTGTCAGGCACATTCAAGAGGCAGCAGATGAAATCGCCATCGCTGCGACAACCTGGCATGAATTGTTGTTTGGCGTGTTCAGAATGCCTGATTCGCAGAGACGGATTGCCCTTGAGCAATATTTACTTGATACGATCCGGCCGGAGATTCCGATCTTGCCCTACGACGCTCAAGCCGCTGCCTGGTTTGCCCAGGAACGTGCTCGATTATCAAAAACAGGCCTTCCCCCATCCTACCCTGATGGACAAATAGCAGCGGTCGCCGCAGCAAATGACTTAATTCTGGTCACACGTAATGTTTCCGATTTTGTAGAGTTTTCTGACTTGAAGATTGAAAACTGGTTTGAGTGATCCATTTACTTGCTAGGGTAATCAACCACACCCGTCATTCCGAACGCAGTGAGGAATCCTTCTATGGCATCATTAAAGGATTTCTCCGTTCACTTTTCAATTTTTACTCCTCACTTTCCCCTGCTTTTTATCCGCTCTGATCCCGCTGAAAGCCAACACCGGCCACAACAATTTCGGCCGGCTGGTCCAATTGCCCATCGATCTGGATGGAGACCCCCAGCCATTGGCGCAGCAAATCGGCATTGGTGAGCGCATGGCCGGTGAGGCGATGGGTGGTGTAGCGGGTGGTGCCCTGCGCCAGCGCCGCCGGAATCATGAGCTGGTCGGCCAGGTGCTCATCCACCATGGTGCCGCTGCGGGTAAATTTGAGGAGTTGGGTGACGGCCGTTTCCGCCACAACATCCGCCGGTAAGCCTTTGCGCCCTAAACTGGTAAAGCCGCCGTTGGGCAGCCAGAGCACAATGCCGGCCCCCGGACCCCGCCCGCGCTCCCGTACCGGCTGAATATGTGGTTCGAATCCGGCGTCAGTGAGCAAATTGTGGGCGCGGTTGGCCATGCGCTGCGGGATGTGTGCCGGCAGGTTGGTCACGGCGGCGATACCATTGACGGTTTTCGTGTCGGGCACGGTGATGGTGGGTGCGTGGAGCTGATTAGTGGGCTGGATAACGGCCGTTACCTCCCCACCCCCTACCGGATACCAGCCCCAGGCATTGAGTTCCAAGATCGATTCAACACCAAATTGCTGTAAAACGGGCAGCACCACCTGCGAAAGATAGTGAAACGGCGGGCTAAACGGAACGTGCGTGCCACCGTGCAGCGTCACGTGAGATTTGCCTGGGGCAAACAGCAGCGGCCAGATGAGCGCCTGCCAGATGAGCGTCACCGCTCCGGCGGAACCACCCTGGGCCGCATCGGCCACGTCAAAGCGATAGGTGGCGTCCTGTGGAAACACCTGCGGCTCAAAAACCAATGTTTGCGAATTGAGCATATCGCCTTCCAGGACTGCGCCACACACGGCGGCCACAGCGCGCACGGCCGTTAAATGCTGCGGGCGTAATCCCGGGTTCTTGCGCCTGGCGCGAATATTGGTGAGGGTAAACGGCCGTCCGGTCAGCGCCGCCAGGCTCAAACTCGTCCGCAATACCTGTCCGCCCCCTTCCCCCTGACTGCCATCAATACTTAACACTTTTCACTTCCAACTCTCCCAATCCCAGGCCCGCAGACCAATACGCTTGCAGTTCCGCCCGGTTCATGTAGGCTAGGTGCGCCAGTAAACCAAGCGGGATGATGAAGCCGGGCATTTTTACCGGCAAGAAAATGCCCAAAATATACAATCCCCACGTCAACAAGTTGGCCCACAGCGGCAGCCACATGGTGTACAAAATTGCCAATGAGTAGACGGCAAAATACGGCACGACAAGACTTTGCACAATCAGCCACAGCCGCAGCGACGACCGTTTGAAAAGCAGCAGCGGCAGAAGCACCAGCGAGTATGGCCACAGGCTGATATTGGCTGCGTATCCTGTCGCCCGGTTGCCAATAATCGAATCCAGCCATTCCGGCAGCCACCAACCCCAATATAGCAGCGACAGCAAAGCAATCATTGCTGGAACAGCTAACAGCTTCGCGTCCCGCCGCCGCAGTAGAATGAAGACAATGGCAAACAGGCCAATTTGAGGCTTTAAGGCCAGCAGCACCAATCCCAATCCAGCCCACAGCGGCGGGGCTACCATCCCCAGCGCCAGGCCCAGCGCCACGACACCTTCAAACTGACCCACGTACAGCAGCCAGAAGCAAGGCAGCGAAAGAGCAAAGGGGAGGAAACGGCCGCCTAAATGCCGAATCGCCGTAATAAAACCAACGGCCGCCAGC
This sequence comes from uncultured Anaerolineaceae bacterium, assembly GCA_937967805.1. Next base: position 2,682 of record CALBTC010000179.1, read on the forward strand.
ACATTCCACAGCAAGAAGCCGATTTGCGGCGGCAGCATCGAAAAAGGCGTCAGCAGCCAGTAAGCAGGATACGGATTCCAGGTATTTTGACCATAATTGCCTGTCAGCGTCGCCACGCGAAACGTCGAGTAAAAATCATAGCCAGAGGACGCAATAAAGGGGGCAAAAATGGCAAATTGCAGGATGAAGAAGATGCCAATCTTCTCGGCAAAAGACGTCTTCTGCCAAAGCTTCTTGAAATATTGTCGAATGCTGCTGGTGAAATGGGCCATCAGAAACGCTTTTCCCTTCAGGTCTCACGTCATTATGACAGGATTGATATATTGAGTACAATATTACCCTACTCGGCTTGATAAAACAGGAAGTGAATATGTCCCAAGAAGAGAAGCAAAAAGCAACTGTGAGCACAGGTGAGATTGAGGCGATTGTAGGTGGCTACCACGGCAATCCTTTTGCCGTGTTGGGGCCACATGAGGTAGATGGCGGGCTCGCTATTCGCGCCTTTTTACCCCAGGCTTCAGAAGCGTCTGTGCAAATTCAAGAACAAATGCATCCCCTCACCCGCCTGCATTGGGATGGCTTTTTTGAGATTGTGCTGCCTGATGTGTCGTTAGAAACGCCATACCAGCTTCGCCTGTACACGCACGGCGGCGAAGCACTACTATACGAAGACCCTTATGCTTTTGGCTCTACACTTTCAGATACAGACCGCTATTTGCTGGCCGAAGGCACCCATGAAAAAGCATACGAGCATCTGGGGGCCCACCTGATGACGGTGAACGGCCGCAGCGGTGTGCGTTTCCTTGTGTGGGCACCAAACGCCCGGCGCGTCAGCGTCGTTGGCAACTTCAATAATTGGGACGGCCGTCGCCATCCCATGCGTTTTCATCCCGGCAGCGGCCTGTGGGAAATTTTTGTTCCCGGCTTGACCCAGGGTAATTTGTACAAATACGAAATCAAAACCAACTACAAGGAATACACTGTAGCCAAAGCTGATCCGGTCGCCTTTGCCAGCCAGATGCGGCCCGATACCGCTTCTGTGGTATGGAACATTAACACGTACCAATGGCAAGATGGCAAATGGATGGACAATCGCGCCCGGCACAATGCGCTTAACGGTCCCATTTCCATTTACGAACTGCATCTGGGCTCCTGGAAGCTCAAAGACGGCTGGGAATGGCTCACCTATCGCGAACTGATCGACGAGCTGATTCCTTACGTCAAGGAGATGGGTTATACACATATCGAGCTAATGCCTGTGGCCGAGCACCCGTTCGATGGCTCATGGGGTTACCAGGTAACGGGTTACTTTGCCCCCACCAGCCGCTTCGGCACGCCAAATGATTTTATGGCCTTTGTCGATGCCTGCCACCAGGCGGAAATTGGCGTCATTTTGGATTGGGTGCCGGCCCACTTCCCCATGGACCAGCACGGCCTGGGCTTCTTCGACGGCACGCACCTGTACGAACACGAAGATCCGCGCCTGGGGGCGCATCCCGATTGGGGAACTTATATTTTTAATTTCGGCCGTAACGAAGTGCGCCAATTCCTCATCAGCAACGCCCTCTTCTGGCTGGACAAATACCACATCGACGGCCTGCGTGTGGATGCCGTAGCCTCCATGCTTTACCTGGATTTCTCCCGCGAAGCCGGCGAATGGCTGCCCAACCGGTACGGCGGCCGGGAAAACATCGATGCGCTGCACTTCCTGCGCACTTTCAATGACCGCGTTCATGCCCTGTTCCCCCACACGCTCACCATCGCCGAGGAATCCACTTCCTGGCCTGGCGTCACCCACCCCACTGCCGACAATCCGCAAAACCTGGGCTTTGACCTCAAATGGAACATGGGCTGGATGCACGACACGCTGCGTTATTTCAAGAACGATCCGGTGTACCGCGCCTACCATCAAGGCTCGCTCACCTTCTCCATGCTGTACGCCTTCAGCGAAAAGTTCGCCTTGCCTCTTTCCCACGACGAGGTCGTTCACCTGAAAAAGAGTCTGCTGGACAAAATGCCCGGCGACTTCTGGCAGAAGTTTGCCAACCTGCGACTGCTCTACAGTTATCAATGGGCCCATCCTGGCAAAAAGCTGCTCTTCATGGGGGGCGACATTGGCCAATGGCAGGAGTGGAGCGAGGCGCGCAGCCTGGACTGGTACCTGCTGGGCTACAAAGAGCATCAGGGTTTACACGATTATGTCAAAGCGCTCAATCATCTTTATACCTCAGAACCTGCGCTATATGAAGAGGACAATAGTTGGCAGGGGTTCCAATGGCTCGATTTCCGCGACGCGCAGCGCAGTATCCTCTCGTTTGCCCGCCTGGCGCCCAGCACGGGCGAAGCGGTATTGGTAGGGCTCAACTTTACGCCTGTCGTGCGCCATGATTATCGGCTGGGGGTGCCGGAACCGGGCGTGTATCGCGAGGTATTGAACAGTGATACGGCCGTCTACGGCGGCAGCGACGTCATCAATGAGGGTGATTTTATAGCCTAAAAGATTCCCTGGCACGATCAGAACTACTCCATCGTTATCACCCTGCCGCCCCTCGTCGGCACCATCCTGAAAAAACAGGACACTGATTGATGAAACCAGAATTAGATGCTTTCGGGCAAGGTGTGTATGATTTTTACCAGGGCGAGCCTGTTGTCGAGATTATAGAGCGAGACGATGGCTACATTGGCACGTCTCGGGGAGCCGCAGGCTATTTTGCCCCTTACTCAGAATGGCCCTTAGATGAGCAAAAAGCGAGCCAACTGGCGCAGGGGCGTGTGCTGGATGTGGGCTGCGGGCCAGGCCGCGTGGCGCTTTATTTGCAAGAGCAGGGCCACGAAGTTGTAGGCATTGATAATTCCCCTCTGGCGATTGAGACGGCCAGGCTGTGTGGCGTCAAGAATGCCCGTGTGCTTTCCCTCACTCAGATTAGCCGCAAGGAGCTGGGCATTTTTGATACCATCGTGATGTTTGGCAACAACTTTGGTCTGTTTGGCAATCCCAAGCGGGCCAAATGGCTGCTGCGCCGTTTTTACGGGATGACAACGGCCGACGGCCGTATCCTGGCCGAGTCGCGCAATATCTACGCGAGGAACAAACCCGAGCACTTGGCTTACCACGAACGCAACCGCAAACGGGGCCGCCTGCCGGGGCAGCTCCGGCTGCGCGTTCGCTACAAAACGATTGCAAACGGATTGAGGCACGACGCAACGGAAATAACTTGCAAACCTGATCGATTATGTTATTATCTCTGCCGCTCTCACGCCTCTATGGTTCATGTGGAAGCAACAAAACTCAGAATTAGACTGCTTTCACTAGGTAAGCATAACGGAGGTTATTACTTTGGCTAACATACAATCTGCGAAGAAACGAATTCGGCAAACTGAAAAACGGACGGCGCACAACCGTTCGTACATCTCGGCGGCACGCACCTACGTCAAGAAGACCCGTCAGTTTATTGCTGATGGCGATCTGGAAAAAGCAGAAGCGACAGCTAACATGGCGTACAAAACCCTGGATAAAGCTGCGCGCAAGAACGTGATTCATCCGCGTAACGCCGCCCGCCGCAAGGGTCGCCTGATGGCCGCGTTGGAACAAGCACGTCAAAGCTAAGTTCCACTTCGCACCCCCTATAAAACGAGAACGCCACCAATTTGGTGGCGTTTTTGCATTTTTAGTACTGTTGCATACCAAATGCAAAAGAATAAGCCCTTGGGGTCGGGTCTAACCAACAAAAAGGCCTAAACGCCCCATGGCCGGGACAAACTTCCCGCGCAGATCGGGACGGCCGTCCCATGACAATGGGACACGCCCGGATGTACAGTGACATCATCATGCATTTTGGGAGGTTAACATGTCAAAAATTAACAGTAGTACTTTCCTTTTACAGTGGGTAACGGCCGTGACCGTTACCATGATTGTAGCAGTGATGGGCGCGTTTTTCTCCATGTGGTCCATTGGGGAATTGGTGGCCCAAACCTGGGGAGAAATGGTTGGTGGTGGTGTTGCTGGTGGTATCTTCGGCGCATTGCTGGGCGCAGGGCTGGGTTTAGGTCAGGCTATTGTCCTCCGTGGGCATGGTGTTTCCATGGGGCGATGGCTTGGGCAAACGGCATTAGCCGGGGCTATGGGCATGGCTATTGGCTTTACGTTGATATTTAGCCTCTTTGGTCTGGACAACGTGCCGCAATTAGCTGCAGGGGTGGTGATGATCTTGTCCGTGGGATTACCCGTTGGCCTGGTGCAGTGGCTGTTGCTAAAACCGCACCTGGCCCAGGCACAATGGTGGCCACTCATTTGCATTGCCGCTTTCCTGGTCGCCTTTGCAGTTGGCTTGCCGTTGGGCGGCGAGGGGCGGGAATGGTTATCTGTGGGGACAGTGGCATTGTTAACGGCTATCGTCACCGGCGCAGGGTTTGTGTGGCTGGCGCGGGGTGGAGACACGGCCGTGGCGGCCTGAGCGATGATAGAATGGTTCATTCGTCAAAATTGAACCACTCTGGATAACTGGAATTAACGCCCGGCGAACACACCCTCTGCCTGCAAGCGGCAGATGGCGCTCATACTGCCCTTGCCGGAGAGGGAGCGACACAGATAGTGCGGATTACCGTGCGGTAATGTCCTCTCACTAAATGGCAAAAATGATTTCTCAGGAGAGTGTGTTATGGAATCAACAGCAGACGAGAAAGGAAAACCAGCAGCAGAGATGACCTTGAAAAGGCCAGGCGAACGGCCGTATAAGGGGAATTGGAGATTGGAAATGAGGAGTGAAACTTCACACAACACGCATTCCGCGTGGCGGCGTGTAGGGGGGGCAACGGCCGTTTTCGGCGGTCTCATCTGGGCAACCTTTCACCTCTGGCTGATCCAATCAGGCCGACTGGACAGCCCGATGAGTATCGGGAACAGTTTGAGTATCCTCATTGTGCCCCTGCTGGCTTTTATGCTGGCCAGCTACGCTTTGTCTTGCCCATCTGGCAGTGGGCGGGGCGGGCTGCTGTTGGTGATTGGCGGTATGGGGTTAATGGTGTTAGGCATCACCGGCGTGTCCCTGCTGCAGATTGGGGCGGCCTGGTTGGTGGGCATATTGGGAGAGCTGGTCACTTCAATTGGCCTGGGCTGGTTTGCCTTTGCCAACCTCGGCGACAAACGATTGCCCGCGTTCAATGGCTTGCCCCTGGTGATGCTGCTGCTTTATGTACCCAGTTGGATGGTTGATCCCGGCAATTTACCGGGTCTCTTCCCGGCCCATTTTACAGAGTGGCTGGCGGCCGTTTATGGCCTGAATTGGGTCGTTTTGGGTGGTTTGTTGCTTCTACCAGGAACAGCAAAGGCTATAAGAGAGGGTTAGCATGACTTTTTCGGAACAACTCTGGCTCACTATCATTGACAAAGCGATTCTGGCAATTGGCGTGTTACTGGTTGGCTACTGGATTAACCGGCGACTGGAACGTGACAAGGCCAACGAAGGTATTCGCCAGAAAATTGCCGAGGCTCGCGCTGCTGCCTATTTAAGTTTATGGCAACTGACGGCCGAAATTGACGCGATTGATGGCAGCCTGCTGCCATCGCAAAGGGCAGACCAACTGCTCAATCAGGTTACTGCCTGGTATTATCACCAAGGCAACGGTCTTTATCTGTCGCACCCGGCAACCCAACTATTCCTTGAGGCTAGAGAGACCCTCAAAGGTTCTTCCCCAGATGTAATCACGCTTAAAAGCAGATTTTCCCGCTTGCGAACGCAAATGAAACAAGATATTGGCGTTTATACAGAGCGACAGGCGCAGCAACCGGTCAAATGAACGTATGAACACGCCTAAATGGATTTTCTGGGCCGGATTGGCGGCGATAATTGGTGGGCTGTTGATGCTCGTCAAAGGAGCTGCCATCTTGTTAACGGGTTTCCAGCCACCTTATCTTTTCGAGATTTCACCTTTGTTTTTGGGGACTGGGTTGTGTGGTTTGTATTTTTGTTTGGCGGCGGTGGATCGCGGCCATCTGGCGAAAGCAGGGGTGATCATGGCGGCGGCAGCGGCCGTTTCCGCGCCTGTCTACCTGTGGGCTGATTTATTCGTCCCGCATCTCATTCCCCAAGAGGACACGACTACCATCATCACGCCCTTTGTGGCGCTATCCGGCCTTGGCCCGATGGTGAGCGCCTTGTTATTGGGAATTGTCGTCTGGCGCACGAAGACCATTCCTTCGTCCTGGCTGCCCCTGGCTATACCGCTCACTTTTGTCGCGCTCATGGTCCTGGCAATCCTATTGGAAAATGTCGTCGGCGAAACAAGCACGGCCGAGCGTCTCATCGAAATTCCCATCGTTATCACCGGTTTGGCCTGGATAGGGTTTGGCTGGTCTATTCATCACTCAACCCGTGGCCGGTTGCCCGGGAAGATCAGGAAATAGATATATGGAGAATGAAAGTTGGATTGAACTGGCCGCAGCCGCATGTGACGACGCTGGTTTTGTACGTTGTTGTTCGTTGGCTGCGCCCAATCACAACCGCCGCCAGCGCCCGTGGCCGGCGCACCACGCCCGGCCATCATAGACACCGACATGGGCGCTGACGACATCATGGCGATTCTCTATCTGCTGCAACGGCCGGACGTGCAGGTGAAGGCCATTACGGTAGCCGGTACGGGATTGGCTCGCTGCACGGCCGGCGTGCGGCACGCGCAGGGGCTGGTCGCCTACGAACAGGCGACGCTCCAGGTGGTTATGGAAGAAGGGCCGGCCTACGGCACTCTCCAGCGAAGTGATGGCGGCAGCCCCGTACAGGTGGCCGTGTCGGCCAACGGCCGTCGCTTCGAGGCGCTGTTTCTCCAGACCCTAAACGCGCCGTGACCGGAACAAACTTCCCGCCCGAATCAGGACGGCCGTCCCGTGACAACGGGACGCCAGAACGGTTAATCTACAAAGAAACAGTTCACCCAGAGGCATCAGTATGGAATCAACAACCGTAAAATCGAAACCAGAAGACAAGGAATCCGCATTTTGCCGGCGGGGAAAAGGCAAAACGCGCGGCTGCTGGAGCAAAACGGCCGTCACTTACAGTATAATTTATCCATGAACGCGCTTTCCACTTTTGACCTACGGCGGCACGGCCGTTTCCTCTGGTCGGTGCGGCTTCTCTGGCTGCTGCTGCTGGTCCTCACCATCAGCCTGCTGATCGCCAACGCGCCAAGCAATGTCGTCTATGCCCGGTTGGAATATCAGGTACAGCAAGCGCGGGAAGCTATCTTCACCTATACCTCCTTATCCACCTTTGCCGGGTGGCTTGTGATAGTGCGCTGGCTGGTTGTCGCCGTCTACTTCGTTGTCGCCTTGCTTATCGCCCGGCGCAAATGGGAGGACTGGTTTGCCCTTTCCGTTTCGGCTGCGCTTCTGGCGCTGGCCTGGGGTTTTGTCATGCGTGGCGACCGCGATACCTGGCTCTACCCTGCCCTGCTGCAACCTCTGGCACCGCAAATCACTTTTGTGCTGGGGCAACTGCCCATCGCCGCGCTGGCGCTGCTGTTTTTTCTTTTTCCCAACGGCCGTTTCGTCTTCCGCTGGCACAAGTGGCCGGTTTTGCTGCTCATCACGGCCACCGCGCTCTTTTTTCACGCCGATACCTTTCGCTTTGCCTGGCGCGCTTACCGGCCGTTTCTGGCGCAGTGGGCCTGGCCACTATGGGCAGCATTTCTGCTCGGCTCACTCCTGATAGCAATGGCCGGCCAGGTTTACCGCTACCGCCACCTGGCCACGCCGGTACAACGGCAGCAAATGAAATGGGTATTGTTTGGCCTGGCGGGGATGCTGGCTATTCCCCTGATTTCCTGGCCGCTGCAGGACTTCGGGGGCGCGTGGGGAGCGTTGGCCGCTATTGGCCTGCAGCTTGCTGCTGTGGTGTTCCTGCCGATCACCATCGCCTTCTCTATGCTGCGCTACCGGCTGTGGGACGTGGACCTGATCATCAACCGCACCCTCGTCTTTGGCGGGCTGACACTGTTGGTTGCGGCCGTTTATATTCTGACTGTCGGCCTGCTGAGCGCGTTCGCGCTCTTTCACAGCAGCAGTCCGCTGCTTTACGTGCTGGCCACCGGCCTGATCGCCATCCTCTTTCACCCGCTGCGGCAGCGCCTGCAGCGGCTCGTCAACCGCCTCACTTACGGCGAACGGGACGATCCGGTGTCCGCCCTGTCCCGGCTGGGCGAACGGCTGGAGAACACGGCCATACCGGGAGAGACGCTGCCGGCCATTGTCGAAACCATCGGGCAGACGCTTAAGCTGCCCTACGTGGCCATTGTCGTGAGCGGCTCGGGCGACGCTGAAACCGTAGCGGAATACGGCAGGCCGCTGGCGAAAACACCCACGTTTCCCCTTGTTTACCAGGGCCGGGAGATCGGCCGTTTACTGGCCGCCACACGAGGGTCAGGCGAGCAATTTACAGCGGCCGAACGGCGTCTGCTGGCCAACCTGGCCCGGCAGGCAGGTCCGGCCGTGTACGCCGAGCAGCTCACCAACCGTCTGCAACTTTCGCGAGAGCGGTTGGTAACTGCCCGCGAAGAAGAACGGCGCCGCCTGCGCCGCGACCTGCACGACGGGCTCGGACCACAACTGGCCACGCTGGCCATCAAGGCCAGCACTGCCCAGAACCTGCTCCACACCAAGCCGGATGCCGCCGCCCAGCTGCTGGCCGAAGTGAAAGCGGAATCTCAATCTGCTGTCCGCGAAATCCGCCGGGTGGTGGACGACCTGCGTCCCTCGGTTCTGGATCAGCTAGGCCTGGCGTCGGCAGTGCAGGAGTTCGCAGCCAAGAACGGGGTAGGCGGCACGCGCTTCCTGATCCAGATGCCGGACGAGATGCCGCCCTTACCCGCGGCGGTGGAGGTCGCCGCCTACCGCATCGTCACCGAAGCAATCACCAACGTGCTGCGCCACGCCAGAGCCCGCACCTGCACGGTGCGGCTGGAGGTTGGCAGCAGGCTGCACCTGCTGATTGAGGACGATGGCCAGGGATTGCCTGACGCATACGAACCCGGCGTGGGTCTTGATTCCATGCACGAACGGGCTGCTGAGCTGGGCGGGATCCTGGAGATTCAGTCACAGCCAGGGCGCGGAACGCGGCTCCTGGTAGAGCTGCCGGTAGGGGAAAGCGCATGAACGAACCAATAACCATCCTTATCGCCGATGACCACACCCTTTTCCGCGACGGACTGCGCGCTCTGTTCAGCTCACTGCCGGACATGGAGGTGGTGGGGGAGGCTGCCACCGGAGTGGAAGCCGTTGCACTGGCGGAGGAGATGCAGCCGGACGTGATCTTGATGGACCTGCAAATGCCTGACCTCAATGGCATTGAGGCCACGCGCCGCATTGTGCAAACAAGCCCCCACGTTGGCGTGATTGTGGTCACGATGTTTGAAGATGACGACTCGGTCTTTGCCGCGATGCGGGCCGGTGCACGCGGTTACGTGCTCAAAGGGGCGGAACAGGAAGAAATGCTGCGTGCCATTCAGGCCGTTGCCCGCGGCGAAGCATTGTTTGGCCCGGCCATTGCGGCGCGGTTGAGCGCCTTCTTCCAGGTCTCCGGCCCGAGTAAGGTCACTGCTTTCCCGGACCTGACGGAAAGGGAGCGGGAAGTATTGCATTTGCTGGCGCAGGGTCTGAGCAACCAGGAGATTGGCGAACGATTGTTCATTAGCAAGAAGACGGTGCGCAACCACGTCTCCAACATCTTCAGCAAGCTGCAGGTAGCCGACCGCGTGCAGGCCGCCATTCGGGCGCGGGATGCCGGGTTAGGATAAAGATCTGCTTGCACTCCTCACGTACGTTTTCGTCCTTTTGCTGCAAAAACGCCAAAATGAGCACGAATCAAGCTAATGTTGCATTGCCAATAATCTTTACAGCAATGCCCTAATGCAAACCTGTCAGGTGTTGCTAGCTTAAGGTTTATTTAGATTGATTCGAGGGAATGGCCAAAATATACCCTTTGCCGCGCACCGTTCTGAGGTATTTAGGCTTGGCCGGATTTTCTTCGATGTGTTCCCGTACCCAGCGAATGTGCACGTCCAACGTGCGCGTATCGCCAATGTAATCCGTTTTCCAGACGCGCTGCATTAATTCGCGGCGGGTAAGCACCTGGCAGGGATGGCGCAGGAACTGCTCCAGCAGATGGGCCAACTTGGGCGTCAGGCGGTTTTCACCATTACCGGCATCTACGGATTTTTTGGAGAGGTACAGAGAAATATGGCCATAGCGTACGGTTTCTTCCACCGAGTGATCGATGGGGAGCAAATCTTTGACACGATTTAACAGTTTACGTGGGGTGAACGGCTGCTCCAGATAAACATCGGCTTCGGCAGTGGGGTCTTCAGGCTCACCGGAGGCCCGGACGTGAATAATGGGCAGTTCTTCGCTGTTCTTTTTTAGCCGTCGGCAGGTGCGGGAGCCATTGGTACGCATGGTGGCGGCATTAAAAATGATGAGGTGCGGCTCGAAATCTTTTAAGGTTTTTATGGCGGCTGCGCCGGTATGGCACAATTTGAGATGATGCCCCGCTTTTTCCAAAGCGGGTACGGCCGTATACTGCCCGGCGCGCTTACCCTCCACCAACAAGATCACGGCCTTCTGCATAAAAAATCCTCTACAATTGAAGTCGCCTTTTCCAAGAAAAAAGTTATGGCATTTCAGAAATATTTAACATTCGTAGTTCGCCATTATAGGCGGAAAAAGTAGAGGTGCAAGGGGAAAACGGCCGTTTCCTAAATTTGACACTTAATTGCCACGAGACTATAATTTTGACGCGTTCGCGGGTATGGTGAAACGGTATCACATTTGCTTCCCAAGCAAAGAGTACGGGTTCGATTCCCGTTACCCGCTCTCAATTTTACGTAAAAAAAGAGGCCCGGTCGGGCCTCTTTTTTTTACGTTCCTGCCTGCCTAGCGTGATGGGATTGCCGTGGGAACAGCCTTTTGCGCCAGGGCCACACGAGGTGTGTCCGTGTGGTCCGGCACGAGCTGCATATGTTCGTAGCCGTCGCTTTTTTGCAGCAGCCGCTGCACCAGTTCTTCCTGACCGGCCCCAAATTCAAATGCCAGCAGGCCACCCGGACGCAAAAATCTGCGCGCGTCTTGCACCAGCCGCCGAAAAATGTTGATGCCGTACGGTCCGGCATCCAGCGCCACAAGCGGTTCGTGTTCCACGATTTCGGCCGCCATATTGGCCAGCGAGCCAGACGGAATATAAGGCGGATTGCAGACCACCACATCGATCTGATTTTCTAGCTTCATGCCCTCGAGCGGGGCAAACAGATCGCCGCAATGAACCGTCACGCGATCCTGCAAGCCGTATTGATCGACATGCTTCTGTGCCTGCGCCACTGCTTCCGGGCTGATATCCAGAGCAAAAACACGGCTGCTCGGCAATTCCAGCGCCAGCGAGACGGCGATGTTGCCGCCGCCGGTACCCACATCCACAATGGTAATTGCTTCTGTCTCCAGCTGCGCGGCGTGCTGCAACACGGTGCGCACCAGTAGTTCCGTTTCGGCACGGGGGATAAGGGTGTCTGGCGTGCAGGTGAACGGCCGTCCCATAAACACCGTTTGCTGCAAAATATATTCCAACGGCACGCCTTGCTGCCGCTGAACGACAATCTCCTCCAGGCTAACATTTTGTGCGGTGAGTTCTTGTAGGGTATGGTCGTCTAGCGCCCGCAGCGCCCCGCCAGATAAAATGTCAACCAAATGCAGCGTTTCCTTATGCGGATCGGGCAGCCCGGCCAGGTTAAATGTCTCATAAAGATGATAGATAAACTCAAACATCATCACACTCCTCATCAAACAATCCCAACGGCGGCGTGCGCAGGTAGGTGGTGGTGCGCTGCTTGCGCTGCAAATCGGCATAGACGCGGTTGACTTGTTCCGCCGTTAAGTCCAGCTCCCGCGCCACAACTTCGGCCGAAATCTCGTGCTGCAACCCGTACCAGATCAGATCCATCAGCTCGAACGGCAGGCGGAAGAAAAATTCTTCCTGCGTGCTGGCGGCGCTGTAGGTGTCGGAGGTGGGCGGGCGTTGGCGGATTGCTTCGGGGATGTTTAGATATTCGGCCAGTTGGTACACCTGCGTTTTGTATAGATGGCCAATCGGCTGCACGTCCATGGCGCTGTCGCCGTACTTCACAAAAAAGCCCTGGTCGTGCTCGTTTTTTTGCGGCGTGCCGATGACGGCAAAGTCGCGCAGTTCGGCGTGATAGTAAAGCATGGCGGCGCGGCTGCGCTGCTTGAAGTTGGTGGCGGCGACAATTTGGCGCAGTTGTGACGGCCGTAACCGTTCACTCTTCTCCTCCCCCTCTGGACTCACAATCGTCAGCCGGTAAAAGTTGAGCGTGTCGCTGTCGAGTAAATCCGTCGGCAGGGTGATTTTGAGCCTGTAGCTGCTGTCGTACTCAGGAAACAGTTCCTTAACGGCCGCATCACGACGGCGGTAGCTGCCAAAACCATACAGGGGTTCCGTCACATCTTCCACAAGCGGGGTCACGCCAAATTGACAACACACCTCGCGACCCAGGAGCAAACTTTCCGGGCTCGATTCACGTTCCGGCATCAGTAAGGCGACCAGCCGATTGGGGTCCAGCGCTCGCACCGCCAGCGCCAGCACCACGGCCGAATCCACGCCGCCGCTGACGCCCAACACGCCCCCTTTGCGCTTGAGAACATGAAAAATGTCGTGGCGCAGCCGTTCAACAATGCGCGCCGCTTCCCGCGCCGGATCAATCTCTAAAATTTTCCGGTGAAATTCGGCCGTTTTTATGGTCATGTTACAACTCCAAATGGACTAACGATCCATGCAAAACAATTTTTTGATTGGCTGGTGGTTTGCCGGCAGCGGCCGTTCCCCTACCGGCCACAAAATGATGATGCACCAGCTGGGTGGACAATATCCCCGCCAGGGCCATCTCATCAACTTCGGCCAGGCTGCCTAATCGAGCCTGCTTTTTTAGCAGTGCCTGCACCGCCAGCGGGTTAAAGCAGCCGGCCGCTTCAATTTTTTGCGGCGAAAGCATCTCAGCTACCCAGTCTAACGGCCGTCCCTCCGGGAAAAAGCTGTGGTGGATGGGGGCGCGATACGGCCGTTTCTGCCGCTGCCAAATTTCTGCCGGAAGCAAATCCCGCACGGCGTGCTTTAGAATCTGTTTTTCGTACAGGCCGCGCAGCTTGAAGTCGGGCGGCAGTCGGTTGCAAAACTCGATGACGTGATGGTCCAGAAAAGGAAAACGCCCCTCGATTGAATGAGCCATCGCCATGCGGTCTCCCTGGGACGAGAGTAGATATTCGGCCAGGAAGATGCGGATTTCCAGGTACTGCGCCTGGGCCAGCGGTGACCAGCGGCTGAATTCGGCCGGCAGCGGCAAATCGGGCAGCGGTTTTTTTTCACCTAATGCTGCCAAAACGCGGGGATGAAACAATCGCCGATGCCGCGCACCGTTGCGCCAGCGCAGCAGGTGTGAGTAGCCCGGTTCGGCCGTGTCGGTCAATCGGTAGCCAAAAAATTTGGTCAGGTAGGCCGGATTGTCTAGATTGGCCACGTAGCGGTACAGCTTTTTGAGGAGAAGCGGCCGTATTGCAGATTCCGGCTGTCGCGCCCAAAAGCGGCGAATCAGCGCCTCCTTAAAAATGTTGTAGCCGCCCAGTAACTCATCGGCCCCTTCTCCGGTGAGCACCACCTTGATGCCCGCTTTTTGCACGAACTGAGACAGCAAGAAGAGCGGCACGGGCGAGGTGCGTAGGATGGGCGTCTCGGTGTGCCAGATGACATCGGGGAAGGCACGGCCCACGTCAGCATGGGTGCAGGTGATAACATGATGTTCCGTGCCCAGGTGCGCCGCCATTTGCTGCTGGAAGCTGCTTTCGTCATAGGCGGCATCGGTGAAGGCAATGGAGAAAGTCTCCAGACGCCGGCCAATATCGCGGTAGAGCAGTGCGGCAATGGCAGAGGAATCCAGCCCGCCGCTGAGGTAAGCGCCAACGGGCACGTCGGCGCGCAGGCGTAGCCGTGTGGCTTCAGTCAGCAGTTGACGCAGCTGAGCAGCCGCTTCTGGCAGGGTGCAGCCATCATTTTTGTGCCTCTCGGGAAATTGCGGCTGCCAATACTGCTCTATGGTTAGACGCCCGTCCTGCACTCGCAAAAAATGCCCCGGCGGCAACGTGTGGATGTCCTGAAATATGGTGCGCGGCGGCAGCGGGCTCCAATAGGTGAAAACCTGGTCCAGTGTGGTCAAATCCAACTGTGGCCTGTGAGGCAGTGCGGCCAAAATCGCCTTCATCTCTGAGGCGAAGATGAGTTGGTTTTGCTGAATAGTGTAGAAAAGCGGCCGTATCCCCACTCGATCCCGTGCCACGAAAAGCGAATGTTCCATTTCATCCCAAATGGCAAACGCAAACTGGCCGTTTAGCCGCTGGAGGCAAGCGTGCCCGTAGGTTTCATAAAGGTGTAGAATCACCTCGGTGTCGCTGTCTGTGGCAAAATGATGGTCTTCTTTAAGCTCGTCGCGCAGCTCGCGGTAGTTGAAGATTTCGCCATTGAACGTGATCCACAGGGTGCCGTCCTCATTACACAATGGCTGCTGCCCACCGGCCAGATCAATGATGCTCAGCCGGGCGTGACCCAATCCCACGCTGCTGCTTGCATCCTGGAAAAGATAAATGCCAGATTCATCGGGGCCGCGGTGGTGGAGTGAGGACACCATTTTTTGCACTGTTTCGCGCCAAACCGGTTTGCTTTGGGTCAAAGGATGAATGCCGGCGATGCCGCACATCGTTAACTCAGCTCTCTTTTGGTAATTTTGCCGTTGCTGGATTTGGGCAGCGCGGCACGAAACTCAATGTGCTGTGGCACCATAAAATCTTCCAAATGCTGGCGGCAGTGACGCAGTACGTCTTTTTCGGTCAGCAAATCATCTTTGGCTACCACAAACGCTTTGATGGCTTGCCCAAGTACAGGATCAGGGATGCCGATGACGGCCGTTTCCACCACCCCACTCAAGCTACACAACACGTTTTCAATTTCTTTGGGGGCCACTTTCTCGCCGCGACTTTTGATGATGTCATCTTTGCGTCCTATAAAATAGAAGAAACTTTTACTGTCTATACGAAACAAATCACCACTATAGCAAAGCCGCTCACCGGGAATTGGGCCGGGGCGGAAACGGGCTGCCGTAGCTTCAGGGCGTTCCCAGTAGCCGCGCATGACATGGCTGCCGCGAATGACCAGTTCGCCAATTTCGCCGGGGCCGAGCCGCCTGCCCGACTCGTCCTCCAGCCATGCTTCGGTGCCGGGAATGGGAATGCCCACCGAGCCGGGACGCTCGGCCAGATGCTCCGGCGGCAGGTAGAGCGTGCGCTTGGTCTCGGTGAGGCCGTACATGGAAAAAAGCGTGGTCTGGGGGAATTTCTCCTGCAAAGCAGTGATGTGGCTGGGCGCGAGGGCTGCGGCCGTATTGGTAATGTAGCGCAGGCTGGAAAAATCGTACGAACTTAAATCCATTTGCAGCAAAATGGCGGCAATGGTGGGCACCAGCGGCAGGCCGGTCACCCTCTCGGCGGCAATGCGTTTGAAAACGGGTGCCGGATAAGCAAACGAGCGCTCCAAAACGAGCGTGCCGCCAAATTTAAAGGTCATCAACAGTTGATAAAGGCCGTAATCAAACGAGAGCGGCAGCACGTTGAGCACAACGTCGTCTGCCGTGTTTTGCAAATAACTAATAATTGAAGACGCAGCAAAAACTACGTTGTTATGCGCCGACATCACCCCCTTGGGTTCGCCGGTGCTGCCAGAAGTATAGATAAGGCAGGCCAAATCTTGATCGATAGTTTGGTTGCACGGCCGTTCCGCACCAAACGTCTCCTGAATCCCGGCAAAAGAGAGGCAGCCATGCGGGGCATCGCCAACAATCACAACGGTTTTCAGGCTGGGAATTGATTTTTGCAGGGAGACGGCCGTTTTTGCCTGTCGCTGCCACGTAACCAACCCTGCTGCGCGACAATCTTCTGCCAAAAAGCGCAGCTTGTCTGCCTTGGTGGAATGATTCACCGGCACAAACACGGCATTGGCCTTCAGCGTGGCAAAGATGCTCACCACCAGCTCCACCGAGTTGGGCAGAAAAAGCAGCACACGGTCGCCTCGCCCCACCCCGTTGGTGATGAGTGCCTGGGCCAGCCGGTTGGCCATCGCCTCAATTTGAGCATACGTCAGCCGCTGCTCACCACAAATAAGGCTGATTTTGTTCGGCGTCTGGGCAGCACTTTCTTCAAGAAATGATTGCACGAGTTGCATGTTGAACTCTCCGACTACTTGTCACCCCCGCAAGGCAGAGGTCCAAACGGATTCCCGCCTGCGCGGGAATGACAAGTCACGAAATCACTAGATTGCTCTTGCGGGCGATGTAGGCAGCCAGTTTGTTGACGGAATCGAAGTTGTCCGGCTCGATTTCGTTATCGTTTACCTCAATGCCAAACGTTTCTTCGGCAAACATGACCAGTTCCAGCGTGCCGGTGGAATCAACCACGCCTTCGTCCAAAAACGAGGCATCGTCGCTTAAATCAAAGCCATTGGCGCTGAACAAAAAGTTTTCGGCGACAAAGGAGCGGATTTGTTCTTTTACGTTCATACTACTTCTTCCTTATTGATTTTAATTGACTTAGCTAAGGCGTTTTGTATCGCCTTGCCCACGGTGGCTACGGCCGGTTCTTGCAGCAGTGCCAGATGCCCCCGGGCGTTAATGATGTGTGTCTCCAAATGGCGCACAAGTGGCTGCCAGCCGTAATGGGGATAGGGGGAACGGATTTCTTTACGGCCGTATCCCAACGGACAGCGCAGCAGGGTGAGACGGCCGTCATATGGCCGTGGCAAATATTTGCGGACTGCCCGATCATAAAGCTCAAATAAGGCGCGGGTACGGGGATCTTCAAGAGAGGAAGCATCCATGTCCCGCCGCTGGGGCCGCTCGTTTGCCGAGATCGCCACGTTTTCTTGTCTTACCAAGCGGCGCAGGTACCTCAATTTTTGTTTTAGCGGCATTTGCCAGAAACGTTCAATCAACCGGCCAAATCGCCACAGCCATACCCTTATCCCCCGTGCCGCAAAATAAGTTGCCCGATTCCCCAAATCGCGCCCAAATAAGTAAACGGCTTCCTCCTGCACCTCAGAGAGGTGCAAAAGCGCCGCCAGCAGATGACAAATTTGCTGCCACGATTTATATCTTAGATTAGGGGCAGGCATATCAATAATTCCTAAAAAATTGACTTCCTCACCTAGTGCTGTGAGCTGCTGGGCCACTTCATAAGCAAAAACACCACCGGCAGAATAGCCGCCCAGGTAATATGGGCCGTGGGCCTGTATCGTTTGCATCGCCTGCAAATAATAAGTGGCCAACGTTTCTACTTTTGCCGGTGGCAGATTGTTCATGGCCAATGGAGGCGTTTCAAATGTGTAGATGGGCTGATGGGCTGCCATGTGCCGGGCCGCTCGATCCATTGCCAGGGTATTACCCGCCGCACCCGGAATGAGAAACAGCGGTGGCGTTCCCGCCGTTCCCTGCTGAATTTGGACGATTGCCTGAGGCTGACCATTTTCAACTTGCTGTGCCAGGCCGGCAATCGTGCTGTGGCGCAGCAAGGTTCCCAGCGGCAAATGATGGCCCGTCGCGGCTGCAAATTTGCTTAGAAAGCTCATCGCCTGCCAGGATTCACCACCCAGAGCAAAAAAGTCATCCTGAATGCCAATAGGCGATTGCTCCAATACCTCTTGCCAAATTTGTTGCAGTTCGGTTTCAATCTGGGTTGTGGGCGGCAAATATTCAGGACGGACACGGCCGTTCCCCCTCCCATTCATCCTGGCAACCTCATTTACAACGATTTGCGGCCAGGGGATGGTTCCTGTTGTAATCGACGCATTTGGATTGTAAAGCAGCGTAGCCAGCAGTCGCTGCAGGCTTAGTTTGGCATGTTCCTGCTCTGCCTCATTAAAGCTGTCCTGATGCAGATCAAGGTACAGCTCATAGCTGGTGCTGTCTGCCAGGTGATGCACATGCAGCCCCAGCCGCTCGCTGCCGCAGCCGGGATGTACAATTTTGTGCGGTACGTTTTCCCCGTCTAGCGTTAGTGACGGCCGTTGCACAAAACTAAACATCACGTCCAGCGCCAAATCAGAGGCCGCCTGGCTGGCACCATAACGGTAATGGAGCAAGAGCTGCTTCATTTCTGCCGCCACTTTTTGTAGCAGCGAGATAAATGTTTCCTGCGGCGCAATCGTCACCAGCACCGGGCACAGCTCCATTAATACGCCTGCCGTTTGGCGATTTGCCTGGGTGCCTCGATTATGAATGGTGGTGACAAACCCCAGCTTCGCATTGCCCGTTAGCTGGTGCAGCAGGCTAAAAAGCAGGGTAGCCGTCAGGCAAAATTGGCGCAGTTCGGCGGTGGCTGCGCCTAAAGCGGCGTTTTCCGCCAGCGCCATGAGCTGGGCTGTTTGCCTGGGACCCAAATTGTGCGTCCAGCGCTGCACCTTGTCCGAGGATTTTCGGGGCGAACGGCCGTAAAAGCACAGCGGTTCCGGTTTTTGCCCTAACTTCTCCTGCCAAAACGCCCGCGACTTGGCCGCACGGCTGCTGTTTTGCTGGCGCTTAACGGCAGCGGCATAGCGGGCAAAAGTGGGCCTTTCTGCCGGAGTCGGCACCTCCCCCTGGTACAGAGCCTCGTAGGATTGCAGCACCGCCTCGGCAATAAGAAAAAATGACGACGCATCGGTAATCAGGTGATGTTGATTAAGAAACCAGATAAATTGCCGATCACCCAGCTTGATCAGAGCGGAATCATACAGGCAGCGATTAAGTTGAGACGGCCGCTGCACGCGCTGTCGCTGCCAATTTTCGGCCGCGGTTCGCGGGTCGGCTTCATGAGAGAAATCGACAATATCCAATTGGGCCGGCGGCTCGGGCAACACGTGCTGCTGGGGAACGCCCCTCTGCTCCTGGATAACGATACGCAAGGCATCATATTGGCGAACGGCCGTAGCAAACGCCGCCTGAAACAGTTGGGGATCAATTGGAACAGCGAAGGTAAACGAAAACGCGTTGTTGAAGTGGGCCGAAGACGGCCGTAGGCGGTGACCAATCCAATAAAGCAATTGAAGTTCGGTTAAATTGGACTCCTCCGCGAAACGTGAAACGTGGTTTTTTTCAGCGAAAACGGCCGTACTGGCAGTCATTACTCCCTCATACTTTTGTGAGACTGCATTTTCGAAAGCGCCAGACCGGACAACCAGGAATTGGTAACTTGCCACAGTCAAAAGCTGGAACGATCATACGGTTGGCAAGCTTAAGAAAATGATGACGCATGAGGAGTTCACGACATTTGTCACTAGCAAATGGGTGACATATGTCACTTCTAGCCTGATCATGCTGGCGCTGCTCATTCGGCACAGCTGCCGGCAAAAAGTTGGGCAGTCATGGTTTGGGCGTTTGGCGACCGGGAAATTCTTTAGAGGATACGGCCGTTTTTCACCACCAACTCCACCAAATTACCGCCAAACTGGTAGGCTACCTGTCGGAAGTCCGTGCAGTTAAGCAAAAGCAAATCGGCCTGCTTGCCGGGAGCCAGCGAGCCTATTCTATTGGCTAAACCCACGCCAAAGGCGGCGTTGATCGTGGCCGCGTTGATCGCCTCGGCAGGCAGCAGCCGCTGGTAACGGGTGGCCAGCGCCAGCACCAGCGGCAGCGAAGGGCACGGCGCCGATCCCGGATTGATGTCCGTGGAAAGGGCTATCGCCGCCCCGGCATCGATCAAGGCGCGGGCATCGGCAAACTCCTGGCTGCCCAGGTTGAAGTTCACCGCCGGCAGCACAATTCCCACCACGTCAGAATCAGCCAGCAAGGCAATATCTTCGGCCGTTGTCACGTCCAGATGATCCACTGAAGTTGCCGTTAAATCCACTGCAAGCCCCACCCCACCGAGCGACGTGAATTCATCGGCGTGGATTTTGGCGGGCAGGCCTTGTTCCAGGCCAGCTGCCAACACGTGGCGGGATTGGTCCAGGTCGAAGGCGTTTTGTTCGCAGAAAACGTCGCAAAACAGGGAACGGCCGTCCGCCACAAAGTGACTGTTTTTGTACCATTCGGCCGCAGCCGGAATCATCTCATTGATTACCCAATCGACGTAGGCGGCGGAACGGCCGTTAAACTCCGGCGGCACCGCATGGGCCGGCATAAACGTGGGCACCAGGTCGATGGGCTGGGCCAGATCAAGGGCGGCAATTGCTTCCAACATTTTCAACTCGCTGTCCAGGCCCAGGCCATAGCCGGTTTTGACTTCGGCCGTGGTTGTGCCCAGGCGCAGCATTTGCGCCAGGCGGGGCAGCGTGGCTTCCACCAGTTCATCTACCGTGGCTTTCCGCGTGGCGCGCATGGTGCTGACAATGCCCCCACCAGCGGCCATGATTTCCATGTACGTCGCGCCGCGAATGCGCTGCTCAAACTCGTCGATGCGGTCCCCGGCATACACCACATGCGTGTGCGGATCGACAAAGCCGGGCATGATGACCTTGCCGCTGGCATTAATGATTTGCCCGGCGGAGTAGCGTTCGCGGATGCTTTCTGTGGGACCGATGGCCAGAATACGGCCGTTCTTAATAACCACCGCCCCATCGGTAATCAACCCCACGTCTTGCATCGCTGCCTTGCGCTTGGGCACGTCACTGGCACACGTCACCACCTGCACCGCGCTGTGAATAAGTAAATCTGCTTCAACCATCATTGTAGTCGCCCTTGGGACTGGCATTGGACCTAATCCAGCATTGGAATTTTGACGCCGCGCTCTTTAGCCACTTCAACGGCCCGCTCGTACCCGGCGTCTACGTGGCGGGCCACGCCCATCCCTGGATCAACCGTCAGCACCCGTTCCAGGCGAGCGGCCGCTTCCGGCGTGCCGTCAGCCACAATCACCTGACCGGCGTGCAGGCTGTAACCGATGCCCACCCCGCCGCCGTGATGGTAGCTCACCCAGGTGGCTCCGCTCACGGCGTTAATCAGCGCGTTCAAAATAGGCCAGTCGGCAATGGCGTCGGAGCCATCGCGCATCCCTTCCGTTTCCCGGTTGGGGCTGGCCACCGAGCCGGAATCCAGATGGTCCCGGCCAATGACGATGGGGGCGCTCACCTTGCCGCTGGCGACCAGTTCGTTGAACTTCAGCCCGGCTTTGGCCCGTTCACCGTAGCCCAGCCAACAAATGCGGGCCGGCAATCCCTGGAACTCCACCTGCTCCTGGGCCATCTTGATCCAGCGGGCCAGGTGCTCATCTTCGGGGAACAGCTCCAGGATGGCTTCGTCCGTGGCATAGATGTCGTTAGGGTCGCCGGAAAGGGCCACCCAGCGGAAGGGACCTTTGCCTTCGCAGAAAAGCGGCCGTATATAAGCCGGCACAAATCCAGGATAATCAAACGCATTCTTGAGGCCGTTATTGTACGCCTGCTGCCGGATGTTGTTGCCGTAATCAAAGACGATGCTGCCCTGCTTTTGCCAATCCAGCATCGCCTGCACGTGCTGCGTCATCGAGTCGATGCTCCGTTTCTGGTATTCATCAGGATCAGATTTGCGCAGAACGGCCGCTTCCGCCATAGACAATCCCGCCGGAATGTAGCCATACAGCGGATCGTGCGCCGAAGTCTGGTCCGTGACCATGTCCGGCACCACACCGCGCGCCACCAGTTCCGGCAGCACCTCGGCGGCATTGGCCACCAGGCAAACTGACTTGGGGGTCTCGTCTTTAACTGCCTCTTCCACCCAGGTCATCGCCTCTTCCAGATCATCCGTCATCACGTCAAGCTGGCGCAGGCTTAGGCGGGGCTCGGCGCGCCAGCGGTCCACTTCCACAAACAGGCCGACACCTTCATTCATGGTCACCGCCAGCGGCTGGGCCCCGCCCATCTCACCCAGGCCGGCAGTGAGTACCCACTTGCCCTTGAGCGAGGACCAGCCCGCCTGCCGGGCCGCCGCAGCAAACGTCTCAAAGGTCCCCTGCAAAATCCCCTGTGTGCCGATGTAAATCCAGCTACCGGCCGTCATCTGGCCGTACATCATCAACCCTTCGGCTTCCCATTTGTCAAAATTGGCCTGGGTGGCCCAGTGGGGCACGATGTTGGAATTAGCGATAAGCACGCGCGGCGCGTCGGTGTGGGTGCGGAAAACGGCCACAGGCTTGCCGCTTTGCACCAGCAGCGTTTCGTCCGGCTCCAGCCGGCGCATCGCCGCCAGGATAGCGTCAAACGCCTCCCAGTTGCGCGCTGCTTTGCCGCGCCCGCCGTACACAATCAAATTTTCGGGATCGCCCGCCACTTGCGGGTCCAGATTGTTTTGCAGCATACGGTAAGGGGCTTCAATCAACCAATTTTTACAGTTCAGCGTGGTGCCGCGTGGGGCACGGATTGTGCGGGTCATCATCTAACTCCTTGTAAAAGATTTAACGCAGAGGCGCAGAGACGCAGAGGAAAAGAAAAAATCTGAGAAATCTGCGAAATCTGCGGACGAATTTTTAATTTCGAAGTTGCCCAAATGTAGGTCAACTTTGCAAAGTTGACCAACTCAACTGTATGATTGGCGGGAACCGCTATTTCATCACGAATCTCACGAATAGACGAATGAGCACAAATCAGTTTTAAACATTCGTCAATTTCGTTCATTCGTCCCATTCGTGATTTATTTTTTAAGGAAAGAAGAATGGAACCATTGATTATTTCTGGTCGCGATTTAAAGATAGATGATGTTGTGGCCGTGGCTAACGGTCGTACAGTCGAATTAGACACAACCGTTCTCCCTGCTGTCAACCGCTCGCGCCGCGCTGTAGAGAAACTGGTGCGCGAGGGACAGGTAGCTTATGGCATTACGACGGGATTCGGCCGTTTCAAAGATAAGTCGATCAGCGCCGACGAGAGCTTACAGCTCCAGCTCAACCTGGTGCGCTCCCACGCTGCCGGCACCGGCCCAAATCTGCCTGAAGAAGACGTGCGAGCGATGCTCCTGGCCAGGGCCAACACGTTGGCCCAGGGCTACTCCGGCGTGCGTCCTGTCGTCATCCAGAAGCTGCTGGATATGCTGAATGCTGGGGTGCATCCCCGCGTGCCGGCCCAGGGTTCGCTGGGAGCCAGCGGCGACCTGGCCCCGCTGGCCCATCTGACCCTGCCTCTCATTGGCGAAGGCGAAGCGTTTTACAATGGATCGCTCATGCTTGGCGGCGAAGCGATGGCTGCGGCCGGCATTGAGCCCATCGTTTTGCAGGCAAAAGAGGGGTTGGCTTTGCTAAACGGAACAGCACTCATGGTCGGATTAGGTGCGATTGTAGTGCGACGGGCCATTAATTTGGCGCTCACCGCCGACATTGCCGCCGCCCTCACGCTGGAAGCGCTGCGCGGCACCGACCGGGCCTATGACGACCGGGTTCACCAACTGCGCCCCCATCCCCGCCAAATTGAGTGTGCTGCCTTTTTGCGCCAGGTGCTGGCCGGCAGCGAGCTGCTGCGCCCGGCAAAGTCTAAAAATGTGCAGGATCCCTACACGCTGCGCTGCGTGCCGCAGGTTCATGGTGCGGTGCGGGATTCTGTTGCCTATGCGAAGTGGGTGCTGGAAATTGAGCTGAATTCGGTCAACGACAATCCGCTCATCTTTGTGGATGAAGAAAACGAGGATGAGATTGAGGTCATTTCGGCGGGGAACTTTCACGGAGAGCCCATTGCCCTGGCGATGGATTATCTAAAACTGGCGCTGACGGAAATTGGCAATATGAGCGAGCGGCGCATTGCCCAACTGGTGGACGCCAACAGCAACGGCGGCGTGCTGCCCATGTTTTTAACGCAGCACGGCGGGTTAGAAAGCGGCTTTATGATCGCCCACTACTCGGCCGCTGCATTGGCTTCAGAGAACAAAGTGCTGGCCCATCCTGCCAGCGCCGACACGATCCCCAGCAGCGCCAACATTGAAGACCATGTGAGCATGGGGGCGACGGCCGTGCGCCAGGCCGAAATGATCATGACCCACACGGAAACGGTTGTGGCCATTGAGCTGCTCTCGGCGGCACAGGGGATCGATTTCCGGCGGCAGCATCACAGTGGCCAGATGGGTCGGGGAACGGCTGTTGCCTACGACCACATCCGCCAACATGTACCGTTCATCGCTGAAGATTGCTACATGGCCCCGCTCATCGAAAAGGTGCGGCTGCTGGTTCATGAAGGAACAATTAAGGAGGGTGTTGAAGCCGCTATTGAAGATCATGAATAATTCTGGCTTCATTTTGGAAGAGACGGCCGTTCGCCACATAATCCTGCGGCGCTGCCAGTAGATGCTGGCGGGCAGCCTCGGACAATGCACCTTTGATACGGGCCGGCACGCCAACCGCCAACACACCGGCCGGGATGTGCTGATTCTCAGCCACAACAGCCCCGGCAGCTACCAGCGCCCCGTGCTCAACGATGGCCCCGCTGAGCACGGTGGCATTCATGCCCACCAGCACGCCGGCATGCAGATGGCATCCTTCCAGCACAGCCCCATGCCCAATCGTAACGTCTGCCTCAATGATAGTGTCGTGTCGATTGTTTACGTGAAGCACCACATTGTCCTGCACGCTGGTGCGCGCGCCGATGACGATACGGCCGTGATCTCCCCGAATCACCGCGCCAAACCAGACGCTGGCCTCATCCTCAATGACCACGTCACCAATGATGGTGGCATTGGGGGCAATGTAAGCGGTTGGGGCAATTTGCGGCCGTTTTCCTTTAAATTCAATAATCATCCAGATTTCCTTCTCTCAGCAGATCGCACTTGTATCTACATCTATAATTAGGCCATGCTGCTCCAAAAAGGTGCAGTTCTAGCTTGTTTACCGGCAATACCTAAGGTAACATCTGCTCTGTATTTTATCGTTTACGATTGGAAGAGGAAAACCATGAATTACTTTTTGTTTACTGCGATCATTTTGGCTCAAACAACCGAGCCGGTCGGCGTGCCTGCTTTTGTGCCAATTGTTATTGCCGTCATCTTGCTGCTGCTCTTTTGGTGGGGATTGAGCCGGAATTCAATTCCGCAAGGTGCTGCTGAACACACTCTAGATGACCATCACGACAGCCACGAGGAACATCATGATGCGGCCATGGGCATGGCGGCCCCTGAATCGATGCCATCTGAAGCAGCGGAAATGGATGCGGTTCGGACAACGGCCGTTAACCTGGACGATCTCAAAATAATCGAAGGCATTGGCCCCAAAATCGAAGGTATCCTGCACGATGCCGGCATTCACACCTTTACCGACCTGGCGGCAGCAAGCGTGAGCGAACTAGAAAGAATTGTGCGGCACGATGCCGGCATTCGGGTTGCGTTCCCCGACACCTGGCCTCAGCAAGCCCAGTTAGCCGCCGATGGGAAATGGACCGAGCTGGAACAGCTCCAGGATGAGTTAAAAGGCGGCCGGCACGCTTAAATAAGACCCATGGGGAGACGCGGCGTTTACTAAGATTAGACGGACCTCAATAAGTGCCACGTTATGTTGAGTTTTCTTGACAAATAAACGGCACTTGCTATAATCCTCGACTGTTGATGCGGGGTAGAGCAGAGGCAGCTCGTCGGGCTCATAACCCGGAGGTCGCGCGTTCGAATCGCGCCCCCGCTACTAAGCAAAAAAGCACCCTTAAACAGGGTGCTTTTTCTATTTCCGGCCTATGTGCCAGCGGTGTAAGTCAATAATTTTTCTGCTCACGCACTGTTATTGGCCAATTGCTCCATCTTATTAGCCAATTCCACGTCCAAATTGCTGATTGAATTATCCAGATCGTGCGTCACCAGGGAAACGGTGACGCTGTTGTACACGTTGGACCATTCAGGATGGTGGTCCATCTTATCGGCGTGAACGCCGGCAGAAACCATCCAACCCAGCGCCTGGGCAAATGAGTCAAATTTGTATTCCTTGTGCAGTTTACCTTCTTTGACAGACCAGCCGGGTAAGTTTGCCAGTTCGGCCGTAATTTCTTCGCTGCTTAATTTGTTTCTAGACATCTGTACCTCCGTTACTTTACCAAGATTGGGCCAATTTTTATACGTGAATTGCCTATTCAAGGCAAAATTGGCCCAATCTACCCTATCGCTATTTTACATAAGTATCAGTTGTTGTATGAGCCAGGCACCTATGGCGGCGCTGATACCACCTACAATGAGGCCAAAAACGCCGCCGATGACGGCCGTTCTTCTATTACTCATCAACTTTTTGGGCACGGCCATAACCGGCAAATCATCCGCACCTAAAATGACCATTTCTACCAGGGTGCGGGCGGTGAGGTTGCTGGTGATGCGGGCATCTACCTCGCTGAAAACCGACAGCAAAATGCCTAAAATTGCCAGGCAAAGAGGCAGGGCAATAAGACCCCCGGCACCGGAAGCAGCCGTTCCCACAATAATCCCCACAATCACCGCCGGTGCTAAAAAAGGAAACGCGCCCTGACGCAGCATCTCCGTGGGGGCTTCAGCCGCTTCGACGAACATTGCTTTTACGCCGCGGCTGCTCCAACCCCCAACACCCCCAAGCATGGCTACCAGCAACATGGGACCCCGGCCACCGGTGCCGATTCCCCGGCAAACGTCAGAAATGCGTCCACCCAAAAAACTGCTTAAAAGCGTAATGAAAGCACCGGCCACAAGCCCTATCCAAATGGCCCGATTCTGTTTGAAATAGCTGCCCAGATACCCCCCCACAACCGCGCCCATTGCCGTTGCCACCCAAATGCCCCAACTGTGCCAGCGCACCAAACCCAACACAAAACCAGAAACGAGCCCGACGCTGGCGCCCAAAACCGCGCCAATAAACAGAGAACCGAGAAACAAAAAGAGCACCGTGTACCAATGGTCATTCTTATCCGGCTGCGCCCGCGTAATGCCGCCCACAACGGCCCCCACAATAATGCCACGCAGCAGGCCAAACAGCGTGCCATCCCACAAGCCGTTTACCCGGCCACCTAATAGATAGCCCAAACCACCCACCAACAAACCAATGAGCCCACCGGCCACCAGACCACTCATCAGGGCACCGTTGTGCTTTAGCACCCGCTCGTAGGCACCAAACACGGCCAGCAGAACGGCCGTCCCCAACACGGTAACGGCCGTTCGCTCCACAATCCCGCCAATCATGCCCGATACCAAACCGATCACCACCATAAACGAGAATACAACCGGTACGGAGCGGCGCAGTTTCATTTGCTGAGCCATCACACAAGTTCCAAAATCCAAATGGGCATGCGCTGCTGACTGGGCCGGAAACCAAATTTTAGATACAGTTTTTGAGAAGCGCTGTTTTCAACTTGCGTGTTCAACGACACGGTATAAAGCCCCTGTCTATAGTAATAAGCAAATGCATGTTTCAGTAAAGCTGATCCAATCCCCAGTCCATGTTTTTCTGGGTGGACTGTTAAACGTACCAAATGGGCGCCGGCATCTGCCCGTGCGCTAAGCTGATACCCGACAAGCTCATCATCAAGAAGCGCCACATCAAAGCTTAGCGATTGGGGCCGGGCAACGGCCAGGGCCTGGGCGCTTTGCCGCCACAAAGGTGCAAAAGAGGCTTCTTCTAACTCAGCCAAGGCCCCAAAATCAGTCGAGTAAACTTGCCTAATTATTAAACCAGGCACTGCGGTAACCTCCGGCAAATGGCGGTCTTCCTTAACATAGGTTTCGATATGGCTGCCCTGAAAAAAACCGAATTGAGGCAAGAGTGGTTGGGGCCATTCTTCCACAGTCAGCCAGGCAAGCCGTGTGGCGCCCTGGTGACGCAGCGCAGACACGACATGTGCCAACATCCCGGTCAAAGCCTGTTCAGCGGCGTTCTTGTCGCGTATGGCAGCAACACGGACCCAGGCAACCGGTAACGGATCGGCCGTGGCCGCCAGACAACCAGCCAGATCGGTATGATCTGGAAAAAGCTTAGCGGTAAGGCTGTTTTTGCCTGCCGGTTTTTCCGCTTTGGGCAACACGACAAAGCCGGGGGCACCAATCCAGTCGCCGGGCAGGTGCCAATCGACATGGATGTGGCTGTAAACGGCCGTATTCAACAGCCGCAAAATAGCCCCGGCATCCGCTTTTGTCGCCACCCGAATGCCGTCAGAACTGCCGCGCTCCCGAGCCCAAAGGTTTGCTAATTCCATAACGCTATTGTACACTACATAATCATTTTTTCTGATAAGCTGGCCTTATTCCTATATATCCTCTATCCATTCCTGTATGTTGTCAAATATAGGGAAGGCGCAGCATAAATTACTTAGGAAACAAATGGGCAGTAAGCCAAAAGACAGAACCCTGGAAACAACCATTGCAAGCTTAACCAAACGTTTTGGCGAAGGTGCCATTATGCGTTTGGGTGAAGCCCGGCACCTGCAGGTAGAAGTCATTCCTACCGGTGCTTTGCCGCTGGACATTGCTTTGGGCGTTGGCGGTGTACCGCGCGGCCGCGTCATCGAAATTTATGGCCCCGAATCATCTGGTAAGACGACAGTTTGCCAGCATATCATTGCCGAAGCGCAGCAACGCGACGGGATATGTGCATTCATCGATATGGAACACGCGCTTGATCCGGTTTATGCTGAGCGCTGTGGGGTCGATGTGGACAATTTGTATGTCTCACAGCCAGACACGGGTGAGCAGGCGTTAGAAATTGCCGAAGCCCTCATTCGTTCCGGGACGATGGATGTGGTTGTCGTGGATTCTGTGGCAGCATTGGTTCCCCGCGCCGAAATTGAAGGCGAGATGGGGGATGCACACGTAGGATTGCAAGCCCGTTTGATGTCTCAGGCATTGCGTAAATTGTCTGGGGTCATCAAACAAACCAATACCGTTGTTATTTTCACCAACCAACTGCGCTCAAAAATTGGCGTCATGTTTGGCAGCCCGGAAACCACCAGCGGTGGCAACGCGCTTAAATTTTATGCGTCTGTACGAATTGACATTCGCCGCATTCAGGCCATTAAAAACGGGGCTGATGTAGTGGGCAATCGTACCCGGGTGAAGATAAAGAAAAACAAGGTTGCGCCTCCGTTTACCGATGCTGAATTTGACATTATGTATAATGAAGGTATCTCAAAAACTGGCTGTATTGTTGATCTCGGTGTGGACTATGACGTTCTGGATAAGCGTGGCGCGTATTTCCGATATGGGGAAACGCTGCTGGGCCAGGGACGTGAAAATGCCAAGCAATTTTTGCGAGAAAATCCGGAGATTTTTGCCGAGCTAGACGCCCTCATTCGTCAGAAGGCTGGCCTGCCCCTCGTGGAACCACTGTCTGAAGGCTAACCCCGGCAGGTGGTTTTACCTGTTTCCTAATTCATTTCAACTGAATACGGCCGTCTCACGGCCCATAATTGCTATCGGAGTTATCCCGCCACGGCTTTTGTGTCTATGGGAAAGATAACAGCGTTAACACGGCAAAAAAGAAATCCCGATCGGGTCAACGTCTATTTAGACGGCGAATTCGCTTTTGGTCTGGCGGCCATTACGGCCGTCTCCCTGCGCGTTGGCCAAACTTTAGCGCCCGCTGAAATTGAGCGCCTCAAAGGATCTGATCTGGAAGAAAAAGCTAAAAACGCGGCCATTCGCTACATTGAATACCGGCCGCGCAGCATTGCCGAAACGCGCCACCATTTGCAGAAAAAAGATTACCCTGACGACGTGATTGAACGCGTTGTGCAGCGTTTGGTCGATGTTGAACTGCTGAACGATGCCGCTTTTGCTCGATACTGGGTGGAGCAGCGCGAAACGTTCAAGCCACGCAGCAAGATAGCATTGCAAATGGAGCTGCGCAAAAAAGGGGTTGACCGCGCTTTGATAGAAACGGCCGTAGCCAATGTTGATGAACTGGCCGCCGCCACACAGGCCGCACAGGCTAAAGCCCGCCGCTATCACAGCTTGCCCGAACTGGAATTCAGAAAAAAGCTGGGCGGCTTTTTACAGCGTCGCGGTTTTGGTTATGACATTGTAAGAGAAGTAACCGAAGCACTCTTGGAACAGTTTAACGGAGATGCTTCTGAAGCAGACAACCATTTTTAGAAAGCCAGCTGGCTTTCAGTGTGAAAGTAACAGAAACACTCTGTTCGTTTCAAAACCATTATTTACTTTCACCTAAAAAGGAGATCAATTATGCAAGCAATCAGCATTTTGCTGGGGGCTGTGATTGGCATCGTTGTTGGTGCCGCTGTGGTTTATTTTTTAATCAGACCACAGATCGAACAGAAGGTTGCCGCCGTTGAGCGAGAACTGGAAGAGCGCCGCGCCCTGGCAGAAAAAGAAACAACCGAAATCCTGGAAATCTCCCGCCAGGAAGCACAACAAATTCGTTTAGAAGCAGAAAAAACAATAGAAAGAAGATATCAGGATGTGGCCCGTGCCGAAGAACGGGTAGACCGCAGAAACGAAAATCTCGATAAACAAACAAAAAAGCTGGAACATCGCGAAGCGGTCTTGAACAAGCGGCAAAGCCGGCTGGACAAGCGGCAAAACCGGCTAGAAACCATCGAGCAGGAGCGCCGCCAGCAGCTTGAGCAAATAGCCGCCCTCACCGCCGAAGAAGCCAAGCAGCTGCTGCTGGAAGATGTGGAGAAAGAAGCCCGCCAGGACATGGCCCGCATCATGCGCGAAATTGAAGATGAGGCAAAAGAAAACGCCAACCAAAAAGCGCGTGAGCTGGTGGTGATGGCCATTCAGCGCATCGCCAGTGACCAGGTGGCGGAACAAACGGTTTCTGTGGTACAGCTCCCCAGCGAGGAGATGAAGGGGCGCATTATCGGGCGAAACGGCCGTAACATTCGCGCCTTTGAACAAGCCGCCGGGGTTGATATCGTGGTAGACGATACGCCGGAAGCGGTCTCCGTTTCCAGCTTTGACCCGGTGCGGCGTGAAGCGGCTCGCCGGGCGTTGGAGAAGTTGATTTCAGACGGCCGTATCCATCCGGCCCGCATTGAAAAACTGATCAAAGACGCCAGCAACGAAGTAGAACAAGACATGAAAGAAGCGGGCGAGCAAGCCGCTTACGAAGCCAACGTGCATGGGCTGCACCCGCAGATCATCAAAATGCTGGGCCGTTTGAAGTACCGCACTTCGTTTGGGCAAAATCAGCTTTATCATTCGGTGGAGGCTTCTAAGATTGCGGCCGTTTTAGCGGCGGAGCTGGATGCCAACATCGATATTGCCAAAATGGGTGCCCTGCTGCACGACCTGGGTAAAGCGATGGACCATGACCAGGAAGGCACCCACGCCATGCTCGGCGCCGAGTTTTGTAAACGGTTCAAGGTGCCGCCGCTGGTTGTGAATGCCATTGCCGCCCATCATCACGAAGTGGAGCCGGAAAGTGTGGAAGCGATTATCGTGGAAGCGGCCGATGCTATTTCTGGGGCGCGGCCTGGAGCCCGCCGTGAAAGCCTGGAAAATTACATTAAGCGTGTCCGCACGCTGGAAGATATTGCCACTACTTTCCCCGGTGTTGAAAGTGCCTATGCCTTACAGGCCGGGCGCGAAATTCGCATTCTGGTCAAACCAGACAAAATTGACGATCTGGAAGCGATGCGACTTTCCAAAAACATTGCCAAAACGATTGAAGAAAGTATGCAGTATCCCGGCCAGATTCAAGTGACTGTCATTCGTGAAACGCGCGCGGTAGGCTTTGCTAAATAAGACCACTTGATCCAAGATTGGTTAAAATCAATACTTATTCTTGACATTTTTAAGCCCCGCAGCTCGTTTGCTGCGGGGTTTTTTTTGTTTGATCAATCCACCAGGAGAAATTCATGACCGCATTGATTTCCCTATTCATTGCAATTATTTTATCTGCACTAGTTACCCGTATTGCCACGGTTGCCTTAGGACTAACTGGATTATCTCACGAGGTTGCCAGGTTTCAGTCGCTTTCTGCCTTTTCCGGGGTAGGCTTCACCACCTCAGAATCAGAACACATCGTGAACCATCCGGCCCGGCGACGAATTCTGATTCTGGTCATTCGCCTGGGAAACATTGGCGTCGTGACCGTGATTTCATCTCTGGTGTTAACGTTTGTTAACGCATCATCTGCAACACAAACAATACGCCTCATTTTGCTTATTACAGGATTGGTTATTCTGTTTCTTTTAGCAAGAAGCGATTGGCTGGATACACATTTGTCCAATCTAATCCAGACAATTTTGCGGCGTTACACCGATCTTGAGGTCCGAGATTATGCTTCCTTGTTGGGAATCCAGGACGGCTATCGACTGGCTGAGATAGATGTTCAAGCCGATAGTTGGCTGGATGACAAGACATTAGCAGAAGCCAATGTTATGGCTGAAGGAATTATGGTCGTCGGCATATATCGACCCAATGGAAACTATGTTGGGGTTCCTCAAGGGGAAACTCGCATTCACGCAAAGGATCGATTAGTGGTTTACGGACATGAAGAAGCTCTTTCCCAGATCAGCCATCGGTTACGTGGGCATGAGGGGGACGAGGCGCATCGAGAAGCCAAGTCAAAACAGGATTCCGTACTAAGACGCCAGCGCGCCAAAGATAGTTTGTATTCAGACGGTGCTTCTAACGGCGATCAAGAACAAGAATAGGTTGGAGTTTATGAGATCGAGTATTCTACGGCCGTATCCTCCTCATCATTCACCAATCGATGGTAAGCAAATACGCCCTGAATACCCCGGAAGAAAAAGTAAGCAAAGATGGCGGCAATGGGCAAGCCAATAATCGCCCCTGAAAAAATCCAGATGTAGATTTTGCTAACCACATAGTAAGCAAACAGCGTTACGGTGCTGGCCCGATGTTTTTTGTAAACGCCGTAGGTTAATGCCAGCATCAAAACAATGTCTACCCAATTCCACCAATCCACCATAGCCAGCGTGCCGCCGCTGGCATAGACAAACGTCAGGGCAATGGTTACCCCAATCGAAATTAGCGACATTTTCCAGGCGGTGCGAATGGCTGTGTTTGCTTGCTCAAGATTCATGGGCATTTCTCCTGCTTACAGAATTCCAGTTTCTGGGTTGTTGTGGCACAAGTATGGTCAGCACAGCTTGTTGACCACAGTGATTTATTTCATAACGATGAGGTGCTAATTGTCACGAATCGTCGCACGAAGCAGGTGACAGTCACTTCACTCCCCCTATTTGCCGCAACGTTCACCAACAAGTGACCAACACCTTCATGGTTCAATTGATCGAATCCGGCACAAACTTCTCCCAATCGCTCCGCTCCGGGAAGAGGTGCCAGACGTTGTTATCGAGCGCTTTCAGATAGGTGTGGTTGTATTTAAAGTAGGAGGTAGTCTGCACGGCCGTATCCCCCCCAACCTCCGGAGCCAAAGCCCAGCCTAACCGATCCCGAATTGTGGGCTGCTCGCGCCACACCAGGCCAAAGCCGCGCTGGGGCTGGTAAAAGCCGGGCGGCGGAATAATGGATGGATCGTCCACCGGATCGCCTTCCTGCCACTCGTCGATAAACGTGGCCCAGCCGTCGGTCCATTCCGTATCGTCAAACAACACGTAGATTCGATCCTCAGCCCCAACCCAGATCATCACACCACCCTCAAACTGCTGCTCTGCCGACGGCGAGACCAGCACCGCATCCTGCGGGCAAGTGTCAGGCGCAGGCGAGAAAAACCAGACAAATGGGCAGGTTAGCGGGATGGTTAACCCAGCCGAGTCATATGAATTGTCCGCAGCTGTGGCAAAGAGAGCAAAAGATTCAGAGTTTCGGCTGCTGCTGCTGATGGGATAAGCCATTTCGCCATTTAGCGGCACGTCCCAAAAAGTGCCAAACACACCACCTACCAGATGGTACAATGTAACGGTGACGGCATTGCTTGTTTCCCAACTGAGGGTGATTGTTTCGCCCGGATCGGCAATGGGCACGTTGGCGGTAAAGCTAAGAACTTTCGGCGGCTGAACCGGTTTAGAAACGAGGGGCAGGTAGAGGTAAGCATCGTCTTGTGGAACGGCCGTTTCTGCCCACACAATGCCGCTGAAAACGGCCGTTGCCAGTACAAAACTGACCAGTAAAATACCAATACGCTTAAACACGAGATGCCTCCTTTCCTTGGGAAGAAACACATCTTTCTAATTGTAAAGTAAACCAAAGGGTGTATCTGCTCTAATACAAACTGTTCAACATGCAGATCGTAACTGAGTAAAGGTCGGCTTACCAGTGACAAAACGTTAATTTTTTCGGATAAAATGCCAAAACCCAGAAAGGGAATTCGACAGGAAACACACCTATAATCCCGCACGGTACCTTCTACAACTATCCCACCGACTCCCTGAATGAAACAATCCTATTCCTTACTTAAGAGAGAACTTCTATGGCTAAAAAAACAAGCGGAACGTATGTGATTGGACACATCAACCCGGACACCGATTCCATCGCCTCAGCAATGGGCTATGCCTGGCTCCTGCAAAATCAAGACGAAGAAGGCAACATCATCGCCGCCCGCGCCGGGCACCTTAACCCACAAACCGCCTGGGTGCTAGAACGGCTCAAGCTGGAGCCGCCTGTTTTGCTGCCAGATGCCTCGCCTCGCTTTGAGAATATTGTGCACCGCTTCAACACGACCACGCCAGAACGCCCTCTGCGCGACGTGTGGGCCATCGCCAACCGCACCGGCGGCGTTGCCCCTGTGGTGAATGAAGACGGCACGCCGTATGGGCTGGTTACGGTGCTAAGCCTATTTCGCTTCTTAAAAGAATCTGTTGGGGCACACCCCCGGCGGGAAGAAATGCGTATTGCCGAAATTATGGAACGGCCGTGTTCCGAAGCGTGCGATACCGATGTGCCCCGCTTTACGGTCAGCAGCCGTATTCGGGACGTATTGCCCCGCATCTTGCACGAAGAGCGCAGCGAGTTTTGGGTCGTGGACGAGGAAGGACGCTACCAGGGCATCTGTCGCCAGCGGGATGCGCTCAATCCGCCCCGCTATCGCCTCATTCTGGTTGATCACAATGAAGCGGGCCAGGCATTGGGCGCGCTGGACGAAGCCGATCTGGTTGAGGTGTTGGACCATCACCGGCTGGACAATGCCCCTACCCGTACACCCATCCGTTTTACCATCGATGTAGTCGGCAGCACCTGCACCCTGGTGAGCGAACGGATTAACGAAGCCGGTTTAAGCGCGCCGCCTGCCCTGGCCGGCCTGCTGCTGGCCGGCATCATGTCAGATACGCTCATCCTGAACTCACCCACCACCACCAACCGGGATCGTGAAGCGGCCGAACGGCTGCTGCGCTGGGCCAAAGTGGGTGATTCACCATTGGCCAACGAAACGTTACAATCTTTTGGCGAACAGGTGCTGCAAGCCGGAGCCAGTCTCGCCTCGCGCACGCCGGACGAAATCCTCAATACCGATTTCAAGCAGTATGAAGCCGGTGGTCTGAAATTTGGCATCTCCCAGGTGGAGGTGACCAACCGCAGCCAACTGGCCGAGTACATGGGTGATTTGGGCGATGCACTCATGAAGCTGCGCGACAGCCACGGCCTGGACTTTGCCATCCTGATGGTGACAGATGTGGTGCGGCGCGGCAGCCGCCTGCTCATTACAGATCAGATACCGGCGCTGGAAGGACTGCCTTATCCGCGCCGCGAAGACGGCACGCTCAATGCCGACGGCGTCGTCTCGCGCAAGATGCAGCTTCTGCCTACAATTTTAGGTGCGCTGGAGGGGTAGAACTTCCGTTTAACGGCCGTTTCCATATTGACATCCCACAAAAGTTGCAAGAAACTTACGCCATGCGCGCGGACCGATTAATTTCCCTGTTGATGTTGCTGCAAACACACGGCCGTATGACCGCCGACGAGCTGGCCGAACGGCTGGAAGTCTCCACGCGCACCATTTACCGGGATTTGGATGCGCTCAGCATCTCCGGCGTGCCGGTTTATGCCGAGCGTGGCCCCAACGGCGGCTGCATGTTGATGGAGAGCTACCGCACCAATCTCACCGGCTTGAACGAGAAAGAGGTGCAGGCGCTGTTCATGTTCACCGTGCCGGGGCTGCTAGCCGATTTGGGTGCCGACAAAGCGTCTGAAGCGGCGATGCTTAAGCTGATGGCTTCGCTGCCGGCACCGTTCCAAAAGGATGCCGCATTTGTACAGGAGCGGCTGCACCTGGACCCGGCCGCCTGGTTCCAATCGGAAGAAGAGGTACCATTTTTGTCATTAGTGCAGACGGCCGTATGGCAAAGCAAGCGGCTGCGCATGAACTACCGGCGTGGCGATGGCCAATGGGTCAAACGGCTGATCGATCCATACGGTTTGGTGGCCAAAGCTAGCGTTTGGTACGTGGTCGGCGGGATGTACAGCTCCATGATTCAGGTGTACCGCGTGTCGCGCATTATGGATGCCGAGCTGACTGACAGCCAATTTGAACGCCCGGCAAATTTTGATCTGGCCAGCTATTGGCAAACGTGGCGCGACCAGTTTGAGTCGCGCCAGAACAGCCTCACCGTTACCCTGCGCGTGCCGCCCAAAAGCGGCCCGCTGCTGGCGCTGGTCTTTGGCGAAGGTATCGTCAACTCACTCCTAGCTTCGTCCCCACCAGAAGATGCCGCCGGCTGTGCCACCATCTCCCTCACATTTGATTCTATCGAGTCCGCCTGCCGCCAGCTTTTGGGGTTGGGAACGGCCGTTGAAGTCATCGGGCCAACAGAACTGCGGCAAATGCTCTACGAACAAGCCGTTCAGGCCGCAGGCCAATACCGCCCCCATTCGTAAGATTCAACCAACCTTCCCATCGCAATTTTGTAGGTTTCAGACGGCCGTTGCGGGAAACGGCCGTCTTTTTTTGTCATGCTCGTCAGTAAACTATTATTCCCCCGTTGCTGCTTATGCAGCCAAAACGACCGTTTTCTCACTAAACTACAGTCAACGTTTCTCTTGTTGGCCAACCTTCCAAATACGCAGTTCACCGCTCAATTAACGGTAAATTTGCGCATAGGTGGTAGGCTAACCTCATCCTCTGTTCCAGACCCCCCAAGCGGAACAGCTGCCTTGCGGGAAGGGTGCTTTTGAGAAAAAGCAAAGAGCCACTGTATTGGAAAACTATGTAAAGGAGAAAAGGGATGAATCGTGAATGGCAAGACCGCTGGCAATCAATGGCTGAACAACTGCAGCAGTTGTCTGCACAATTTAATCAGTCCACTAACCCAGTGAACCACAGCCTTTACGCACTCACAGAAAGTTTACTGGCGTTTAGCAAAGATCAAATTGACTTTTTCTGGGAAGGGTTCACTTCGGGTAGGCTGCTGCCCGCCATCGATCTGCCTCAAGAGCATGTCATGCGGGCTACCCTGGACCAGGTTGCCTTCGACATGAGCATTATTCAGCACATCAACCTTCAGCGAGGGCAGGAAACATTAAAAGCTACCCAAGAGGTAGCTGATAAGCTGGCCCAAATCGCCCTGAATGTAGCGGTTGATGGGGGCCTACTGCCGCCATGCAGTGCCCTCACCTATTGCAACAAATCAGTCCATATTCGGCTTATTCCTTATGCGCCAATGGCCCTCATCGGGATTCCCTTTACGGCGGCAAAGGTACACAAAGATTTTTTAGCTATTCCACATGAGGTGGGGCATTTTGTTTATCATCATGCGCCAGGTTTGGCCGCCAGGCTGCATGCCCTTATTCCCCTTCATCCAAACTGGATTAATCATTGGATTGAGGAAATATTTGCCGACGTGTTTGCTGCTTACGTAGCCGGCCCCGTGTGCGGACTCAGTTTGCAGGAAATCATGCTGGATAACTCTCAAGAAGAATTTGTGGCTGATGATGGCGAACATCCGCCACGGGCCGTACGGCCGTACGGAATCAACAGCGCGCTGCACCAACTGGGTGAGAAATGGATTGCCAACGAGCTTGATGAACTTTGGCAAGAGCGGCTCGCCAATCGGCATCGCCCCAAAAAGTTTCTGCCGCATAAAAGTGCAACGCCGGCAAAACTTTCTCGGGCGCGCAAACTGCTTGTGCAAACGGCCGCTGCCTTCGTTGATTTCCTGAAAGAGCAGCCAAAATTGAAACGGGCCGATCCGTGGGCAGACGGTATAAAAGCGACAGACGGTCTGGATGATCTGTTTGAATCGTTCAACAGGTTGTGTGACGAGCCCCTCACTGTGGCACAATATCATTTAAAGATAGTTGGAGACAAGGTGGGAGTTTGCCGGCCGGGAGGCACACTGGAAAACGAGCGGCCGCTGGGCAGCACCCAAACCTGGCGAGACTGGATCAAAAAGGAAAGCCGCCTCCAAAAAGAGGTGCTGCTGCCAGCGCAAGCGTGGAAACCTCTGTTTACGGCTGGATATTGGCCCGTAAAAGGTCCTGAAGGCAATTCGGACGGCGGCATTTAATTTTGGCAAATCAGGGTTCGTCGGCGTGAATACGGCCGTTTATCTTTTCAATCATGCCCAGATCATCCAGCTTTACGGCAATCTCTAAAGCAGCCTGCCATTTTTGAACGGCTGTTTCCCTATCGCCAAAAATTTTATAAAAGTCCCCCTGATGGACCAGGCAAAAGGCCACATGCAAATCATCCTTCAGGCGGGTAAATTCAACGAAGCATTCCTCAGCCAGAGGTAATGCCTCTTCGTACTTCTCTTCTGACCGTTTAATTAAGCATTGCAAAAAGCGAACGGCCGTCATCGACTGCCGGTCGCCCATCCGCTCCAGACTGGCATAGCTCTCTTCCGCCAGGCGATTTGCCTCGGCCAACCGTCCCAAAATGCGACAAGTAGCGGCAAGGCCCCTTTTGGCCATAGCAATTTCACCTAAATCATCTAGCCTCTCTGCCAGAGCCAGAGATTCCTCAGCATACTGTTGGGCAACTTCATACTGCTTCAGGCCAATCATAATAAACACCAGCAAACGCAACGTTTTACATCGACCTAACCGGTCGCCAATCTGCTGCTGCTTTTTCGCCGATTGCATAGCCAATTCACTGGCTGCCCCATTGTTTTGTTGGCGATGACGCAAACGGGCAAACCGGTATAGTGCCGCAGCAACCCCTTTTTCATCATTTTGGGTCTGGCGCAAAGTCAACACCCGATTCAGGCGGCGCTCAGCCTCTTCAGACAGCGTTTGTTCGATATCCAGACGAGCCAGCTCAAATTCCGCATCAGCAATACCAATACCGTCTTCTAACTCATCGTACAAGTCCAGGGCTTGTTGAAGCCATTTGCGGGCTTCGGCCTGGTCGCCCTGCTCCAGGCAAGCCTGTCCCCACCACAGCCAGTTTTGGGCCAATTGTGGTTCGTCTTCCAGACGCACAGCAGCGTGA
Organism: uncultured Anaerolineaceae bacterium; assembly: GCA_937967805.1. The sequence goes on from CALBTC010000179.1 coordinate 42,007, forward strand.
AACGCAATTTTGAACGCTTCACGGGCCTGGTCAAACCGGCCGCGGGCAAACCAGGCATCTTTAAGCACGGCCGTCAGGCGCAGCACAGCTTCCCACTGCTGCGTTGCTTCGGCAAATTTTACGGCCGTATCCAAATTGCCCCATTCCGGCTGAAGCACCTTATAATTTTGCGCCTGTGCTTGGGCAAAATTGGTGAAATAGGCAACGTATCGTTCTTTGGCAACTGGCTCATCCCCCAGCTTTTCCTGGGCAAACGTGGCCAGCAAAGCGTGCTGCCGGTAGCGGCGGTGCCCTACCTCTTGCAGCAAGGAAAGCTGCACCAACTCTTGCAACCGATCTTCAACAATATAAATATCCGCCCTGGCGATCTGCGCAATCTCGTGAATGGCATCCAGCGAAAAAGTGCGCCCGGCAAACAAGCCTAGTAAAACAAACAAGCGGCGCTGCACGCCCACTAGATGTCTCCAGCTTATTTCAAACGTTTCGCGAATCCGCTGTTCATCTTCCGCCAGGTCTAACGGCTTGATCTGCTGCCGCAGCTGCGCAACAAAATCGGCCAGCGAACGATATGGCCGATAAGCCAAGTAGCTGCCGGCAATACTGATAGCCAGCGGCAAATTACCAACAAGTTGGCAAACTTCATCCACGGCTGCTGGATTTGCTCTGGCGCGCTCTTCATCCACGTAATGAAGCAGCAGGGAACGGCCGCTTTCCGGCGAGAATTGGCTTAATAGCATTGGTTCAGCCCCTACGCTGCGCACAACACGTTCTGCACGGCTCGTAATGAGTACCGCACAGCGACCACTGTCCGGCAGCAAATAGCGAATCTTCGAGCCGGTCCAGGCATCATCCAAAATAAGCAGCGCATGCTTACTTTCTAGTAATCGCTTCACGGCAGCCAAACGTTCTTCCCCGGAATACTGCGTGCTTAAATCATAGCCATAGGCGGCAGCCCATTGGGTTGCAATTTCCTCTGGCTGTTCATCAACTACATTGGCCCAGAGCACCCCGTCGGGGAACTGATCTCGTAAGGTATGCGCCAAATGAAGCGCCAAAGTGGTTTTGCCGATGCCCCCCATGCCAATAATGCCCAAACGTGGTGAACGGGAAACGGCCGTCAGCGCCTGCTCTAAATTAGCCAGAGGCGTTGAACGGCCAACGAATAAAGGAGGCAGGAACGGGGCCAAAAACGGAGGTTTTTCCTCAATTTCAGGCGGGCGTACGGGCGGCAAAGGAACAGTTGTAGGCTTGGTGGCCGCTTTCATCTCCCGGATATTGACGTACAGCTCCTGGGTAGTTGGCGAAGGCTCGTCAACATCCAGCCATGTCTTCAACGCCTCTCGACATCGCTCATATTGCGTGAGCGCCGCAGCCCGTTGGTCATTACTGGCTAAAAGCCACATTAAATGTTGATGGGCAGACTCGCGCCATGGTGTCAGTTCTAAAGCTCGTTTGGCATAAAAAATACCATCTTCGTAATTCGTTGCTTCCTTCATTGACCAACGAATGATGGTATCCAGCGCCTGCCACATCATGTCATCCAGACGCAGCCGCAAGTTATTCATCCAATCATCAAAAATTTGCAGATCAGGCTGGGAAAAACCTTCTAAAAATTGGCCCTGGTATAGCTCAACCGCCTTTTTCAAGGAGTGAATATCCGGCTCGGGTTGGTGGCGATTTTTAGCAACCAATGCCTCGAATGATTGCACATCGCACCAATAAGGGGCGCGCCGGTTAAATGTAATTTCTGGTCGCTGGGTATCCAGGTAGGGAGCCAGATTAACGTTGCGCAGCGCATTCAGGGCCACGCGCAGATTCGCCTTGGCAGATTTTTCCGATTTATCCGGCCAAAAGATGGTGGCGAGCTCTTCACGAAGGTGCAGGCGATTGTTAAGAACAAGATAACACAAAATGGCTCTATTTTTGGGGGCTACCCTCGATGTAAAGGTCTCGAAGGAACGGCCGTTGCTCCACCCCAGATCGAACCTCCCCAACATGGTAATCCACAATTCATTCTGGCTCATTTTGTCATTTTCTCTTTAAGATTTTCAAATAACCCCACCCACAGCTTGTGGCATTTACGCTGCATTAACGGTTGATGATTATGATGAATAACAACTCTTTTCCCTCTAGAGTAAAACTATTTTGGATTATAAAACAGCTGAGGGATGACGCAATAATTGGCTACTTTCGTTTGCATTTGCCTGTTTCTTGCCATTGTCTGCTAGCAGCGCAAGAAAACGCACCAGGAGAAAACGTATTGGACTTTTGATGATGGTTTGAATCCAGGCAATCACCAAATACCAGGAGGGGTATCGGTAAACGGCCGTCTACCAGGACGGTCGTTTTCATTTTGTCAGTTGGCCACAACGGCTGCCGACCAACCAGGCGCACCGAGGTACGGCCGTAAATCATCGTCGTCCAGCACGGCTCGCACGCTCTCCTCCAGGCCAATTTCGCCCGTCAGCACCGCATCCTGGTATTGACCGGCCCAACGGTAAACAAGCCCGCCGGCACGACGCAACTCCACCAGCATCAGCTGGGCCAATGGCCCCGCCTCATCCAAAAAGCCCGATGTTTCATAATCTTTTTCAATGCGCTCATAATCATAGGGGAGCCGCACAACTTCAGACCGCCAACCACGCGTCGTTGTCCAGGTGAAACGGCCGTAGCTCAACTGCCGATTCCCATCAAACGGCGCCCCCACAGAGCCAATATTCACGACCGTAGTCGCATCAACATGCCGGGTAAGCGGCCGGTGTGTATGCCCGGTAACAAACATTTTGGGAGCAGGTGCAATTTGCGCGCGCAGTTCCGCATCCGTTGTTTGGGGATACACACCATCCCGATTGTCCCGCATAGTGCCATGCATCACGCGCAGTTCTGTGCCGTCTGGCGCGCATACGGAATGCCGCTCTGGTAGATTGGCGAGAATAGGCACATATTCGGCTACCTGCAAATAAGTCCAATGGGCAAATTGGCGCACTTCAAATGCAGGATCAACGGCCGTATCCTCTGCAGCGGCACACTCTAAAACATAATCCTCATGATTGCCCCGCACAATTCGCCAACCATGACTCTTCTGTCTGGCCAATACAAGCTCCAAACAATCGCGGGAAAGCGGTCCGCGATTAATAATATCACCATCTACGATCACGCAGTCGGGCTGCCATTGATCAATGTTTGCCGTCACGGATTCCAGGGCGGGAACGTTTCCATGAATATCTGAGATAACTGCTACTTTCACATAAACTTCCTATCAATCAATAATTACAAATAAGAGTGTAAGTCGAGTATTACTCGCCTTCCTAATAAACTATTGAGAATTTTGGAGCGCAATACTAACAAGAACGGCCGTTTTGCTCAAACTCCTGACAAAAGATGTCATGAACCTCTTTTATAGTGAAAAGTAAAAACGCCGGAGGCGTAAACCATGGCAAACTTTCAACTAAATTCCAGCTACCAACCAACAGGTGACCAGCCACAAGCGATTGCCGGGCTGGTTGACGGATTGCAAAACGGCCTGCACCAACAGCTCCTGCTGGGGGCCACGGGCACGGGCAAAACGTTCACCATTGCCAACGTTATCCAACAAACGCAGCGCCCCACCCTTATTTTGGCCCATAACAAAACGCTAGCAGCCCAGCTTTACAGCGAGTTCTGCCACTTCTTTCCACACAACGCGGTGAGCTACTTTGTGAGCTACTACGATTATTATCAACCCGAAGCGTATATTCCCCGCACCGACACTTACATCGAGAAGACAACCGAAATTAACGAAGAGATTGACAGAATGCGCCTGGCTGCTACCCAATCACTGGCTACACGAAGGGATGTCATCATCGTGGCCAGCGTCAGCGCGATTTACGGGCTGGGTGACCCGGCGCGGTACGACCAGGCGCGCGTGCCGTTTGCCGTAGGCGAAGTGAAGCAGCGGCAAAAAACATTGCGCCAGCTCATCGGTATTCAGTATGAGCGGAATGAGATGGACTTTAAGATTGGTACGTTTCGCGTGCGAGGGGATGTGCTGGAGATACGGCCGTCCTACACCGAATCCGCCTACCGCATCACCTTCTGGGGAGATGAGATTGAACAAATCACCGAGATTGACCCACTTACCGGCGAGCTGATGGCCGAATTGGACAGCCTCATCATCCACCCTGCTCGCCACTTCATTCCCCCAGAAGACGAAATGGAAGATGCGATTGCCAGCATTGAAACCGAGCTAGAGAAGCGGCTGGACCAACTGGGCGCCGAAAACAACCTGCTGGCCCAACAGCGGCTGGAGCAGCGCACCCGCTACGACATCGAAATGCTGCGCGAACTGGGCTACTGCCAGGGAATCGAAAATTACGGCATTCACTTTACGCCCAGCCGTCTGCCCGGCAGCCCACCCTGGACATTGCTCGATTATTTCCCCGACGATTACCTGATGGTCGTAGACGAAAGTCACATGACCCTGCCCCAAATCCGGGCCATGTACAACGGCGACCGGCAGCGCAAAGAAACGCTGGTAGAACACGGCTTCCGCCTGCCCAGCGCCCTAGACAACCGTCCGCTCACCTTTGACGAGTGGGAGGAGCGCGTCTACCAAATGATCTTCACTTCGGCCACGCCGGGACCGTACGAATTGGGACATACGGAGCAAACCGTCGAGCAAATTATTCGCCCCACCGGGCTGATTGATCCCGAAATTGAGGTACGGCCGATTCGCGGCCAGGTAGATGATTTGCTGTTTGAGCTGAAGAAGCGTGTCGAGGTGGGCCAACGTGCCCTTGTCACCACCCTCACCAAACGGATGGCTGAAGATTTATCAGATTATCTACGCGAAATGGACATGAAGGTGCATTATTTACATAGCGAGGTAGACACCTTTGAGCGGGTGGAAATCTTGCAAGATTTGCGCGCCGGCGTCTACGATGCCGTTGTGGGGATTAACTTACTACGCGAAGGATTAGATTTGCCCGAAGTGTCGCTGGTGGCCATTCTGGATGCCGACAAGGAAGGTTTTTTACGCTCAGACCGGGCGCTCATCCAGACGATTGGCCGCGCCGCCCGTCATGAAGCCGGCCAGGTAATCATGTACGCCGACCGGGTGACGGACTCCATGCAGCGGGCCATTGATGAAACCAACCGGCGGCGCGCTTTGCAGATTGCTTACAATACCGAACACGGCATCGTGCCGCAAACCATTGTCAAGGAGCTGGACAAGTTGTTGAAAGTGCGGGAGGAAGAAACGGCCGTTGCCGAACCCGCCCCCATTTACCAACCCGATGACATTTTGCTGCAAATTGATGAACTGGAAGATGCGATGAAAACGGCCGCAACCAACCTGGAATTTGAGAAAGCAGCCCGCCTGCGCGACCAAATTGTGGCCCTTAAACAGCAATTGGATGATCTAACGATATGTCATGTTTGAATCTCACGCAACGCGGGCGCAAAGCATCTAAATTTTTGCCCTTTGCGCCTTTGCGTGAAAATACCAAGCTGCCAAAATTGGTCGCGTCGCATAACACGAAATGGTAGCCAAAAAGCTACGTGACGAGTAAAATTAGCACATCTGTTCAAGATAAATTCGCGGAGGTGAACGATGGATTTTGCAGCGTGTCAGGAACAGCTACGGCAAAACGGTGAATTGATTCGGGAATTGGTAGCCGGCATTTCGCAGGAGCAAGCCGTGATCAAACCATCGCCGGAGGATTGGTCCGTTTTGGAAGTGGTCAATCACCTATATGATGAAGAACGCGAAGATTTTCGGCAGCGGTTTAATTACCTGCTGCACCGCCCCGGCGAGGAATGGCCGCCCATCGACCCGATGGGCTGGGTGACCACCCGCAAATACAACGAGCGGGAGCTGTCCAGCTCGCTGCAAAACTTTCTGGACGAGCGGCAAAAATCACTCTCCTGGCTGGCCGAACTGGACCAGCCGAATTTGGAAGCGTTTGAGACGCATCCGGTGGCGGGCAAGTTTCATGCAGGCGATATGCTGGCCGCCTGGGTCGCCCACGACTTGCTGCATCTGCGCCAGTTGATTGAGCTGAAGTATTACCTAACGACAGAAATGGTACGGCCGTATTCGCCCCGCTACGCCGGAGAATGGTAGATTACCCAATGAGCGAAAACGAAAAAAAATTGTTCAAAGATTATTTTGATGTCAACCTGTTTGCACGCCTGGGCCGAAGACGAAAACCCGCACATTCGGCGGCTGGTCAGCGAAGGCACCCGCCCCCGGCTGCCCTGGGCCGGCTGGCTGACCCAGTTCATCGAAGATCCCGGTCCTACCCTGGCGCTGCTGGAAAAGCTCAAAGACGATCCATCCGAATACGTGCGCCGCTCCGTGAGCAACCATCTCAACGACATCGCCAAAGACCATCCGCGATTAGTTGTCGAACAGATGAGCTTTTCGCTGCAAAGTACGGTCGTAACCGGGCAAAACCTTGTCATCGACTTTGTGATTCATTTTGTAAAAGCAAATGGGCAGACGAGTGGCAAGGTGTTTAAGTTGAAAACGGCCGTCCTGCTCCCCAACGAAGCACTCGCCGTCACCAAAAGTCACCCCATCCGCCCCATCACCACCCGCACCTACCACCCCGGCACCCACCGGGTACAGATTCAGGTCAACGGCCAGATTGTGGGCGAACGCAGCTTTGAACTGGTTTTGCCTTGATAGAGGTCAGCGAAGATTGGGCCAATTTTCTCTGGATAAGCGTTCTTAACGAACAAATTGGCCCTATCTCCAGAGTAGTCGAATAGTGAGGAAAAACATGAAAATTCAAACCAATGAGCACGAGGCAGCCGCTTACCTTGCCTTGCCAGACGGCCGTCCAGCGCCGGGGGTCCTGGTGCTGCATCCCTGGTGGGGCCTTAATGAAGATATCAAAGGGGTGTGTGACCGGCTGGCGCAGGCTGGTTTTGTAGGACTAGCGCCTGATTTGTACAACGGCCGTATCGCCACCACCATCAAAGAAGCTGAAAAATACAGCGAGCTAATGGATGAAGACGCTGCTGGAGCGTTGACCAGGGCGGCAGCAGACACCTTGCTGGCCCATGAGGCGTGCCAGGGCAACCAGATTGGCGTTATCGGCTTCTCGTTGGGAGCCGGCTTTGCTGTAGGAATCGCCCACGATCAACCGGACGCCGTCAGCGCCGTGGTGCTTTTTTACGGTCTTGGCTGGGCGGAACAAACCAGGACCCAAGCCAGCTACTTGGGCCATTTTGCCGAAAACGATCCGTATGAAGATGATGAATACCGGGAGCATTTTGAGCAGAAGTTGAAAGAAAACGGCCGTCCGGCCACCTTCCACATCTATCCCGGCGCTGGCCACTGGTTTTTTGAGCCCAGCCGGCCCGATGCTTATGATCCGGCCGCCGCCGAACGAGCCTGGGAGCGCACGCTGGAATTTCTCAAAGAAACGCTGGGATAGAATTTTACCGAATCCCTGCGACTGTCATGCCCGCGTAGGCGGGCATCCACAAGTTGAACAGAAGATGGATTCCCGCTTTCGCGGGAATGACACTTTTAGGACAGCACTCATTTAGTGTGATCTGGCCTTTTGTATGAAATTGAGGGTAACGGCCGTAATCTCATCCAGCTCATCCTCCAGCAAAATGACGTGGCCCGACTCCTCCCACCAATGCTGCTCTGCCCGCTCCGATAGCACCCCCTCCATGATAATCTCGCCTACATCCGCGGACACCGTTTTGTCATTGCGTCCCTGCATCACCAGCACCGGCTGGTTTATGCGTGGCAGTTGGCGCCGCACCTCCCGTCCCAGGCGAATCAGCTCCATCACCGCTCGCAGCGGATTTACCCGGTAGCCCTGCCAATGTTCATTGTCGCCCACATTCTCCTTGGGCAGCGAATGGACTAACGGGGCCGCCACGTACAGTCGCACCACGTCGTGCGTGGGGATGGCCAGCTTAATCGCCGGCGCGTAGCAGAGCACTCCGGCAATCTCCTTATGCTGTGCCGCCAGGTAAAGCGCCAGCGCCCCACCTGTTGATTCTCCACCGACAAACACATAGTCGCATACCGTCGCCAGATGTTGGTACGCTTTCTCCGCCGCCCAGGCCCAATCATGCCAGGTGGTTTCGTTGAGCTCCTCCGGGCTGGTGCCGTGCCCCGGCAGCAGGGGCGCTGAAATTGTGTACCCTTCAGCGTGTAGCCTTTCGGCCAGCAGGCGCACTTCGGCAGTGGTGGCCGTTAGGCCGTGCAGCAGCAATACACCCACTTCATTGCCCGTCCAGAAAAACGTGTCTCCCTCCAGATGCGGGTTGTGGATGGGGCCATCTTGCCCCAGGAAAATCTCCACGACGTTCAAGTTTTCTTCGGGCGTGGGCGGCTGAAACAGCGGCAAAAAGCGGTCGAGTTCCGCTAAAGGCAGCGAATGCGCGCCGGGAGGCAAATTGTTGTTCCGGGATTCGATGCGCTGGCGCAATACCAATGGAGGGATGTTAAGATAGTACAGCTTGTAATCCGCGCCCAACTCGGTGATACGGCCGATCCACTTTTGGCGGTGCTGCGGATTCCACAAGCTCCAATCAAGGATGACATCAATGTTGTGGTTGAGGATGGAGACGGCCGTATCCCAAAACTTCTCCTTTAACTGCGCCACCATCACGCCATATTCATCATCAAAAATCGTGTGATCGGTCAAGGCAATCATCCACTCATCCAACGTAAAGCGAACGGCCTGATGCCTTTGCTCCAGCTCTTTAGCCAGCGTTGTTTTGCCCGATGTAGGCAATCCACAAAACAGGTGAACAGTTGCGTCGATTTTTTCCTGCGCCATATTTTCGATCCTTGCTAAAATTGCAAAAAGGAAGGTAGGTATAAACCAAGCAAGATCGATTGTCAACAAGTCACGCTCAGGTGCCAGGCACGGGCAATCGAGTTTTCGTCGATAATCACCATACTATCCGTGCCTGGCACCGCCAACGAACATAGGTGGGAAAAATGGAAAAAGTAAACCTGGCTCAAAAATTAGCCCTGTTCAACGATCATTGGCACCCGCGCATTGTGGGTGAGTTGAATGATTCGCATGTCAAATTGGTGAAAGTGCAGGGCGAGTTCATCTGGCATCACCACGACCATGAAGATGAACTGTTTTTGGTGTTAAAAGGACGCCTGCAAATGCAGTTCCGCGACAAAGACGTCTGGCTGGAGGAAGGTGAATTCATTATCGTGCCGCGCGGTGTGGCGCACCGCCCGGTGGCCCCAGAAGAGGTACACATTCTGCTGCTGGAGCCAAAATCAACACTCAATACGGGAAACGTAATTGATGAGAAAACAGTTACGGCCGAATGGATTTGAGCTCACGTTACACCCCAACTTTCCTGACAAAAGGTGTCAGGAATCCCCGCTAAACTGACAAATGTTTAAGGTTGAGGCGGTAGCGGCCGTTTCTCAACCATGCTACAATTATGTCCCCAAAACAGAACAGATGTTCAGTCCAGTAAAAGGTAATCGGTTATCCACAAACAGCAAACCGACTACCGATTACCGGCCACCGAATACGGATTACGGAAATTATGGAACCCCAAAATATCATTGTGCGCGGCGCGCAGCAGCATAATTTGAAACACATCGACGTGACGATTCCCCGCAACAAGCTGGTGGTGCTCACCGGCGTCAGCGGCAGCGGCAAATCGTCGCTGGCGTTTGATACGATTTACGCCGAAGGGCAGCGGCGCTACGTTGAGAGCCTTTCCTCCTATGCCCGGCAGTTTTTAGGCCAGATGGAAAAGCCAAAGATTGACGCCATTACCGGGCTAAGTCCGGCCATCGCCATTGAGCAAAAAGCGGTGAGCAAAAATCCGCGTTCCACAGTAGGAACGGTGACCGAGGTGATGGATTATTTGCGCGTTTTGTATGCTCGAATTGGTATTCCCCACTGCCCGGAGTGTGGCACGGCCGTTACTCCCCAAACGCCACAGCAAATTGCCCAACAGCTGGCCGCCCTGCCCGCCGGCACCCGCTTCCAACTGCTCGCCCCCATTGCCCGCAACCGCAAGGGCACCCACGCCGACGCCCTCAAACAGGCCCGGCAAGATGGCTTCATCCGCGCCCGCGTCAACGGTGAGCTGATCGATCTGGCGGGCAAGCTGCCCAACCTCAGCAAAAAGCACAAGCACAACATTGAGCTCATCATCGACCGGCTCATTGTGCCGCAAGAAATCGACGAAGCGTTCATGACCCGACTGGTCGATTCCGTGGAAACAACGCTGCGCGCCGGCGAAGGGCTGCTGCTGGCCGACCTGGGCGAAGAGACGCTGACACTCAGCGAACACAACGCCTGCACCAACTGTGGCTTCAGCTTTCCCGAACTGTCGCCTCAACTGTTCAGCTTCAACTCGCCGCTGGGCATGTGCCCCGACTGCAACGGCATCGGCACGCAAATGCAGGTGGACCCTGACCTCATCATCGAGGATGAAACGCTGTCCATCATGGACGGTGCGCTGCGCTGGTACGGCAACGTGCGCAAGAAGAAAAACAAGTGGACCACTTCCCAGCTTAAAGCCATTGCCGAACATTTTAACGTTAGCCTGGATACGCCGTGGCAAGATTTGCCCGCATCGTTCCGCCACAAGCTGTTTTACGGCGCTGGCGACGAGCTGATCCACTTCAAATATTCCAGCGAAACGGAAGATGCCTCATGGTCGGGTGAATCGAAACGGCCGCTCCGCGGCATCGTCTATCACATCAACCGGCTGTTCCACCAAACCAACTCTGAACAGACCCGGCGCTGGTACGCCAGCTTTATGAACCAGCTCCCCTGCGGCACCTGCAACGGCACCCGCCTCCGCCCCGAAGCCCGCGCCGTCACCGTCGGTGGCAAAACGCTGAACGAAGTAGGGCAGTTAGCCATTGATGAGGCGTTTGAGTGGGTAATGGGGCTCGGTAAGCGGCCAGTGGTAATCGGTGAACGGCTATCGGTAAACGGTAACGGCCGTCACCAGCCACCAGCCACTAATGACTCACAACTCAATGAAGAGCAGTTTGAGATTGCCGAAGAGGTCCTCAAGGAAATCCGCGACCGGCTGCAATTTATGCTGAACGTGGGGCTGCATTACCTGACGTTGGACAGGCCGGCACCGAGCCTGTCCGGCGGTGAAGGGCAGCGCATTCGCCTGGCCAGCCAGATAGGGTGCGGGCTGGTGGGGGTCCTGTACATCCTCGATGAGCCATCGATTGGCCTGCACGCCCGCGACAACCGCGCCCTGCTGGACACCTTGCACCAACTGCGTGACATGGGCAACACGGTTTTGGTGGTGGAGCACGACGAAGAAACAATGGTGGAGTCCGACTGGCTGATTGATTTGGGGCCAGGCGCAGGCGTGAAAGGGGGTGAAATTATTGCCGCCGGCACGCCGGATTTTGTCAAGACCCATCCCGACTCGTTAACCGGCAGATATTTGTCAGGTGACATAGAAATTGTGGCGCCCAACGGCCGTTCCCGCCGCAATCCCGACATTGGCAAATTAGAACTCATTGGCGCCAGCCTGCACAACCTGCACCACGTCACCGCCACCTTTCCGCTGGGCACGATGATTTGCGTGACAGGCGTCAGCGGCAGCGGCAAGAGCAGCCTTGTTTCCGAGACGCTGCATCCCGCCCTGGCGCGGGCGCTGCACCAGGCGCAGGGCACCCCAGGTCCGCACAAAGCGCTGCACGGCCTGGAACATCTGGACAAGGTAATCAACATCACGCAGGACCCGATTGGCCGTACACCGCGCTCTAATCCGGCCACCTACGTGAAATTATTCGATGAGATTCGCGCCGTGTTTGCCCAAACCAATG
>CALBTC010000180.1 GCA_937967805.1 uncultured Anaerolineaceae bacterium
GATGGCGGCGAAGCCAAGTTCGTTGGCCAGCGCCGGCGGGTCAACGGGGAAGGCGGTAGCGGCGAAAGGGCCGGGAGCGAGGGTGAGGCCGGCCGTACGCTGCCGCACCTGGGCCAAGCGTTCCTGGTCGCGCACCAGCGGCCAAAAGTGGGCCAGTAGCCAATGTCCCCAGGCCACCGGCTGGGCATGTTGCAGGTGGGTGTAGCCGGGCATGGGCAAATTCAGGTTGGCCTCGGCGCTTTCCACAAGGGCAGTCTGCAAATCGGTGAGCATGGCGGCAACCTGATCAATGGCATCCAGCAGCCAGAGGCGGAAATCAGTGGCCACCTGGTCGTTGCGGCTGCGGCCGGTGTGCAGCTTGCCGCCCACGGCCCCCACAATTTCGGTCAGGCGGCGCTCGACGGCCGTATGAATATCTTCATCGCCGGGATCGAATTGGAAACGGCCGTTGGCCAGTTCATCCCCTACCTGTTCTAATCCGGCAATAATCGTGCTTGCCTCAGCGGAAGTTAATACACCCGCGCTGACCAACCCCGCAGCCCAAGCTTTACTGCCGGCAATATCTTGGGCCGCCAGCCGCACATCAAACCGCAGGCTGGCATTAAATTCGTGTACCAGCGCATCCGTGTCTTTGGCGAAACGGCCGCCCCATAGTTTGCTCATTCCAACTTCCTTTTTGTGATCCGTAAACGGTTATCGGTAATCAGTAAAAATCGATTACCCAATACCGAACACCGATTACTGAAAACTGCCCCACAACCCCACGCCAATCATGACCAACGACAAAACGGCGTACAAGATTAACGTCTTTTGGTCGCCGATGATGTCTCGGGTGCGCAAAATACGGCCGCGTTCCCAAAAGATGCTGGGCTTAAAGATGACGCCAATTAAAAAGTAGCCGCCAAATAACAACAAAAGAATATCTAAAAGATCGGGTGACATCGGGTTGCTCCTTCAGTTTAATCACTGCATTTTCCTCAATCTTAGCCTGTTTTGTAACTTTTCGCCTGCTGCCGGATATTATTAGCAGAGTAATCGCTATGAACTCAACCACTTTTCACGATTTGTACGAACGCTATGCGCCCGATGTGTACCGCTTTGCCTTGTGGCTGTCGGGCGATCCGGCCGAAGCTGATGACATTGCGTCGGAGACGTTTGTGCGCGCCTGGAGCAGCAGCAGCAAAATCCAAACGGAAACGGTGAAGGCCTATCTCTTTACCATTGCTCGCAACCTGTTTTTGAAGCAGATGCAGCGGCAAAAGCGCCAGGTAAGTTTGGCTCACGCAGCTAATGCAACAAGCAGCGGGCCACAAATATTGGTCGAAGAGCGCCTGGCGCTGGCGGAGATTTTACAGCAATTGCAGCAGCTTCCAGAAGGCGAGCGAGCGGCCCTGATTTTGCGAGTAAAACATGAACTGCCTTACGCAGAAATTGCCCGCGTTTTGGGTATCTCATTATCGGCTGCCAAAGTGAAAGTTCATCGCGCACGCTTGAAGCTAACGGCCGTTCGCACCGCCTGGGAGGTAACTGAACCATGAAAATGAACATTAGCCGAAACGTTATTTTAGATTTGCTGCCGGTTTATCTGGCTGGTGAAGCCAGTGTGGATACGCGAGAAGTTGTTGAGCAATTTTTGGCGGACGATCCGGCCCTGGCCAAGCTGGTTGAACAGTCAAAGCAAAATCAATTAGAGGGTGAGATTCCCGTTCCGCTAAACAAGGAGCATGAAATGAAAACCTTTGAAAAAACCAAACAGTTGTTATTTCAGCAGAAACTCTTTTTAGCCCTAGCGGTAGCAGCTACTTTGATGTTGGCTGCCTTCCGCTTTGATGCAGAAGGAGCCGAATGGCTTTGGATCAATTCTCCGGCAATTGGCTGGGTGCTTCTGCTGGTGGCAACCATCTTTTGGATCGGTTTCTTAAATGTGTCCTACCTTTTGAATCGGGATTCGTAATGGGGCTTTCTCTACCTTGCCTGCCGAGGTAATGACAAGTGAAGGGTGATGGTGTATTGTTAGCTAAAGATCATCAAAGGAAAAGTTTATGGATAATTGGCTGGTTTTTGTGGGACTCGGTTTTCTGGCATTGATTTTGATTTTTCCTTTCTTGTCGATTGGTACGCGCCCACGCTGCCCGGAGTGTGGTAGCCGCAAAATTGGCGTGCAGAAAACAGCGACGGGCTTTCGCAGCAGCGATTCTGGTGAAGGCGGTGATGCTCGCGTGCAAATGCAATATAACGTTAAGTATCGCTGCAATGATTGCCAGGTGCAGTGGACTGCTACGGCTACCGAAATGCAATAGGTAATTGGCAAGCTTTTATCGCTAAACAACTTCGGCACCTCAACCGAAGCGTTCGTGCATTCCCTACCATAACCTGTTTTTGTGCAGCCCTAGGGTAATCGCAAATTCCCGCTCCGCCGAGGGCTGAAGCACCTCGGCTAGAAAATGGAAGCCCTTTCAGGGCTAAAAACCAGGCCCGAAGGGCCTTTCATTCAGTAGCAATGGCGTTTACGCCTCTGCGAACACAGCAGAAAATTGAGTATGCGATTACCCTACGTGCAGCTGTTGAGCAGTGGAATGTTCACTGCTCGTTGGCTATAATCATGTCGTAAATGTATTAAAAAACGTGACTGAACTGAGGATTTGAATTCTTGTTCGCTAAGCCAAATGTGCATCTGTAAGCCATTCGTATTTAGGGGGCCAGTTCAGAACAAAATGAAAAAGGGTGTTTGAAATATGACAAAAAGAGCAAGACGTCGCAGTTCCGCCAAGAAGCAAGCAAACTGGACGGTTGTTGCAGGTATTGTGGTTGGCGGTGTTATTTTGGTTGCCGGGTTGATTTATCTGGCCTTTCGTGAGCCGGCACGGTTGAGCCTGCTGGCCTTTTGTAACAATAATCCTGAAAACTGCCTTGTACTGGGCGATGAAGATGCAGAAGTTGCTGTTGTGGAAGTATCGGATTATGGTTGCTCCCACTGCCGCGACTTTAATCTAGATACCGCACCGGTCTTAGATGAGCAGTACATAGAAACCGGCCAGGTGAAATGGGTTGTTGTTCCCTTTGCTTTGCAGGGTCAAACGGGGGCATTTCCTACCATGCCTTCCACCATAGCGGCCATGTGTGCCAATGAGCAGGGAGCTTTTGCCGAATACCATGAAGCTCTGTTTGAGCTGCAATCGTCCCCTCTGTTCAACACGGAGGCAGGCTTTTTGGAGGCCGCCGCCGGGGTGGATTTAGATATGGAAGCATTTAGCAGTTGTTTAAATGACAATTCCTACGCGGATACCGTGTTGGAAAATATCACAATGGTGCAGCAGGCAGGCGTTAACTCAACCCCCAGCTTTTTTATTGATGGCGAGCTGTTAGCCGGTAACCAGCCGCTTGCCGTTTTCCAACAGCGGCTCAATGCATTGTTGGATTCATAGCCGCGATGAGACAAGATTGGCAGTTACGGTTGATTCAATTGTTGTCTGTGCCGGGGATGCTATTGGCCTATTACCTTTTCCTGTTTCATGAAGGGGTACTTATCGTTGGTTGTGTTGTAGACAGCGTGTTTGATTGTGGTCAGGTCAGCGGACCTAATGCGCCGTATGCTTCCATTGGCCCGGTGCCGGTTGCCTTTATTGGCTTAACCGGCTATGCCGTTATTTTCTTACTTGCCTGGCTGCGCGATTGGGACAATCCTTTCATGGATTACCTGCCTGAGCTGATGCTGGCCGTGACTGGTTTTGCCTTTTTGTTTTCCTTAGGGCTTACTTTGTTGGAGTTTTTTGTGATTGGCGCATTTTGCCAATATTGTGTGGTTTCGGCCGTTTTGGTGGTGGTGTTGTTTGGCTTAGCTATAAGCTACTGGCGTACAGCTAAAGCCGAGGGGGAAGCAGATGCGTCTTGAACTGGTTAAAGATTGGATGAGCCGGGATGTGGTAACGGCACCGCCGACTTTGGGCTTGCTAGAATCGGATGCCTTGATGCGTAAGCATAATATTCGCCGCTTGCCTGTGGTGGAGAACGGCCGTCTTATAGGCATCGTCACTATTGGCGATATTCGTGGCGCCAAACCTTCTGCGGCCACCTCGCTCACGGCCTGGGAGCTTAACTATCTGCTTTCTAACCTCACGGTTGGTGAAGTGATGAGCCAACCGGCCCAGACGATTTCGCCTGAAGCGACCATTGGTGAAGCGGCCGATATCATGCTCACGCGAAAAATTAGCGGGTTACCGGTCGTGGATTCCTCAGATAAAATTGTCGGTATCATCACGGAATCAGACATTTTCCGCATGGTGGTCCACAATTGGCGGCAGAGCCAGGAAGATTCGCCCAAGCCGTATACCCATTATGAGGGCGATTAATCTTGACGTTTGATGGTTGACGACGGGTAGCAGCGACAGTATACTACCTCGTCGTTACGCAATTCGGGGCGTAGCTCAGCTTGGTAGAGCGCTCGGTTTGGGTCCGAGAGGTCGTCAGTTCAAATCTGGCCGCCCCGACCAGGCAGTGGACGGTATTCGGTAAACAGTGATCAGTGTTCAGTAACCAATTTCTAACCAATTGATCTACTGATTACCGACCACTGGCCAACTGATCACCGATATGCGGCAGTGGTGTAGGGGTAACACAATAGCCTTCCAAGCT
>CALBTC010000181.1 GCA_937967805.1 uncultured Anaerolineaceae bacterium
GTTCGACAAGCTCACGCCTCGTTTGGCAAAACATCGCAAAACTTATTTAACGCTGTAATTATGTTAATTGCGAGTAAACATAACGCAGTCTACCATAGGCCAAAATGAGCGTCAAGTGAGTGGCAACTGCGTGGCGATTGTCGAGAAAGATAGTTCTGTTTCGCTGCACATATGGGGATCAGCTATAATGTCGCGCTATGCCGTCTGAACAGCATCTTGGTTCAAGCGGTGGCGTCAGGCAGGGCAAGGTGGGCATTAACGCCCATTTGCTATCTGGGGAAGCGGGCTATCGACGCGCCGGCATCCACCAATACATTGCCCAGGTCTTGCGCCATCTACCCTGGGAAGAGGGTGAACCAACATACGTTGTCTTTACACAACAGAAAAATTTATTCGAAGATATGCCGGGGATTACGGCCGTTTCCAGCCGCCTGTCTACGGAAAACCGCCTGCTGCGCATCTTTTGGGAGCAGGTTGTCTGGCCCTGGCAGGCACGCCAGCAAAAGCTTGGGCTGCTGCACAGCATGGCATTTGTCACGCCATTTTTGTCACCTTGCCCGGCGGTCATCACCGTGTATGATCTCAGCTTTTTGCACTTCCCGGAGCGCTTTCCGGCATTGCAGCGGCTGTATCTGAGCAGCCAGACGCGCCGCTCTTGCCGCCGCGCCCGGCGCATCATTACCATCTCTGAATCAAGCCGCCAGGATGTACACCATTTTTTGGACGTCCCGCTTAACAAGATTGACGTGGTTGTGCCCGGCGTGGATGCCGTTTACCAACCTTTGCCAGCAACAGAAGTGGCTGCATTCCGCCAAAAACGCGGCCTGGGCCGCTTCGTGCTGCACGTAGGCACGCTCCAGCCGCGCAAAAACATTCCGGTACTCATCAAAGCGATGGCCCAACTGGCTGATCCAGAATTGAAACTGATTTTGATCGGTGGCAAAGGTTGGCTGTACGATGACATCTTCCACCAGGTGCAGGCGCTCGGTTTGACAGAGCGCGTCATTTTTACCGGCTACGTTCCGGATGAGGAGCTGCCGCTGTGGTACAACGCG
Organism: uncultured Anaerolineaceae bacterium; assembly: GCA_937967805.1. The sequence goes on from CALBTC010000181.1 coordinate 1,056, forward strand.
GCCGAGCTGCTCGTTTTTCCCTCGGTATACGAGGGGTTTGGACTGCCGGTAGTAGAAGCAATGGCCTGCGGTACGCCGGTCATTGCCGCCGACTGCTCGTCCATCCCGGAAGCGGTTGGCAAAGCGGGGCTGCTGTTTGCTCCCGATGATGTGGAAACGTTGGTCAAACAGATGACGGCCGTTTTAACCAACACCGATTTACAAAATAAACTACGGCAACAAGGGCTGGCACATGCCCAAAACTTTTCATGGAAGCGCGCCGGCCGGGAAACGGCCGAAGTTTACCGACGCACGCTACAAAATTGCTAAAAACAAAGCCACAGAGTTCACAAAGGTTGATGAGGCAACAGTTTAAAACTTCACACATCTCTTTTTCCTCTGTGGCTGATCATAAACAATGAGTCATCAACGAATTCGATTTGCAACTATATTAAGCGACCTGCTGTTGTTCAACGGCGGCTTTGCCCTAGCATACACTATTCGCTACAAATGGCAGTGGCTCCGACCCATCACATTTGCAGAACCATTTTCCGATTATTTGGGGCAAATGCTGTTGCTCAACATTTTGCTCATCTTTACTTTTGCCCAGGTGCGCGTCTGGCGGCGTAAGCGGGGCGAATTTTGGGTCGATGAGCTGTCGCGCATTATCTACGCCGTGGCGGCCGGCATCGGCTTGCTCAGTATGATCGCCTTTTTTGTGCAGCCGACGCCGTTCTCTCGCCTGATGTATTTTTGGGCCTTCCTGTCAATCGTTGTCCTCATCGGCAGCGCCCGGCTGGTGCGCCGCTTGCTGCTAGCCATGCTTTACCAGCGCGGCATTTTGGCCGACCGGGTGCTGGTGATCGGTTCGGGCGAAGTGGGGCGCAGTCTCATCCGCACGCTGCTGGCGCGGCCAGATTTAGGCTACCGGGCCGTGGGCTACCTGCACGATGGCTTGAGCGAGAACAACATTGGCCTGGGGCGCATTCCTAACCTGGGCACATTTAATGATCTGCAAAAAACGCTGGCTGAACGGCCGAAACTGCACACCGTTTTCATCGCCCTGCCGGGAGAGATGCACCAGCAAATCTCGCAGTTGCTGCAAATTTGCCAACAAAACGGCATCCGGGCCCAGGTAGTGCCAGACCTGCTGCAATTGAGTATGAACCGGGTGGAGTTTAACAACATGGCGGGCATTCCCACGCTGAGCGTGCGCGATGTCGGGATTAACCGGGTGCAGCAGGTGGCCAAACGCCTGCTTGATCTGACGGTTATCCTGGTAGGCGGCATTCCGGCACTGCTGGCGATGGGCTTGATTGCCCTGGCCATCAAGCTGGATTCACCAGGTCCGGTGATTTATAAGGCAATACGGGTAGGGAAAAACGGCCGTCCCTTCCAAATGTACAAGTTCCGCTCCATGGTGGTGGATGCCGACCGGCACAAGGAGGCACTCAAGCAGTACAACCAGGCGGATGGCCCCATCTTTAAAATGAAAGATGACCCGCGCATGACGCGGGTCGGCCGCTTTATTCGCCGCATGAGTTTGGATGAACTGCCCCAGCTTTACAATGTGCTGCTGGGGCAGATGAGCCTGGTCGGGCCACGCCCGCCGCTGGCTGAGGAAGTAGCCCTGTACAAACCGTGGCACAAGCAGCGGCTGAGCGTGATTGGCGGCATTACGGGATTGTGGCAGGTAAGCGGCCGTTCTGACCTGACCTTTGACGAGCTGTGCCTGCTGGACATTTATTACATCGAGAACTGGTCGCTGGCGCTGGACATCCGCATTTTGCTGCAAACCATTCCCCATTCCCTCTTTGGCCGCGGTGCTTATTAATAGCTAACGCGGAGGCGCAGAGGGAAATTTACGTGGGCAAATCTGCGATTTATTCAGCTTAACCTCCTGTTTGTTCCAGCTCGTCTCGGTTGGGGATATGCTATAATGCACCCACCATGAGCATGGATGCCGAAACCCAAGACAAAATTGCCAAATATCTGGCGCGATCCCGACAGGCAGTGAAGACGGCAAAGCTGGTGTTGGCACATGAGGATTTTATTGCGGCCGTAAATCGAGCCTACTATGCCATCTTTTACGCCGCCAATGCGCTGCTGGCAACCAAAGGACTGGAGCGCAGCAAACATTCAGGCGTTATCGCCGCCTTTCGCCAGCACTTTGTCAAAACCGGCCTCATCGAACCGGAATTCAGCAGGTATTATGGAGCTGCCATGGACGAGCGCCATGCCGGTGATTACGATCTGATTCAGCTCGATTATGAAAGCGCCAGTCGGCACGTTACCAACGCGGCCAACTTTCTGAACCAAATCGAAAAAGTTTTGCAAGAGGTGGGATTTAAAAATGAATAACTTGCCGCACCATCTTCAGCTAAATGAAAAAGAGGCCATAGCAAGAGTTGTTACCATGCTTGCTGAGACATTAACCGATAATCTGGCGGGCGTGTATCTTTTCGGCTCAAAAGCGCGAGGGGATTTTCATGCAGATTCTGACGTCGATTTACTCATCATCGTACATGAGTTGGACCCCGATAGTCGCTGGCAAGTGCGAGCAAAGGCCGCTGACTGCTCATTACAATATGACGTATTGTTCAACACACATATTCTTGACAACACCAGATGGGAATATTTGGAGAAGCATCAGGGTACGCTGTGGCGAGAAGTGCAGCGGGATGGCATTTCTCTTTATGATTTGGCTACCCAGCCAGCCACATAACTTGTTGTAAATTTACTATTTTGCCAAGTGCTTGTTGGGTACAGCCCAACGGCTGAAGAATTTGGCACTAACGACACCACCTCCAATACCGCAAAGACTCCACCAAACAAGCAGAAAGATAGCTGTTCGCAGGAAACTTGGATCATTTCTGGCCCCGGCATCTAAGAAAAAAGGCAGTACAAAGACAATAAGACTAATTACAGAAAAACTCATGCCCCATGTCTCCCATATACGAACCAGATATTTTTGAGACCAGGGACGTTTTTCTGCAAAGAGTAAAAATAAACCCAACAAACTGGCGGCAGCTGCCCCTAACATTCCACTCGCTGCTCCTTTGATTTTGTTCATACTCCTGCCCCTAACAATTTGGTTAGATTTTCCCTGGTTATAATTCTAACCAACTAAAATTCATCGTCGGGAATGGTGGGTTGAGCGATGTCTGTCACTTCGCCATGAAAGTTGATGGTGATACGGAAGCCCATCATGCCCATCATGTCGCGGGCCTGGGCAGGGATGCCCTGGGCGATGATCTGGTCCATGTCGATGTTGTTGATCTGGGCGTCGATAGCGGCTTTGGTGAACAAATCGTCTTTGCCCATCATGCGCAGCGCCTGCTCGACGGCAATATCTTTGTTTTCTTCCAACTGCTGTAAAAAGACGCTGAGCACTTGCCGGTCTACCTGGTCGGCGTCTATGTGGCGCTTGAAGCCGGCGTCGTCTATCACATAAAACATGTCGTGTCCGACAACGGCCGTTTCCACCCGGTTCCCATCTTCATCATAAATTAAATCTTGAAATAACGCTTTGTTTGCCATCGTAAAAACCTCTTACGTTTTGTTTTTTGGTTATGCCTGTGTACGCAGCTTGGGGTAATCTCTCCCAACATTTCCACGTAAACGGCCGTTTAGCTCATGCCATTCTAAGCAATTATACAAAGTTTAGTGGCAAGCGTGGGGTATTTTGCGGGCAAAATTGGTGATGTGTAAACGGTTGAGTATAATTTTATGCTGGTTCACCGCAATGTGAACACACAGAAGGGAGAAAGTAGGGAACATTGTTTAGACCACTTGATTGGCTCTTGGGCCTGTTTTCACTGGACATCGGCATCGATCTGGGTACGGCCAACACCCTGGTCTACATTCGCGATCGCGGCATCGTCATCAACGAACCATCCTGGGTGGCCATCAACCGGCGCACCCGCCAACCCCTGGCCATTGGTGCTGAGGCACGGGAAATGGTTGGGCGTACCCCGGCAGACATTGTGGCCATACGGCCGCTGCGCGATGGCGTTATCTCCGAATTTGAAATCACCGAAGCGATGCTCAAATACTTCATCGACAAGGCGCACGAGCAGATGATTGTGCCTTTTCCCCGCCCCCGCGTGGTGGTGGGCATCCCCAGCGGTGTGACCGAGGTGGAAAAACGGGCCGTGTACGATGCGGCAATTTCTGCCGGCGCACGCGAAGCTCACCTTATCGAAGAACCGACAGCCGCCGCCATCGGTGCCGGGCTGCCCGTCAACGAAACGCGCGGCAGCATGATTGTCGATATTGGCGGCGGCACCACCGAGGTGGCCGTGTTTGCCATGGGCGGCATCGTCGTCAGCCGCTCCATCCGCGTGGCGGGAGATGAAATGGATGAGGACATCATCCAGTACGCCCGCAACAAATACAACTTGCTTATTGGTGACCGCATGGCCGAGCGGGTGAAAATTGGCATTGGCTCCGCCTTCCCCTTGCCCGAAGAACGGACCATGACGCTGCGCGGCCGTAACCTGATCAACGGCCTGCCGCAGTCGGTAGAAATCAGCAGCATTGAGCTGCGTGAAGCGATGGCGCCTTCCATCAACATCATCGTTGACACGGTGCGCGACTGTCTGGACGACACCCCACCTGAACTTGTGGCCGACCTGATGGAAGTGGGCATCTGCCTGGCGGGCGGCGGGGCCCAAATTCGTGGGCTGGCCGACCGGTTGGAGGATATGGTGAAGATGCGCGTCTGGGTAGCCGAAGACGCCATGACCTGCGTGGCCCGCGGCGCCGGACGCGTCCTGGAAAACATTGAGCTATGGGAACGCTCGCTCACCGGCCTGCACCGGGGCAGCACGCACCATTAACCGTTATCAGTAGGTCAGCAAGCAGCAATCACCAGTTGGCCTGTCTCTCAGCTATCATTCATCCTTCTATGTTATCCTCTTTCCACTTATTACTTTTTACCGGTCGAGGCAGGTGGAGACTCGTCCGCTTGTTTGGCAAAGCTTCTACCCACCTGCCTCGCCCCTACGAATCATGAATCTAAACGATGCCCAACGCAGGATTCGCTGGACGACGGTAGCTATCTTGTTGGGAGTTTCCATTTTATTGAGCGTTTTAGACAGCACCGGCAATCTGGACCTCTTGTTTGGCTTTATGCAGGATCCGTTAACGGCCGTTGCCGGCTGGACCTCGCGCCAAACCGACACCGTAGCCGATGCGCTTTCCGGACCCCGCGATTTGGATGAAGCCCGCGCCGAGATTGAAGCGCTGCAAGCCCAGCTGGAAGCATTAGAGCGCGAAAATGAAGAGCTGCGCGAAATCCAGGGCGAATGGCAAATTTTGCAGGACCTTTTTAACCGCGCCCGCCAAACTCCGGAACTGCGCCGCCAAACGGCCAACGTCATCGGTTATGATACCAGCCCCGCCGTACGCAGCATCATCATCGATAAAGGCTCAGATGATGGCCTGCGCGTGGGCATGCCGGTAGAAAGCTCCCGCGGGCTCATCGGGCGCGTTTTTCGCACTACGCAAAATTCAGCCCAGGTGGTGTTGATTACCGATAATGCCAGCGCCATTCCGGTGCGGCTGGG
>CALBTC010000182.1 GCA_937967805.1 uncultured Anaerolineaceae bacterium
GGCGGTGCGCAGCGACGAGAGCCTTTATTTTGCCAACAGCAAATTTTTGGAAGATACCGTGTTGGGCCTGATTACCGACCGGCCGGAGGTAGACCATTTGGTGCTGATTGGAACGGCCGTAAACTTCATTGACGCCAGCGCGCTGGATACCTTGCAAACGCTGCGGCAGGAACTGAAAGATGCCGGCGTGCAGCTGCACCTGGCGGCGATCAAGGGGCCGGTGCTGGACCGCCTGCGGGCGATTGGCTTTGTCGATCTACTTGGCGAGCAGTTTGTCCAACTGACTACGCATGACGCCATGCAGGCGATTGGTGTCGTTTCAGAGTAGCCCCTTAAGATTGGACCGATTTGCCGGGTTGATTTTGTTTCTGATTGGAAAAAATTGGTCCAATCTTGTTGAACATTGCTTTGATCATTCAGCCTGTAGTTTGATACACTAGGGTCCATGCCCGAATTTTTTAATGTTTTACCGCCTGACGATGCCCGCGATTTACTGTTTCGCCATTTAACGGCCGTTCTCCCCAGCGAAACTATTCCAACCCAAGAAGCCAATGGACGCGTGACGGGAACGGCCGTAACCGCTCCCCACGCCTTACCCCAATTTCGCCGCAGCACGATGGACGGCTACGCCGTCCGCGCCGCCGATACCTTTGGTGCCTCAGAAAGCTTACCCGCCTTTTTGCAGGTGGTGGGCGAGGTGCCGATGGGCCAGCCCGCCAACGTAGAACTAAGTGTGGGCCAGGCAGCCATCGTCCACACCGGCGGCATGATACCCGAGTCGGCCGATGCCGTGGTGCAGATTGAGCAAACGCAAACGGTGAGCGGTGATCCGTTATTGGTGAACGGTATTCAGTTTCCGTTTGAGATTGAGGTATTGAAGTCGGTGGCCGTAGGGCAGAACGTGCTGCAAGTGGGCGAAGATGTGCAGTTGGGGGCAGAGATTTTACCGGCCGGGCATATTTTACGGCCGCAGGACATTGGGGGTCTTTTAGCGTTGGGAATTATGACAGTAGATGTCGTGCGCCGGCCGCGTGTGGGAATTTTGGCGACCGGGGATGAAGTGATTGCGCCGGAAGAAACGGCCGCTCCAGGGCAGATTCGGGACATCAACAGCTACACGGTGGCCGGATTGGTGGAGCAAGCGGGTGGGGTGCCTGTTTTGGGTGGGATAGTTGGTGATGAGTTTGCGGCGTTGGAAACGGCCGCTGCAAACTTGCTGGCCGAAACCGACATGCTGGTCATGTCCGCCGGCTCCTCGGTGAGCGTGCGCGATATGACGGTGCAGGTGATTGACGGCCTGGGCCAACCGGGCGTGCTGCTGCATGGTGTAGCCACGCGCCCCGGCAAGCCCACCATCGTTGGCGTGGTAGATGGCAAGCCGGTGCTGGGGCTGCCGGGCAATCCCGTCTCGGCGATGGTGCAGTTTGATATGTTTGGCGTGCCCGCCATCTATCATTTGCAGGGCGTGACAAAGATACCGCGCCGCGGGCTGGTGTGGGCCCAGCTTAGCCAAAATATTGCCAGCGAGAGCGGCCGGGAAGATTACGTGCCGGCCCGCCTGGAAGACAGCGCCGACGGACTGCGCGCTATTCCCGTATTTGGCAAAAGCAACCTCATCTATACCCTGGTCAATGCCGATGGGTTGATTAAAGTGCCGCTCAACAAAGGTGGGCTGCTGGCGGGAGATTGGGTAGAGGTCCGCCTGTTCTAAGAAAAACACCCCTGTCGCTGTTTGCAAACAAGGGTGTTTTCATTGACTGCCTGATCAACTCAGGCAGGTGACCTGCCGTTAAAGCTTAGGGTGCGCTGGCGGTGAACAATATGGGCAGGCCGGTAACAACCTCGGCACATTTGTCATGATTGCCAACGTTTGGTCCAGAGACAAAGATCAGTGAATCCCACTCGCCTTCGGAGCCAACGCAGCTAATCTCATCACCAATGGCCAGCTCCATTGCATCGACTTCGGCAGTTAAGCCGCCATCCGCCGTAACAACTGCGCTGCCGGTGCCGTCATCCTGTCCGTTGTAGAAGATAGATTGGCCGAAGCTGGTGGGTTCCAACAAGCCGGAAGAGTTGAACTCAGTGCCCACCAAAATGTTCAGGGTAGCGGTGTCGCCCACAGCAATTGAGCCGACGTCCCAGGTCAAAGATTCCTTTACCATGCCATCGAACGGATCAGATGCGGGGATAATTGTCACGTTGCCCGGATCGTCTGTCTCAAACGGTTGGGCCTCATTGCTGAAACTGTCTTCAACTGCCACATTGGTCAATTCTGTGCCGCCACAATTTTCAATTTCGATTGTGACCAGGAAGTAGAAGAGATTTTCTTCATCCCCGTTGTTTTCACCCTGAACCGCTACCGGGATGATGCCGTCTGACAAGAACAGGTCATCCGATGTACGGAATGGGCCATCCAACGTTTTGGTCAACTTCATGCAAGGCCCTGCCGGGGCCGTAGGCGTCGGTGTAGGCGGCACAGGTGTGTTTGTGGCTGTTGGCGGCACCGATGTATTGGTTGGTGTCGGTGGAACCGGCGTGTCTGTTGGCGGCACCGGCGTATTGGTCGGCGTGGTAGAAGGCTCGGGAGTGTTTGTCACCGTCGGTAGTGGTGTGTTTGTTGGCGTATTGGTGGCCGTCGGTAAAGGTGTGTTTGTCGGGGTAGCCGTCGGTAATGGTGTGTTCGTCGGCGTGTTGGTCGCCGTTGGTAACGGTGTTTTTGTTGGCGTCGGCGGCGGATTGTCACACGGGCCAAGTTCAGCCGTGACCTTCATATCGTTCGACTGTGCGCCAATGCGGATCACTTCGGTTAGCGGGAAGGGAATGCCTAGCGCCATGTAATCCAGCGGAATCACAACCGTTTCGTTGGCTTCCAGGGGAACGGTAATGATGTAATATTCTCCCAGCACGATCAGGCGAATAGCTTCTTCGCCTGCCTCATCTGAAAGATTTATGACTGTCAAAGAGCCACTTTCGCAAGTTAAATCTAAAATCAATCGCGTAACGATCTGATTGCCTGCCGGCCGCGTTGCGTCTGGGTCGCCGGTGGCGCTGGCAAAGTTAACTTGCCAGGAGCCCATGATGAGCAGAGCAATGAGCCCGGTAAGTACCAGTGTTATTGTTGGTTTTGTTTTATTTTGCATGGGGGTTCTCCATTCTTTCTTTGTATTGCGAGTTGTCAAGCAGAATTGGACAGAGTCAGGGTGCATTGTTTTGCATTCAGGCGTTTAACTTGCGCAAGGACAGACCTCCTTTCCCTCGCTTCAGGCAGCAAGCGTGAAGCCTCAAGGACCAGAACGGTAACGAATGCGATGCATCGATCTCTCCCAAGTAAGATGCAGTTTTTGTACTTTTATGGAAATTTTATTTTCAGGACACTGACCAGGGTATTGTATGCGTGAACGGCCGTTTCAGTCAACCAGGGGAGAAAATTTTAAGCTAAAGACCCGTTTTGGGTTATGGTTCGTTAATAGAAAGATTCTTTCGCTTGCTGCGCTGCACGGTAGTAAAAATGTACACGGGCGCGCCGAGCAAGCCGGAGAGTCGCTCGATAGCAAAGACGAGCAGCGTGAGTGCGACAGCTTGCTCGCTGCTAAGTCTGGCGCTGGCAAAGAGCAGCGGTGCCAGCCCTTCGCGAATGCCCAAACCGCCGATGGAGGGCAGCAATATGGCCAGCGAGAGGAATGGGATAACCAAAAAGTAGTGGCTGAACGGCACCTGGTAGCCTAGCGCCAGGCCAGCAGCGGCAAACCATCCTATTTGCATCAGGTTAAAGAGTATGGAGACGCCCATTGCCTGCCAAACGGCCGTCCAACCACACGCCTGAACTGCCAAAATCACCCCGTCTACTTTTTGCCAGGCTGGCTGTAAAATTTCAGGCATGAATCGCCCCACCTTGCGCATCAGCCGCCCTTCTAGCAGCACAAAGCCAACGATGAGACCGATGAGACAAACGGCCGTTGTCTGCCAAAACAAGGTCTGCGGGAAGTTGTCTGGCCGGAAGGGAAGCGCCGCCAGCCCAATCATGAACAGGGCCAGCAAGCCGGTAGCCCGATCGACCAGGACGGTGCCGGCGGCCGTTTTAGCCGGTACGTCCTGCGCGGCTTCCACGGCGCGCAGGACATCGCCGCTAAAACTGGACGGCAGCACGGAGTTGAAAAAGTTGGCCGCAAAATATAGCGAAACCAGTCGCTGAAAGCGGATGGTTTCGCCAATGCCGCGCAGCAGCAGCAGCCAGCGGTAAGCCCGCACCACCAGGCTGCCGTTGACCAGCAAAAAGCCAACCAATACCCAGCCCAGTTTGGCTTGCAGCAGCCGCCGGCCGGTGACGGCTAAATCAACCTGGCTGGAAACGTACAGCAGCGCCAGGACGGTAATGCTAATTTTGATGATGGTGCTGAGATGTTTGCCCATAAAGTATCGGAGAAACCTCCCGCAGGTTTCGTCAATGTCCCACATCTGGTGGGAGCCTGCGGGAGGTTGGGGTAGGTTAGAGTGGCTGTTGGCGTGGCTGTGGCCGTGGCACTTTGACTTTGGGGTGCGCAACGGCCGCTGTACGCGGTCCGGGGGCATCTTCTTGAGTGGCAGCCGGAAGGGGGATTTCTAACCGCTGCCCAACATAAAGTTGGGCGTCAGGCTGGTTGTTGTACACCTGGATGGCGCGCCAGCGCAGCGAATCGTCATAGTAGCGGCGAGCCAGGCCGCTGTAGGTATTGCCGTGGACGACGGTATGAACCGCCACTTTTTTGCCCCAATCGCCAAGTCGCTTTAGCCAGTGAACGGCCGTTTCCCCATCACCCAAATCCGGCGCGGATACCCCTTCATAGGCCGCCAGCGACAAAATACGGCGACGCAGCTCGCCATCAACGGCAATGGCGTTAAGCGCTTCTTCTCTTTCTTTCTTGACTTCGTCAGAGATAAGGTCCTCTTCTGTAACTTCGCCGACAAACGGATAGCTGTAATCGGGAATGAGGCAGCCAAAATTGTCGTTCTCTGTGTAATGAAAACCGCCCCAGCCGTCCAAAAATTGTTTGTTTGTAAAGCGGAAATACTCTCCTTTCGATCGTTGGGCCCACAGACCAAAAAGCGGATCGTGGACAAAGACGTGATTGTCGTCGTAGCCGGTGACGACCAAAAAGTGGCCGTATTCAAACTGGTTGCCGGTGAGCCTGACCCACGGTTTGTACTTCACCAGGGCGATGAAGGCACGGCCGTTGTCGATGTTTTCACGCAAGCCCTGCAGCGCCTGGTTGGCGTTGGCATATCGTTTGTAAGTGAGGGTGAGCTGGCCGGCCCCCCAGGCGGCATTTTTCAGATCGGGAATGTAGGTAAATTTGGGGCGCACGCCGATGTAAGCGTACAGTTCATCTGGGGTAATGGCCACGCGCTTGCCGTTAAGCAGCATAGCCACGCTGGTAGGGCCGCAGTCAGAAGAATGGTCTTTGGCATCTTTGTCCCATTGGGAACGATACGGTATTTGCAATTTTTTTTCGGTCATTGTCACTACTCCTTCACAAATAAGAGGAACACCGAGTTACACTGAGAAAACACCGAGTTACACAGAGGAAAGCGAGAAAATCTGGTATATCTGCGCAATCTGTTGATGATGAATCATGGTAAATTGTTTGTGTGAACGGCCGTCATTTTATCTGCTTTGTGGTGGGGTTGCCATTGTCAATGAGCCAGTATAGGGGTTTCGTTGTCAGATCGGTGAGCAGGCACTTATAATCAGCCCTCTATGGGAATTTTGCAGAAAAAGCTGTGGCGTTTGGGGCTGGTCGTGCTGGCCGTGTGGCTGTTTTTCTTTTTGGCGTTAGACAGCATGGTGAATGACAGCCCCACGATGGATGAACAAAATCACCTGGCGCGGGGCGCGGCGTTTGTGAAAACGGGCGATCCCCGGCTGAGCCTGGAGCATCCGCCGCTGGTGAACAGCTTGAGCGGCCTGCCGCTGCTGCTTTTGCCCGATTTGCACTTTCCTTTTGACCATCCCAGCTGGACCGAGCAGCAGCCGCCGGACGTGTACTGGTATGTCTTTGCCGATCAATTTCTGTGGCAGGCCAATCAGGATGTGTCGCGGATGATCTTTTTAGGCCGCTTGCCGATTGTTTTTTTGACGTTGGGGCTGGCGCTGGTGGGGTTCCATTTTGCCCGTGAATTTTGGGGACGGCCGTCGGCCTATCTGGCCTTTGTTTTGCTGCTGTTTGAACCGAATATTTTGGCAAACGGCCGTCTCGTCACCACCGATTTGGGCGGCACGCTGTTTATCACCCTGGCGCTGCTGCTGATGTGGCGTTTGTGGGCGGCGCCGGGCTGGGCCTGGCGCCGCTGGCTGGCGGCCGGTGCAGGGCTGGGGCTGGCCTTCGGCAGCAAGCTGTCGATGTTGACGTTTGTGCCCATTTTGGCTGTAATGGCGGTTCTGCCCTTATTTAACGCGGAGACGCAGAGACGCGGAGGGGGTGTTCACCGGTTGGTGCAGTTGGGGGGGGCAGGGCTGGTTTCGGTTTTGGTGGTCTGGGCGATTTTTGGGTTTGAGTGGGGGATGTTTCGTTTTCCGTCGGAGACGTTTGCTTTTTTGAACCGGTTTAGCGGGCCGATGCCTACCTTTTGGGCAGGGATTGACCAGATTGTGAACGTGAGTCGGGGCGGGCGCATGGCGTTTTTGCTGGGTGAATCATCGGACCAGGGCTTTTTGCTTTTTTTCCCCGTGGCATTTTTGGTGAAGACGCCGCTGGTGCTGCTGGTTGGGCTGCTGGGGGTGGTTTGGCTTGGTTGGCAACGGTCGTCTGCCCGCCCAAAATTACTCTTTCTCTTCATTCCCGTCGTTTCCTATTTCGCCGTCAGCGTCATCAGCGACATCAATATTGGCTACCGGCACCTGCTGCCGATTTTGCCGTTGGTCATTGTCGGGGTGAGTGGGCTGCCCACGGTGTTCGACAGGAGCAGTGTTGCTAACCGGTGGCGCGGCGGGGACGCCGGCCACAGCACAGCGGTGGCGCTGATTCTGGCGCTTGGTATTTTGCTGCCGACGCTGTGGCTTCATCCGCATTATTTGAGCTTTTTCAACCTGGCGGCGGGCGGTCCGTCTAACGGTGCCTCAATTCTGGCCGACAGCAGCAACGATTGGGGCCAGGATTTGCTGCGCCTGCAGAAGTGGATGGCTGAAAATGGCGAGGAAACAATTAAGTTAGGTTGGTTTGGTACGGCCGATCCCGCCTATTACGGTATTAACTTTGAACCACTGCCCGGTTTCCCCAGGGCAGACTTCTTGGCCTTGTGGACCAATCCGCCGTTTAATCCGGAAAATCCTGAACCGGGTTTGTACGCCATCAGCGCCAGCAGCCTGTGGGAAAGCCATTGGGAGGCAAAACACGTTTATGCCTGGTTCCGGGAGCATGAGCCGACGGACCGGATTGGATATTCGATTTATATTTATGATTTGCGGTGAAGGGATGCGTGATGCGTGAAACGTGAATGGTTTTTAGTCACGTTTCACGCATCACGCGATGTAAGAGCCTGTATGAAAGCCAATGTAGCTGTTGGGAATAGAAGATTTGTTTGGTGGGGAACGGCCGTTCTCCTCCTGGCCGCCATATTTCGCCTGGTGCTGCTGCATGACGTGCCGCCGGGGTTAGCCCAGGACGAGGTGCTGAACGCCGACATCGTGCAATTTATTCGCGGCGGCAGCCACGCGCTCTTTTTCCGCGAGGGGTATGGTCACGAGCCGCTGTACCATTATTTTTCGGTGCCGTTCCAGATGCTGCTGGGCGACAATGTGCTTTCCATACGGCTGCCGGCGGTGACCTTGGGGCTGCTGCTGGTGGCGCTGACCTTGCGCTGGGCGCGGCGAGAATTTGGTGGGGGAACGGCCGTTCTCGCAGGCGTTGGTCTGGCAGTAAGCTGGTGGCCAATTGTATTTAGCCGGGTGGGGATTCGTCCGATTTTGGAGCCGGTGCTGTTGGTGCTGTTTGCCTGGTTTTGGCCGAAACGGCCGTGGCTGGCTGGTCTGTTTTTGGGGTTGAGCTTGTACAGCTACACCGGGGCGCGGGTCGTTTTTGCCATTCCGATGCTGTTAGCAGCTTATTATTTCACGCAAAGGCGCAAAGAGGTAGAGAAAAGAAAGTCGATAAGGGCGGCGTTGATCGTTTTAGGTGTGTCGTTTGTGGTGGCGCTGCCGCTGTTTCTCACATTGTGGGCAGACCCGACGTTGCAGCAGCGGGTGGACCAATTGGCCGGGCCGCTGGAAGCGTTGCAGGCGGGCGACCCGCAGCCGATTTTGCAGAGCGTGGTGGATACCGTTGGCATTTTTAGCTTTACCGGCGATCCGCGCTGGACGTATACCTTGCCGGACCGCCCGCTGTTTGATATGGGAACGGCCGTGTTCTTTTATGCCGGTTTGCTGATTGCGCTGTGGCGCTGGCGGCAGCCGCGCTATGCCTTTGTGCTTATTTGGTTGGGCGTGACGCTTATTCCCAGCGCCGTCACGCCACAGTCGCCCAGCACGGTGCGGCTGGTTGGGGCAATGCCGGTGGTTTATTTACTAGTGGCGGTGGGAATTACGCGCGTTTCTCGTTTTTTGACCACTGAGCAACCGGTTGCGCGGCGCACGGCGCGTCCGCTGCCACCGCTGCCGTCTCGCGTGGT
>CALBTC010000183.1 GCA_937967805.1 uncultured Anaerolineaceae bacterium
TAATGGATTTCTGTTGGGATAGAAATCAAGGATGTTGGCCAGCTGCTTTTTTTAACTAAAAAGTTTTGCATGCTCATAGAACTACCAGTATATGAACAATAGTTGCTTGGAAACCGTTGAAACAGATTTTTAGGCAAAAAAATCAGAAAAATTATATAGTTGCCATCCTAAAGCAAAGAGATGAAATTTTGAGTGAATTTGACGTTAATAGATCACACCAGACTGACCAAAGTACCACCACTCGCTGGGTTTTATCCCATCTTTCTCATCATAAATTATTGTTTGCAAGCATGTTGATCGGTGCGTTTGGCAATGCGGCGCTGGCGGCGGTGGTACCGGTGCTTATTGGCCGGGCGTTTGATGCTGCTCTGGAAACGCCGCCTGATTTGCCCCTGATAGGCTGGCTGGCGTTGGGCGTCATTGGCAGCCAATCGGTGCGGGCTGTGTTGCAGTTGGGGCGGAATTTTTCCAGCGCAGTGATGGGCGAACGGCTGGAGCGCGACATGCGAGAGGAGCTGTATGTTAGCCTGTTGGGCAAAAGCACCGCCTTTCATGATTCGCAGCCCGTGGGCGACACCATGGCCCGAGCCACAAACGATGTCCATGAGGTTAATCTCATGATGAACCCTGGGGTCAATTTGGTGGCCGGTTCGGCTAATTTTATGATTATGCCGCTGCTGGTTGCGCCGAGCTATCATCCACAATTGGCGGCTGCGCCTTTGTTTTTTATCGTGACCTATATTTTGGCGGTGATGCGTTATTTGAAGGTTCTGCAAGGCGTTGCCGACCAGGTGCGGCAGGCGTTTGGCAATATGAACAGCCGGCTCGCCGAGGCCATCGACGGCATTGAGCTGGTTAAGAGTACCGCCCAGGAAGTGCAGGAAATTGGCCTGTTTAATGACAATGCCACCGGCTACCGGGATGCGGCCGTAGAGCAGGGCAAGATTGAAGCCCGTTTTTTACCGCTGCTGCTGCTGGGCATAACCTATGGCATTGGCTTTATGCACGCACTTTATCTGTTCCAGCAGGGGCAAATTGCGGTGGGGGATGTGGTTGGCTACATGGGGCTGCTGGCGCTGTTTGGCTTTCCCACTTTCATTTCTTTGCTGGCCTATTCGCGCGTATCGCTGGGTTTAGCCGGGGCGCGGCGCATTTTGGAGCTGATGAACAGAGAGACGCTGCTGGATGAAAACGCGGCGGGCCTTCAGGCAGAAATCAGGGGGGCGGTGCAATTTGACAACGTTACGTTTGGTTATGTGGGCGCGTCACCCGTGCTGCAAGAGATTGATTTCAGCATTGAGCCGGGGCAAACGGTGGCCATCGTGGGCCAGACGGGATCGGGCAAGAGTACGTTGGCCAAGCTGATTAACCGGACATATGATGTGACGGACGGCCGTCTCCTCATAGACGGCGTCGACGTGCGCGACTGGAACCTGGCGGCGCTGCGGCGGCAAATTTCCATTATTGAGCAGGACATCTTCCTCTTTTCGCGCACCGTCGGAGAGAATATTGCTTTTGGTTGCCCCGGCGCCACGCAGGCGATGATTGAAGAGGCAGCCAAAGCAGCCCAGGCGCACGATTTCATCCTGAACTTTAAGGATGGGTATGAAACGGTAATTGGCGAGCGGGGTGTAACGCTTTCCGGCGGGCAGCGGCAGCGGCTGGCGCTGGCGCGGGCCTTCCTCACCCGGCCACGCATCCTCATATTGGATGATTCCACCAGCGCGGTGGACAGCGCCACGGAGGACCAGATTCAGCAGGCGATTGTGCGCGCCGCCGCCAACCAGACCACCATTTTGATCACCCACCGGCTGTCCCAGATTCGCTGGGCAGACAAGGTGGTGGTGATGCGCAAGGGGCATATGGAAGAGGTAGGCACGCATGAGGAGCTGATGGCCAGTTCGGTAGCCTATCGACGTATTTTTGAGCAGTACGAGGCAATTGAGTAAACCGCCATATCTAAAACCATAGCCAAGACAAAACGGCGGTTTACTTCAGGAGAACAAAAGTACAGCCCCTTTGAACCGCTTTTGCAAAGTTTTGTTCTCCAAGGAGGCGTATGAAACCGCTCGTTTATTATTGTCGCTGGCATGAGGCCAGTTTGCGCTTGAGGGGGCGAGATGAAACGGCCGTGTGGGGTCATCTCGTTTACAATGCCAAAACCGAGCAAGAGGAGCTGCAAGAATTCCGCTTTGAGCTAAAAACGTGGCGGCTTACCCTGCAAACGCCAGACGGCGAAGAAACGCTTCAGTTAGATGAAATGGGAACTGTACAACATTGAGGATGTCATGCTGAGAGCCTGTGCTGAGCTTGCCGAAGTATCCCTATAGCGTGCAAATAGGGGAATGTCTTGCCAATACAGATGGGCCATGCTTCTGCTCAATGTGTCTAGAAAGATTCTTCGCTGCGCTCAGAATGACAATTTGAGTTTGTTGTGCTTGACGAAAAGAGGCATCCTTCAAAGCACATCTGTCGGAGGTATTGCTTTAGACGGTAGTTCAACCGGATTCTTGGCAAAGTTGTTTTAGCCACTGTTTTGTCTTGCGGGGTGTTTGGTGGTGAATCCACGTGAGATGCGGGTAGGGGGTCTCTTGCATAAGGGTGGTGTATTTTTGCCGCCGACGGCCGTGTGTTTGGTGAATCCAGAAAAACAGGGAATCTTTGGACAAAAACTGCCCACGAAACGTTTCCCTGTTACCGTTCCACAACTTCTGGCGCAAAAAGACGCGCCGAAACGCCCGCCGCACCATCCGCCAATAGCAAACCCAAATCGAGTAATCGAGCCAGACGATGGTGTCGGCCTGTGACCAGATGATTGGGCGCACGCGGCTGTAATTGCCATCGAGTACCCAACACGGCCGTTCCACCGCCTGCGCCACTTTCTGGGCAAAATCAGGCACCTCCGTCCAGTTCGGCCCCCAATGCAGGCTGTCCAGCTCAATGTGTGGATAACCCAGGCAGACGGCTAACTGCTGCGCCAAGGTTGTCTTGCCCGATCCACTTGTGCCCACCACGACAATGCGTTCCATCTTGCAGGTGTGTCTAACTCCTCTGGCAAGTTAACTGATTACTGGTTACCGATTACTGATCACCGCTTTTACCAGCGCTGCCGATACGCCTCCACCACGTTGGGCAGCGATTCCAATTTTTGCAGCAGCCAGTTGAGCTGCTCTAAACTTTTTACCTCTACCACCAGCGAAATGGTCATGATATTGCCGACCGAGGTGGTTTTGGTCTTGGGCGTGTTAATTTTTTGGCCGCGCAGAATGGCCACAATTTCTTCGATGATGTTGGGCCGGCGGTATGCTTTGAGCACGATGGGGATGGGATAAACGGCCGCATCATTCCCCCACTCCACGGCAATCAGCCGCTCCGGTTCAGAAATGTTTTGCACTTGTACGCAATCGGAACGATGAATGGTCACGCCCTGGCCGCGGGTGATGAAGCCGGTGATGGGCTCCGGCGGAATGGGCTGGCAGCATTTGGCCATGCGCGTGTACAGGCCGCCGATGCCGGAAATGGTGAGCCCTTTCTCTTTTTGTGGGGTTTGTAGGAGCAACGGCCGTAACTCATCATCCGGATGCAGATTTTTTTCCATCAGGGCGATGGCCCCGCTGATTTGCCGGCTTTGAATGTCGCCAAAGCCGACTTTGGCCAGGAACTGCTCTTCGTCGTCAAATTTGAGCGCCTTGGCAATGTCAGAAACGGTATGCACATCGGCCAGGCCCAGGCGGCGCAGTTCGCGCTCCACGACTTCACGACCTTGCAAGATGTTCTGCTCTCGCTCCTGGTTGCGGAACCATTGCCGAATTTTGCTGCGGGTGCGGGCGCTGCCCGTGTAACCCAGGCTGGCGTTCATCCAGTCGCGGCTGGGGCCCCCGCGATTGGTGGTTAAAATGTCAACGCGTTCGCCCGACTTTAGCACATAATCCAGGCTGACCATCTTGCCGTTTACCCGCGCCCCCCGGCAGCGATGGCCAACTTCGGTGTGGATGGCGTAGGCAAAATCAATGGGCGTGGAGCCGGCGGGCAGGTCGATGACGTCCCCTTTAGGTGTGAAAACGTAAATGCGCTCGGCCAGGATTTCATGTTCCAGCAGATCGTCATCGTCATCACGCTCTTCGTCTTGCAGTGTGGCCAGCAGTTCACGCAGGCTGTCGATGCGCTTTTTGACGGAGCTGGCGATCTTGCCGCCCTCTTCTTTGTAGGCCCAATGGGCTGCCACCCCTTTTTCGGCTTCGTCGTGCATGCGGCGGGTGCGGATTTGCACTTCCAGGTTTTCGCCGGTTTTAGTGTCGATAACGGCCGTATGCAGCGATTGATACCCATTGGCTTTGGGGGCGGCAATGTAATCGTCAAACTCGCGCGGGATGGGCTGCCACATGCTGTGGACCAATCCCAGCGCCTGGTAACACAGGTATCTATCTTCTTCTTCTTTTTCTTTGATGTTTTTTTTGTCGTAGCTGGCTTTATCTTTTGGTTCCAAAATTACGCGCAGCGCCTGGATGTCGTAAATGTGATCAAAGTCGAGCCGCTTGCGCATCATTTTGCGGTAGATGGAATAAATATGTTTTGAGCGGCCGGTGACCGTGCCTTTTAAGCCACTTTCATGAATGGCGCGCTGCAATTTTTCCACCGCGCCTTCGATATTCTCCATTCGCTCTGCCCGCCGCGCTGCCAACTGGCTGGCGATTTCTTTATATTTTTCTGGCTGCAGGTAGCGGAAGGCCAAATCTTCCAGTTCCCATTTGAGCTGCCAGATGCCCAGCCGGTTGGCCAGCGGTGCATAAATATTCATGGCCTCTTTGGCCACAATGGTGCGCTGCTCCGGTGGCAAGTTGCTGGCTTTACGTAAATCTTGCAGGCAGTCGGCCATGCGAATTAAAATGACGCGAATGTCCCCTTCAATTATGGCCAAAACGGCGCGGCGTACGCCTTCTAATGTTTTGCGGTCTGCTTCCGGATCGCGCAGCTTTTGGTATTGCTCTTCGCTGGCGTAAGCATAAAGGTGTTCTAGCCCTTTGATGAGCGCAGCCGGTTCCTCACCAAAATGGTGGCGAATGGTTTCCACAGTTTGACCGGTGTGGGGCAATAAGCTGTCGTGCAGCATGCTGGCGATGAGCGTTGGCGTATCTACACCAAGCTGGCTCAAGATGTGGGTGACGGCCAGGTCGTGTTCAATATACAGTTCGCCCGATTCCCGCTTACGGCCGTCGTGAATACGCGTGGCAAATTCATAAGCCTTCTGCACCTGCTGGGCCGTTTGCCCATTGGGCAGGTTTTTTAGCAGTTCAGAAATAGAAATGAGAGATATTTGGGTCATAGTGGCTACATGCAAAAAGGCGACTCCGCTGGGAGACGCCTGTCTGCAGATGGCTCGCGGAGCAAAAAAGTCGCCGGAGCCAAAGGATATACGGTTACAGACTCAGTTGTTTAGCAAATGTCAAGGAGATAAGGTTGGCTGCTTTGTCGGCGACGGTGGGATGGAAACGGCCGTTATGCGTTGCTCCCGTCGGTTTCATCATTGTTGGTCATAGACCTCAACTGTGAAGTCTGTTCTTTTCCTTTATCCAAAACAATCCGCGCCTGTTCCTGCACACGTCCCCCAACATCTTTTACTTGCTGACGCGTGCCGCTAAGGGCAGAGCCAGCCTTATCCAAATATTCCTGGCTGTAAGCGCCGGCGGATTCACGCACTTGCTGCACGCGGGCACCGCCAGTTTGCAGCAGCTCATTGCTCTTGCTTGCCAGCATCGAGCGGGTTTCTTCACCCGACTGCGGGGTTAAAATAATGGCAGTGGCAGCCCCGACGAGTCCACCGATAACAAATCCTGCTAAAAAAGCACCGAGATCATTTGAATTATCGCTCATTTCTTTTCTCCTACCGGGGTAAATTGTTGCGCGGATTACCAAACAGGGATTTGATGGCCTGGCGGACGCCGGCCACATGGACTCTGGCGTCGGTGACCGGTTTGATGACGTTCTTACTCACAAAACTGGTCGTTCCGCGAATTGTTCCCACGGTTTCGTTCGTTTTCTCCAAAATGGGTTTAATTTCAAATTCCAACATATTCACCAGACGAATAATCATCAGCAGCATAAACAGCAAGACAATGCCAAAGAGGCAAGATTCCAGGGCCAGGGCGATCAGCAGCACATCGCGCACGGCTTCGATGGTGGCTGCCTGGGTGCTGGCCAGCCAGACAATGCCCCAGACGGCACCAACCAGCAGAGTCAGCGCCAGAATGACGGCCAGGGCGATGTAAACGGGTTTGACAGAGATTAGCTTTTTCTGTTCCGGCGCAGGGCCAGAGGTGGTTGTATACGTCGGGCTATCCAATGTGGATGTCTTGCTCCTAATTTGGGTTTCTGTTGGAAAATGTACGGCAAGTATAGCATCAAAGCACAACGGCTTCAAAGTAGAGGCCCATTCCAACAGGTTTTTCAGCAGTTAAAAACAATGGGACGCTCATCTGGTTAAGTAACGGCCGTATCCCCCGCCAACCATCGACTGATAATCAACGCCACCCAGGCCCCCACGCTGGCGCTGAAAAGCTGCAAAGCGCCCAGGCGCAGCCAGTTGAGGTTGATCAGGTCGCCCACGACGTGCCCCAGGGCAAAGCCAATCCAGGCGGCCACCAAGTAGAGAATGATGCGCCGCGCCGGGCCGCCCAGCAGCAAGTGAAAGCCTGCGCCGTACGCGGTGGCCAGCAAAAATCCGAGAATAAGGCCGGAAGCAGCAGTGGTCATGAATGCACCTGAATGTCGGCCAATTGGAGGGAGGAGGTGGCAGGGGCAGTATCTTCCCAATCATTCAACCCATCGGCAATAATGCCGCCGCCCAGACAAACGTCGCCATCGTAGAAGACAGCCCCTTGCCCGGCGGTGACGCCAAAGACGGGTTCGTGGAAGGTTACTTGGGAACGGCCGTCGCCCAAATCCACAACTTCACCCTGAATTCCCTTCGCCTTGTAGCGAATCTTTATTTGCGCCTCGACCGGTTCCTGCGGCGGCCGGCCGCTGAGCCAGTTCACGTCCCGGGCAATGAGAATTTGCTGCCCCAGTTCCGACTTTGGCCCGACGATGAGCGCGTTGCGCGCCACGTCCTTGCATAGGACAAACAGCGGCACGCGGGCTGAAATGCCCAGCCCTTTGCGCTGCCCAATCGTGTAAAACGGCAGCCCCTCATGCTGGCCTAACTCCTCGCCGCTGCTGGTGAGGATGGGGCCGGGCCGGCTGGCCTTCTGACTGTACTCCTGCAAAAAGCGGCGGTAGTCGCCGTCGCCGAGGAAACACAAATCCTGGCTCTCGCTTTTGCCGGCGACGGGCAGACCAAACTTTTTGGCCAGCTCGCGCACCTCGTTTTTGGTGTAACTACCGATGGGGAAGAGTACCTGGCCCAGCTTTTCCTGGTCCAGCACATGCAGGACGTATGATTGGTCTTTGTGCTCGTCGCGCCCTTTAAGCAGTTGGTAGCCGTCGGGCGTGTGGCGCACCTGGGCGTAATGGCCGGTGGCCAGGTAATCGGCATCGAGGGCAAGGGCGCGTTCCAGCAGGTAGGTGAAGCGGATTTGGCGGTTGCATTCGATGCAGGGGTTGGGGGTACGGCCGTTCGCGTGCTCATCAATAAAAAATTGCACAATCGTCTGCCGAAAATGGTCCTGCACGTCCACCACGTAAAACGGAATGCCCAGCAGGCCGGCCACGCGTCGCGCGTCGGCCATCTGGTCCGGGGTGCAGCAGCGGTTGGCGGGTGCTGACGCACCGCTGGCCGGTTCGCTCCACAGGCGCATCATCGTGCCGATGACCTCGTACCCCTGCTCCACCAGCAGCGCCGCCGCCACGGAGCTGTCCACCCCGCCGCTCATCGCCACCACCACGCGCTTCTTGTTGCCTCTCTGCTTCATCTCGCTCATGATGCGCCTACTGTACATCTTTCTGAATTTTTATCAAATGGAATAGATTAGAACTTTACGGCCGTTCAATCAAAAACTCGCCGGTGGACGGGTTGAGGAATTTGGTTGCCTCACCGGTGAACTGCTGTAAAACAATCAAGTCGCCTACCCAGTCAATGGGTCGCCAGAAGGCGAAGTCTTCGGCGGGGTAAGTGGTGAGTTCGGCCGTTTCTATATCGATGGTACCAATCGTCCAGCCTTCGCCACAATAGGCTTGCTGCGCTGCAAACGCCACCTGGGAGCCATCGGGCGAAAAGATTAAACTGCCGGCAGCGGCATTTGGTCCTGGCAAAGGAAATGAGATTGTTTCGGTTTGGCCGCTGCTCAAATCATACAGATGAAGCATAAATTCATTGCTAAAACGGCCGCGTAAAAAAGCCATCCTTTGCCCGTCCGGCAACAGTGTGTGCCCCACGCCGGCCGTATCTCCCAGCGTTGTTTGTGCCCCACTGCTCAAATCCACCTGCACTAAGTCCCCACCGCCGAAATAAATGCCACAACCATCTGGTACTCCTCGATGATAGAAGTACAGATATTGTTCATCAGGCGTAAAAAAGAGGGGTTCGGCTAAGGTATAGCCTAGGCCTTGCGTTGGTGGTTCGGTAAAAAGCGTATAGCCTGCTGCTCCGTCTCGGCGCTGGACCGTGAGCGTTTCGGTTACGTTGGCGCCACCGCTGAGTTCGGCAAGCCAGTTTTTACTGCTGAGCAGAATATAGTTGTCCTCAAAGTCGGTAGGCTCTGCCTGGAGCGTTTCCAGCAGGATTGGGATAATGGGATCATATTTCACCGTTTCAAAGGCCAGATAACGCCCGCCCACATTGATATAGGTCACGGCCGTATTTGTTTTCACCGCTGGATAGCCGGCAATGGTTGCCTCTGTGAACGTCAGGCTGTCCCTGAGGGCAGGCGGTGCACTGTTTTCGGCAATTGTTTCGGCCGAGAGGATGCCGGTGCGACTCAAGTAGGCGCGGACGCGCAGTTGAGGTTCGCCGTCCTTATTGCGGATAGTTGTGGTGCCGTTGGCGTGTACGGCCGTCCAACTGGCGGGCAGATCCATGGAAAAGTTTAGCGCTTCATCGTTATAGCGCGGCCCGATGGCTGTTTCCTCCGGCACGATCCAGGCCACAGGCCAACCGTTTAGCGCAATTTCATAACTTTGCCAAGTAATTAAATCGTAAATTGTGGCTTTGTTGTCGTCTGTTGCATGATAGGTAACCAGCCAACGGCCGTTGGGGCTAAATTGAGGCTGAAATCGTTGATTGATGATCCGTTCCTCACCAGTAACCATATTCAAAAGAATGACTATTCCTGGAAAACCATCCGCTCCGTCATTCCAGCCCTCAACGGTTACCCATTCTCCACTCGGCTGCCAGACTGGGGGTGGGGGCGGACTGTACCTAACAGGCTGAAACTCGACATGATGTAACAGCTGCTCGTTCATATCGTAAACGTCGAGATTGCTACCCTGAGTAAGGGCTAGCAAACGACCGTCAGGAGAAAAGCTGCCGGAGAGGAAAAACGGATAATCAGTGTCAGTTATCCTCTGCCCGTCCCAGCGAAGCACTTGTTCATCCGTCGGAATCAGAACGTAGCCATCGGGAGAAATAACAGGAGTTCCGAAATAAATGTCCTCGGTTAAAAGTTGATATTCTGAACCGTCGAGGCGAACGGCCGTTAACGGCCAGGTGCTCTGTCCGCTAATGCCCGGTTCGCCCGCCTCGACCAGCAGCCAATCGTTAACCTGGCCCCAGATGCGCCGTACATTGCGGTTTGGCAGAGTGATCAACGGTGCTGTCTCGGTTGAGCAGGGTTCGCCAATCATCAACCTGCCGTCTTCAACGGAGAACATTTGGAAATTGGGTGCCGGGTAGACGGAGGAGAAGATGGCGAGAGACGGCCGTTCACAGGGCAAAATCCGTCGTGTATTTTCTCCCTCAATAATGCGGTACTCAAAATTGTTCTCATAGATCAAGCCGTCGGCCGCGTTGAGAGGCGGTGGCGGATTGGGTGTAGCTGAGGGGGTACGGGTTGCTAACCGTGTAGGCGATGGCAAAGGCGTTAGGCTTGCTGTTGGGCTGCTCTGGGTCGCTGTAACTGTGGGAAAATCTAGTGTTGGTGAGGGAGTTGCGGTGGGTGCTTGTGGCCCTTCCAGCGAGCAGCCTGCTAAAATCAGCAAAATCCAGGAAATGAGGAAAATTCGTTTCATAATAATCACCTCGGGAGGCAGCTACGGTCCGCTTTTATTGTATGCCAAAGAGGCGATTGTAAACTTGCGCTCAGACAATCGTTTCTATACCATTCGCCAACGGCCGTTGCCCACTTTGTTTTTGCCTAACCAACATTTGCTTTAGAAGAGTTTTTGAAGCCGATGGAACTAAGCCAAAATCGATTGGCTTTGGATATTCGTGTTCCGGCCAGGCGAATCAATGAAACTGTGCACGGCAAGCGGCGCATTACGGCCGATACCGCTTTAAGGTTAGCATGTTACTTCGGCATGTCACCCCAATTCTGACTCGGTTTGCCAATGGATTACGATTTAGACGTGGCTTCTGACCAGCTTTCGGACCGGCTGGAAAAGGAAGTGATGGTCTATGGTACTGCGTAGATTTTTTACTGGTCAGAGATTGTTAATTCGGCGGCCAATCCATTGAGTGTGACAATCAACTGATTCAACACATCCCGGCCGATTAGCCCCTCGCCCTCTGTTGCAACGGCCACGGCATCAATTCCCTTCACCACAATTTCGCCAATTTGGAGGCGGACTCTGTAACGATCTCGTTGTTCAATGATGCCGGTCACGCCGCTCATGCGAACAGTATCAACGTAGCTTGCCTCGATCTTTTCGAGGACGGCCGTAGGCAACATTGTCCCATCGGCACCAGAATCAATCATGGTGCGAACCGTGGCAGGCTCTGCGCTGTCAGAATATCCATCAACCGTTAATGTGATAACGGGAGCGGATGGCAGGTAGCTGCGGTCGTAGTCAAACTGTACTTTCATTCTTGCTGGAAACGAGGTGAGCGGAAGTGAAGAACAGGGTCAGGATTTTCTAGAACCTGCCTTTGTAAAACAATCTGATTCGGGAACTTTTCTTTAACGCGAAGGAACAAAGCTTCTTTGTCAGAGTCGTGATCAACCAGCTTTCCATTATGGATGGCAACAAATTGACCCAGGTATTTTTTAACAAGCCTGGGATGCAATTTTTTGTACGCTTCAATTTCTTGCAGCATTTTATCTCGCGCCGGATTTTCAGCAGGCGTGTTTGGCACAAAAGCATTGGCAACAACATCATTAACCAGATCAGAAACGTTTTTCCGGTTCTGCTGTGCCTGTTCCACAATGCGCTGGTAAACCTTGCTGGAGACGGTGATTGTAATTTGCTCTGACATGGGCGCAATTATACCAGATAATCCACTATTTTCGCGGGCGAGATTGTTGCCCACCGGAGTTTAAAGGGATTCTTCGCCGCGCTCAGAAAGACAGATGAGGTTTGCTTGGGTGCCACAGTTTACATCGTGAAAAGCTGGCCGACTTTGCGCACTTTTTCGACGATGGTGGGCATGGCTTGGATGACGTGCTCGATGTCCGCCGGTGTGTTTTGGCTGCCGACGGTGAAGCGCAGGCCGCCTTTGGTCCAGGCGGGGTCCAGGCCAAGTGTTTCCAGAATGGCGGACGGCTTGGGGTCGCCGGTTTTGCAGGCGGAGCCGCTGCTGGCGCTGATGCCCGCCATGTCCAGGTGCATGAGCAAATCATTGCCGCTCATGTTTTTGAGGGCGAAGCTGGCGTGGTGGGGCAGCCGCTCGGTGGGGTGGCCGGTAAGGAGGATCTCGTCGGCGGGTACAGTGGCCATTATGCCGGCAATGAGCTGGTCGCGCAGGCTAGTGTAATGGGACACTTGTTCTTCGAGATTGTTTTGGGCCAATTGGAACGCTTCGGCCGCACCCACGGCAAAGGCCACATTGACGGTGCCGGAGCGACGGCCGTTTTCCTGCCCGCCCCCCGTTAACGAAGAAATTAGCTCAATCCCCTCCCGCACGTACAAAATCCCCACGCCCTTGGGGCCATAAAATTTGTGCGGCGCCATGCTGAGCAGGTCAATGGGCATGGTGGCCATGTCCCAGCGGGTGGTGGCCGCCGCCTGCACCGCGTCCGTGTGGAAAAGAATGCCGTGCTCGCGGGTCAGCGCGCCAATCTGCTGGATGGGCTGCATGGTGCCGATTTCGTTGTTGGCGGCCATGATGGAGATGAGGGCAGTGTCGGGGCGAATGGCGGCGGCGACGTCGTCTACGGCGACACGGCCGTACTCATCCACCCCCAAAATGGTCAGATCAAAGTTGAACTGGTCACGCAGCTGCACGGCCGTTTCCAAAACCGCCTCGTGCTCAATGGCGCTGGTGATGAGGTGATTGCCCGTGCCATTTTTGCGGGCTGCCCACATCACGCCGCGCACCGCCAGGTT
The DNA here is from genome assembly GCA_937967805.1 of uncultured Anaerolineaceae bacterium. The sequence goes on from CALBTC010000183.1 coordinate 12,415, forward strand.
GTCACTTTCTGAGCCGCATCCGGTAAAAACGATCTCTTTGGCCTGGGCGTTCATCAGTTGGGCAATGGTGAGCCGCGCTTCGTCCAGGGCAAATCCGGCGGAACGGCCGTGCGCATGAGATGAGGACGGATTGCCGTAATGGTCCGTCCAAAACGGCACCATTTTTTCAATAACCTGGGGATGTACCGGCGTGGAAGCGCCGTGATCGAGATAAATGTGTGTTGACATAATTGAGTTAGTACCTGACTTAAACTAATCCGCATGTGCGGGAATTTTATCAACAGATTGCGCAGATTACGCAGATAAAATCTGTAAATCTGTGTAATCTTTGATTTTTCTCAGGAAAACGGAGGATGATTGCAAAAACTAAACTTCGGCGATGGGGAGTTTGACCGTGAAGGTCGTGCCCTTGCCCGCCGTGCTTTTCACTTGAATGGTGCCATTATAATTCTCGACGGCGACTTTGACCATGTAGAGACCCAGCCCGGTACCGGCAATGCCCCGCTCAACGGCCGTTTGCGCCCGGAAGAATCGACCAAACAAATTAGGCAGCGCCTGCCGGGGGATGCCAATGCCGTCATCCTTCACCTGCACCACAATCTGGCCATTTTCGGCAAAAGCTTCTACGCGCACCGTGCCGGACAGGGTGAACTTCACCGCATTGTCGATGAGGTTCTTGAAGATGAGGTGGTAGGTTTCCTGATTGCCCAGCACCGGCGACATCTCGGGGGCGATGCGCTGGCGGAAGGTGAGCCCTTTTTCGGTAGCGCGGTCGGCCAGGGGAGGCAAAATTTCGTCGAACAGGTCGTTGAGGCTGATGAGATCGTTGCTGCGCTGGAATTCGCTGGCTTCCATCTTGACCACTTCCAGCATCTGGCGCACCATTTTTTGCAGCCGGTCACTTTCCCGCTCGATAACGCCCAGGAAGCGGTCGGCCTTTTCTTTTTGCTGCGCTTTACCTTCGCGCAGCAGGCGAGCATACATCAAAATGGTGGCCAGCGGCGTGCGCAGCTCGTGGATGATGCCGTGGAAGAAATCGTCACGCAGCCGCTCCACTTCGCGTATCTGGCTCAGGTCGCTGAAAACAAAGATCATTTCGGTGACTTCGCCGTTTTCATCCCGGATGGGCGCGCCGCTAAGCAAAACGGGCACCGTGCTGCCACCTTGCTGGCTCATCTCGGTGGCCAACTGTGGATACTCTTCTTTGGCGCTGAGCACGCGCTGCATAAATTCGTTGAGGCTGCCGCTGGTGAGGCGGATCATGTCGTTGGCTTTTTGGCCAACCAATGAGGGCAGATCGCGGAAAAGCAGGCTGAGCAGGGAGTCGTTGGCGTGGGTGATGAGGCCGTCGGCATCCACGGTCATCATGCCTTCAGACATGTTGGCGAAGATGGTTTCAATGCGGCGCTTTTCGGCGAGAACGGCCGTGTGCAAACTGGCATTCTCAATCGCCGCCGCCAGCGGCCCGCCGATGGCTTGCAGTAGACGCAAGTCGTTTTCGTTGAAATCCCCGTTCTGTTTGTTAATCGCCTGCAAAATGCCGATCACCCGATCTTCAATTTGCAGTGGAATACAAATCATATTGCTCGTTTGGAAGCCCGACTGGCGATCCACGCGCGAATAAAAGCGTTTGTCAGAATAGACATCGTTGATGATGACCGATTGGCGGTTTTCCGACACCCAGCCGGCGATGCCCTGCCCCTTTTTCAGGCGAATCGTGGGCAAATCCTTGAACAAATCGCCCATGAGCATATCGACAAAAATGATGTCGCCGGAAGGTTGTTCGATCAAACCAACAGAAACAGAGCCAACGTTAAGCGTACGGCGCACCGGCTCCATCAGTTGGCGGTAGATGTTTTGCAGGCTCAGGGTGGAAGTAAGCGCGTAGCTAATCTCGGAAACGACGGCAAACTCGATGTCTTGCCGCCCGACGGTTTGGCGAAGGTAGGCCCGATCTAACCCCATGGTCACATGGGTGGCTAAGGCCGCCATGTTTTCTGGAATGGTAAGTGGATGTCCATCATCGGGATCGATCAGGCAAAGGATGCCGGGCGGAGTGACCGGAGCATAACGGCCAGGCGCGGGTAACGGCACGGCCAAAATGCGCTCGCGGGGGAGTTGCCACAGCTCGCTGCGAATCAGTTCTGCCGGTGGCTGATTGAATTTTTCTTGCAGAGTGGGCTGCTCGGCGGCCAGAAAGCTGTCGAAGGAAGCGTGCTCTTTGTTCCAGCGAGTTTGCTGGAGACGGCCGTCTTTATCACAAATCCACACGTCAAAATATTTCTTCTGCGGATCGCTGACGCCGACGACGGTGGTGGTTTGGGCGAAGACGGCCGTTTCATTGGCCACCACCGCACAAACCCCATGGGCGTCAAAAATATTCAGCAGTTCATCAGCCAACTTTTGCCACAGGCCGTGAATTTGGTTGGAATCAATGGATAATGTGTCGCTCATGAGTGCCTATCAGTATAGAGGATTCATCGGTTAGAAATCCAAGAATTGTTTGTCTTGAAATTTATAACCGGGGGCTACCATATTGACAAGAGGACATTCGGCATAAATTTAATGACTATTCAGCTATTGGCGATGTGTCTCGCTTATTACGATGATGCTGATTTTGTGACATTCGGCATGAAGTTTTGGGTTAAATGTGGTTGCCCGAACTCCTCAGCTTCTGTATAGTCTCTCATAGTGTCTGCTGACCTAAAATGAATGAATATCAGCGGTCAGTTTACCAGCCCACTGTACCTGCAAACGCACAAATTAACAATCCCAGGAAAGCTAGAATTGTACCGAATTAGAATTTCGGACACAGATAAACACAGATTCCCACAGATTAAAGAAAAATATCTGTGTTAATCTGCGAAAATCGGTGTTCTATTTCTAGAGGAACAACTCTAATTCCTCAGCAATTTCAGAAGGAGTGAACATGTCTTACATAGAATCAATTCATGGACGGGAAGTGTTGGATTCCCGTGGGAACCCAACCGTAGAAGTAGAAGTACATTTATTTGACGGCGCTTATGGTCGGGCGATTGTGCCCTCGGGGGCTTCCACCGGTGTGCATGAAGCATGGGAAAAACGGGACGGCGACAAGGGACGCTACGTGGGCAAGGGGGTGCAGCAGGCGGTTACGGCCGTCAACGACACCATCGCCGAAGCCATCGTCGGCTGGGACGCCACCGACCAGGTGGGCATCGACCAGGCCATGCTGGCGCTGGACGGCAGCGAAAATAAGAAAAATCTCGGTGCTAATGCCATTTTGGGTGTCTCGCTGGCCGTGGCCCACGCCGCCGCTGCCAGCCAGGAGATGCCGCTTTACCGCTACCTGGGCGGTGTCTATGCCCGCACGCTGCCCGTGCCCATGCTGAACATCATGAATGGCGGCAAGCACGCTGCCGGCGCGACTGATCTGCAAGAATACATGATCATGCCCGTGGGCGCTTCTACCTTTGCCGAAGGGCTGCGCTGGGGCGCCGAAATTTATCACAGCCTCAAGAAGGTATTGGCCAGTAAAGGGTACGGCACCACGGTCGGCGACGAGGGTGGCTTTGCTCCAAGCGTCAAGTCCAACAGCGAGCCGTTTGATCTGATGCTGGAAGCCATTGAAAAAGCCGGATACAAGCCCGGCGAGCAAATCATGTTTGCCATGGACCCCGCCGCTTCCGAAATTTACGAAGACGGCTTATACAATATGAAGGTGGAAGGCAAGAAGCTGTCCGGCGCAGAAATGGTCGACTTTTACGTGAACCTCGTCAACAAATATCCCATCATCTCCATTGAAGACGGCCTGGGTGAAGACGATTGGGAAGCGTGGACCTTGATGATGGAGAAGCTGGGCGACAAGGTGCAAATTGTGGGTGATGATTTGCTGGTGACCAACGTCAAGCGCATTCAGATGGGCTTTGAGCGCAAGGCGGCCAACAGCCTGCTGTGCAAGGTCAACCAGATTGGCAGCCTGACGGAAGCGATTCAGTCGGTGGAAATGGTGCAGAGGCATGGCTGGACGGCCGTTGTCTCCCATCGCTCCGGTGAAAGTGAAGACGCCACCATCGCTGACCTGGCCGTGGCGCTGAATGCCGGCCAGATCAAAACCGGCGCCCCTGCCCGCAGCGACCGCGTGGCCAAATACAACCAGCTTCTGCGCATTGAAGATGACCTGGGTGACTCGGCCATCTATCCTGGCCTGAAGGCGTTTACAAATTTGCGCCTTTAGTTCATTTTCAGGACTGGCAGTCTTTGATCTTCTGTTGAGTGGAAATAGTTGAGACTAAGGATTGCCACTCCTCACCCGTTTACCTGAATCTAATCTTTACGCGGTAAACTCTGCCCACTTTGCTAAATAACTCACGAGAAGGACACAAACATGATTCGATTTGAAGACGAACAAGAAGCAGCCAAAGGTAATGATAAACCAAAGAAAAATATGATGGAGCGGCTGCTTGAAACCCGCACCATTACCATTTTTGGCGAAATTGATATGAAGGTAGCACGGGAAGTCACCGAAAAGCTCATGCTCCTGGCGGCCGATTCTGACGAAGATATTAAAATCTTTATCAACTCCCCTGGCGGGCATGTGGAATCCGGCGACACCATTTTTGACATGATTCGCTTTATCAAGCCCAAAGTAAAAATTGTGGGAACGGGCTGGGTGGCCAGCGCCGGCGCACTCATTTACGCGGCGGCTGATAAGGAAAATCGGTTCAGCCTGCCCAACACGCGCTTCCTGCTGCACCAACCCATGGGCGGCGTGCGCGGTCAGGCCCAGGATATCGCTATCGAGGCTGAAGAAATCATCAAGATGCGCGAGCGACTCAACCGTATTTTTGCCGAGCAAACAGGCCAGCCGCTGGAAAAAGTGGCCAAAGACACCGACCGCAACTTCTGGATGAGCGCCAAAGAAGCGGTGAATTATGGTCTGGTGG
>CALBTC010000184.1 GCA_937967805.1 uncultured Anaerolineaceae bacterium
CCATTGTCGACCCGCTGTTCACCAAAAATTTGCCGGCGGCCATCACCGCCGACACCGGCATCGACGTGCTGAGCCACGCCATTGAAGCGTACAGCTGCGGTTGGGCCAACGATTTCACCGACGGGCTGTGCCTGCAGGCGGTGCGCATGGTATTCAACTACCTGCCCCGCGCCGTAGCCGATGGCCCCAACGATGAAGAAGCGCGGGAAAAAATGGCCAACGCCGCTTCCATTGCCGGCATGACGTTGGGCAACAGCCAGGTGGCCCTGGCCCACGCCCTGGGGCACAGCGCCGGCGCCTTGTTTAAGACGATTCCCCACGGCCGTATCACCGCCATCTTCCTCCCCTACACCATCGAATATGTGGCCAACGGCGGCGTGGGCCGCTACGCTGATCTGGCAGCCATGATCGGCCAACCAGCCAGCGATGAGGCCGAAGCGGCCAAGAAGCTGGCCAGCGCCACGCGTGACTTGATGCGCCAGGTAAACCTGCCCACCACGCTGCAAGAAGCAGGCATCTCCGCCAACGACCTGAAAAGGCATCTGGAAACGCTGTGCGAACACGTCCTCATCGACACCAACACGCTGATGTCCCGCCGCATTCCTGAGTCGGTTGAGGTGGAGAAGTTGTTTCAGTATGCCTTTGACGGCCGTTCCATCGATTTCTAGAGAGTTCCAGCCGTCCTGCTGCCTGACCATCATGCCCACCCCATGAAACGCGCCATCTACACCAAGCTGATACCGCTCTGGATGGGCATATTCTTGTTTTATCTGCTCACCCTTGCCCCGACCGTGCTCTGGGGCGACCACGCCTACTTTCAACGATCCGCTTTTGCCGGACTGCTCAAGCAGGATGGCGGCGGGCATTGGTTATGGCTGCAATTGGCCCAAATTTTTGTTGATTTGCCAATAGCTTCCGTCGCGTATCGGCTGAATTTACTGTCCGCCGTCGCCGCTACCGTGACGCTCATCTTTTTATCGGGAGCCATGCGCGCCCTGAAATTGAGCTGGACAAGCGTTATCTTTGCCTGCATCGCCCTGGCCGTTTCCCACACCTTTTGGATGCACGCGGTTCGGGCCGAGGTGTATACTGTTTTTACGGCCGTTCTCGCCTTGCAGCTCTGGCTCTGGTTAAGCTGGCGTCCCGAAAAATCATGGACCGTCCACCTGGCTGCCGCCCTTTTTGGCCTCGCTCTCCTGGCGCACCAAATGGCAATTTTGTTCTTGCCGGCCGCCCTCTTTTTGCTGTGGCGGCAGCGCAAATGGTTCAGCCGGCGAGACTGGTTCATTTTTCTTGGCACTTTTGTTGCCGGACTGCTCCCTTTTTTTGTGGTGGTGAATCAGCAAATAGCGGGACCCAATTTTGTCAGCAGCCTGCGCCTTTATTTCACCCACGTTGACGTTGATTTTGCCCCGGCCATGTTTGACTTTTCCCTGTCACGCTTTCCGCTTGACTTTGCCCTGTGGCTCGGATTCCTGGGGCTGCAATTTGTCGGTCTCAGCGGACTGCTGGGAATTTATGGTTTACTGCCTATGCGAATATTGGCCCCAGAGAACACAGAGGGTTTTGAGGGTCGTCTCAAATTCTCTAGCTTCTCTTTTTCCTCCGTGGCTATTTCAGACCAGCAAAATTCGTGGTTAAGTTTATTAATTTTTTACGCCGTTTCCGTCTTTTTTGCCTTTAGCTATCGCGTTAATGATCAGTTTGTTTTTTACCTGCCCAGCTATATTGCCTTTTCATTCTTTATTGCCAACGGCTGGCAAAAACTCCAGGCCTTACCGCCGGCCAAAACAACCATTGCGAAAATAGCTGCACTTCTTTTGATCGTAGGTTTGCCCATTTCTGTTTACTTTGCGGCACCTCTTGTCCTTGCTGCTTCTCAGGTTAACCCGCTGGAAATTCGCACGCTGCCGGGACGTGACCCTAATCAATACTTTTTGTGGCCGGCCAGCCATCAGGATGACGGGGCAGAAACGTACGCCAGGTCTGCCCTGCAAGCAGCTGCCCCCAACAGCGTCATCATCGCCGATCACACACCGTTTGAACCCCTGATTTACCTGCAAACGGTTGAAGGGGTCAGGCCTGACGTCAACTTGATAAGAATTGAACCGGGGGATGATCTGGCTCCCATTGTCCACGAACTTAGCGCCGACACTGTGATTTATCTGGCGGATAACAACCCAAATTATTATAATCTGGCTTCTCTACCAGAACTGTGTCTAAAACCGGCCGGAAATATCTATCAGTTATTTTTGGATGTTTCGTCAGATTTATGTCCGTAAAAGCAGTTGTTCATGCAGTTTAAAAACAGCCATCCACGCATCGGTTTAGCCCTCAGCGGCGGTGTGGCCAGAGGCCCCGTGCATGTGGGCGTGCTGTCCGTGCTGGAGCAAGAAGGCATCCCCATTGACTTTGTGGCCGGCGTCAGCGCCGGTTCCCTGGTGGGGGCAGCTTATTGCGCCGGTTTGCCCCTGCCCGCCATGCGGGAGATGGCAGCCAGCCTCGGCTGGCGCAACGTGGCCAGCCCAACCTGGCCACACCGTGGTCTGGTAAGCTTTGCCAAAATCGAAACGCTGCTGGAAGATTGGCTGGGGGAACTTGACATTCGCGATCTGGCGATACCGTTTGCCACCGTGGTGACGGATTTGGACCGGGGGGAACAGGTGGTGCTTCGCGAGGGTCGGTTGGCAACGGCCGTCCACGCCAGCTGCTCCGTGCCGGGGTTTGTCACCCCGGTAGAAATCGACGGCCGCTGCTATTGTGACGGTGGGATCGCCGACAACCTGCCGGTTGATGTAGTCCATCAGATGGGGGCCGACTTTGTCATTGGCGTCGATCTGTTTGTTCCCCATTATCACCACCGCTTGGGGCCTTTAGGGGCCGGTTATGCCGCGCTGCAAACGCTGGTGCGGCAGTCTGGCGGCGGCTTTAAGGAAGCCGACTGCCTCATCCAACCCGATATTTCCGGGCACAGCTATTTCAACTTCTCCCGCAAAAAGAGTGAACAATATATGGCGCTCGGCGAGGCCGCAGCCCAACGCGTCATTCCGGCCCTCAAAGCGATCCTCAACCGCTAACCTTTGGAAAAACTCGCAGCCTTCACTTGTCATTTCGACCGAAGGGAGAAATCTTTCTACACTTGGCAAGCTTTTTACCTGGGAAGGCTCCAAAGATTTCTCGCCAAAAGCGGCTCGAACAATTCAGGGTTCATCGTTAGGCTTGAGCATCTAAGCAAGCAATGGAGCAGGTTGTTCTAATCGCCAACCGGGTGCAGGCGGGGGTGCCGCCGGCTGAAGAGGATATTTTCGCCAGAATAAATTACTAACGCCAGCCAGATGAAGCAAAAACCGATTAAACGATCCACGGTGAACGGTTCGCGGTAAATGAACACGCCGATGAGAAATTGCAGCGTGGGAGCAATGTATTGCAAAATGCCAATGGTGGCCAGCTTGATGCGCCGCGCTCCGGCAGCAAAAAAGAGCAGCGGCACGGCCGTTGCCACCCCGGCAAACCCCAATAACAAAGTCGTCAACCCATTTACGTGGCCAAATGCGGCCGTTCCCACCACCTCTAGATAAATCAGGTAGCCCAGCGCCGGGAAAAACATCAGCGCTGTTTCCAACGACAACCCCTCCAGCGACCCCAGCGGTGCCGTTTTGCGGATGAGGCCATACAAAGCAAAAGAACCGGCCAGCGTCAAAGAAATCCAGGGCAGCGCACCGTAGCGAATGGTGAGGTAAATGACGCCCGCCGCCGCAAGCCCAATGGCCAGCCACTGCCAGCGGCGCAGCCGTTCCCCCAAAAAGAGGACCCCCATCAGCACGCTCACCAGCGGATTGATGAAGTAGCCCAGGCTTGTCTCGACAATGAAGCCGGCATTGACGCCCCAAATGTACACAAACCAGTTCACCGAGAGCAGCACGGCTGAGGCGAAGAAGAGCAGTATCGTGCGTGGCGTGTGAACGGCCGTTTTCAACCACGTCCAACGCCGCCGCAGCAGGAGCAACAGCAGCACAAAACCCAGCGACCACGTCATGCGATGGCTCAAAATCTCCAGCGCCGGTACGTGCTGCAGCGTCTTCCAATAAAGCGGGAACAGGCCCCACATGCCATAAGCAGCAATGGCGTACACCATTCCTTTGTTCATATTACGGACCGGGTGTCGGTGTGGGCGCGGGATTCACCCGAATGACGGTCGTCGACTCGTTGAAGGTATCTCCCTCCCCGGCAGACACGGTGATTTCGGCCAGACCCTCCACATCGATGGGCAGCGTGACGGCCGTTTCCCAATACCCCCAATAATCAGTGGTGAAGCTGGTCTGGCTGACAACACGGCCGTTTTCCATCAAAATGGAAAGGCTCACCGGCCCTTCGCTCACGTTCAGCGCCGTGCCGTACAAAACTAGCTCCTGCCCGGCGGTGGCTTCGCTGTCCGGTGGGGGATTGCCAATGGTGACGCCGCGCGCCTCCAACCGCGTGGGCGGCAGCACGTTGATGGGCACAGAGGCTTCGCGCCAGTTTTCCGTACCCGGTTCGCCGGTGCTGGCCACGGCGCAGGCCGGCCCCTCTAAATCTTCCGGCACCACCACAAATCCCTGCCAATACACCGGCCGATTGCTGGCCCCCAGCACAAAGCTTTGCCGCGCCACCCGCGTCTGGCAATCTTCGGCCCAAATAGAAATAGAGATGGTGCGGTTCACCGGCAGCAAAATCTCGCCATCAAAGAAAATGTTGAAACCGCTAACGGCCGTTTCCTCAAAAGTCGGCCGGAACATCTCCAGGTATCGATCAGAGGCCTCTTTGTTCAGCGTTAACCAGACCGGTACTTCGTACGTGGACAAAACAGAGCCATCGGCTGCCAGCAAGGAGGCCCGCACCGTGGCCGCCCCGGTCACATACGGCGGCAGCACAAGAGATGCCTGCCAGCCAAATTCGTTGGAGGTAGCCGGTGCCTCGGTGAGCAAACGGCCGTTGCTGGAAACCAAAGAGACCTGAATCGACTGTTCCTCTTCCCGCTGCACCAGCCCGCGCACCGCCACCTCGTTGCCCAGGGTGAGCAGCTGGTTAGGGTTCGGGTCGCTGATGTTGATGAGCGGGTTGACGGGCGTGGGCGTAATAGTTGGTTTTGGCGTGGACTGCGCCGTTGTTGGGCCGCCGGTAGAGCTGGAAACACCGCTCTCCGGCGCGCGGGTGCTGATGTCCAGCGTGGCCGGCAGCGCGGTGGCCGTCGGCGAAGGCAGCACCACCAGCGGCGCCAGCGTCGGCAGCGGATCATCCGGCGATCCACAGCTCACCAGCAACAGCAAACTGGAAAGGAAACCCAGCAGCAATACTGCCAGGCTGCTTCTGGTAGGAAAAATACGGAACACTGAGTTGCACAGAGAAGTCACAGAGTTTCGCAGAGAGAAGAAAATCTGCGTAATAGTTCGGCTGCGCTCACTACAAGCCTGTGTAATCTGCGGATTGTTTTCTTTAGCCATGCGCCCATTTTAATCTCTCATGAGGCACTTTGCCAGCAATGCACCCACGGGCTACAATCGCCGCTCTGTATGGAAATTTTTCCGCTGTTATTTTGGCTTTTGCTTGTGGGAGCTGCCGCCTGTGTTGTTTTGCTGCGGTATCGTCCCGCCTGGGTGTGGTCAACGGCCGTTTCCTTCCTGGGCCTCACGCTGCTCAACTGGCTCATCCTGCGCGCCCAACTTCCCCTGGAAGCCTCCTTTTTAGCCTGGTCCAGCAGCAGCTTTTTGCCAGATTGGACCTGGCGCGTGGATGATACCGGTTGGGGGCTAACGGTTTGGCTGCTGCTGGTGAGTACGGCCGTTTCCCTCCGCCCCTTCCTACAAAAAAGAGAATCAACCGATAAAACAACGGCCCCCGCCGGCATCCTGCTGCTCACAGCCGCCGCATTCAGCGCCATCTGGTCAGCCAGCTTCACCGGCCTGCTGGCGGGATTGACCCTGCTGCTGGCCGGCTGGCTGGCGGTGCTGTGGCTGGCCGGCGAGCGCAGTAACGCTTTCCTGTTCAAAGGCAGCGTTTTGCTGCTGGGGCTGCTGCTGGCCTGGCCCATTGGCTCCAGCCGCACCGCGCTGTTGGCGGCGGCGCTGCTGCTCAACGTCTGGCCGCTGCCGCTGTGGCAGCCCAGGACAAGCGAAGCAGGAACGGCCGTCACCAGCGTCACTCCCTTGCTGCCACCGTTGGCCGGTGCGCTGCTGCTGCTGCGCCTGCTGCCGGTGGCCCAACTCAGTCCCGGCGTCAGCCTGCTGCTGACCGTTTTGGGATTGGTTGGGTTTATGCGTGGGTTGCAGATGGCCTGGAACCGGCTGCATTTGCCCGGCTACGCCGTTACCGCCCTACTGCTGGCGCAAAGCCATTTGCTGCTGCTGGCGGCCATTTGGGTTGGGGCCACCGGCGTGGCGGCTGAACTGCGCGTTTTACTGCTGGCCGGCGGCGTGCTTTACTTGCTGGTGGCCCGACCAACCACGCAAAAATGGCTGCGATTAGCATTGGGGGGCACAGCGCTGGCAGCATTGGCCGGCTTGCCGCTCACCGCCGGGTTTGCCAGCCGCGCCGGACTGTATGCCATTTGGCTGGCAGACGGCCGTTGGGCGCTGGTTCTGGTATTGGCCTTACTCCATGTGCCGCTGATCATGGCCGGCGTCTGGCTGCTGCTAACAAAATCACCCAGCCCGGCTGAGGCAGAAGATCACGGGGTGCAAGATTGGCTACGCGAAGGGCTGCCTCTTTTACCCGCGCTGGGTTTGTTCAGCGTCAGCAATGTGATGTGGAGCAGCGTGCCGCTGCTGGCCTGGCTGGCGCTTGTGGGGGCAGTGGCTGCCGGCACGCTCCTGCCCCGGTTTGTGGGCGAAGCCCAGGGTGTGCGGCTGGCGCTGCGCCAGGCACTGGGCACGGAACGTCCGCCTCTGGGCAACCTGCCCTCGCTTAAACAGTTGGGCGTTGGTTTGCAAACGGCCGTCAACGCCGCCGCCGATATTCTGGACAGCGACAGCGGGCTGTTGTGGCTGCTGCTGCTGGCGGTGCTCATTATTCTGACAGGGTGACGAGGTGACAAGGTACCGGCTGTTTTTTCACCTTGTCACCTTGTCACCCCCTCACCTTGTCATTTTGAGGAATTATGACTTTTCCGACAATTTTCGACTGGTTGGAACGGCTGGAAGGGCTGCGCGGCTTTACGGCGGCGTATCTGGTTTTGCTGACGGCCGTTCTTGTCATCATCATCTGGGATTGGCGGTTGGCGCTGGCGGCGCTGGCGGCGCAATACTTTTTTGCCGGCCTGCTCTTTGTCGATTTGCTCGATCCGCGCCTGGCGATGGTGCAGCTGTTGGCCGGCTGGTTTGCCTGCCTCATTTTGTACGTCACCGCCCGGCAGGTGAACTGGGGCGGCCGGCCGCAGGATGTCTCGCCGGATGAACTGCGCAACGTGGCCCCGGAAAAAACGTTTCAGGTTGGCCGGCTGCAAATTCCCGCTTCGCTGCCGCTGCGCCTCTTGTTGGTGCTGATCATGCTGGCGCTCATCACCGGCCTGTTTCAGCGGCCCGATTTTGCCCTGCCGGCCATCGCCGGCAGCATGACGTATCTGTCGCTGGCTATTTTGGCGCTGGTAGGGCTGGGTGTGTTGGGATTGGCGCTCACCAGCGAGCCGCTTAAGGCGGGCATGGGCGTGCTGATGTTCATGACCGGCTTTGAACTCTTTTACAGTGCGCTGGACCAGTCGGCGACGATGCTTATCATTTTGGCGGCGGTGAATCTAGGGCTGGCGCTGGTTATTGCCTACCTGGTGCAAATGCGGCACGCGATTCCCGCCTTGGTTGATTAATAGGTGACAGTCACTTTCAGGAAGTGACTGTCACCCAATGACGTTATGGCAGCTTTGCAAACATTGCTTTTTTCGCCGATGATGACCGCGTTGGTGGTCCGGTTATAGGCGCGGCGGATGCAGCTGATGGCGGAGGGCGGTGATTTGAACACAGGTATGCTGTGGCTGTGGCTGCGCACGATTGAACCGTCGGGAACGGCCGTTGTCTTTTGGGGCCAACCCATGACTTTGACAACCGACAACCAGACACTGCTTTTGATGTTGCTGGCCGGGCTGTCTATTTTGTTTGGATTGGCTATTGTTTTCCCATCGGGCGACTGGTTTGTGACGAGCAGTTTGGTGGGATTTGCTTTTCTGGCAGCGAGCTTGCTGGTACGGCCGTTCACCATAGCCATCACCTTGATTTTGCTGGCGATAGGTGCTTTTAGCCTCACCGTGCAGTCAGGGCAGGCCGGTTCCGTGCGGGGCAGCCTGCGCTACCTGCTGGCGGCGCTGCTGGCGGTGCCGCTGCTGCTCATCGTGAGCTGGCAGCTAGACACGCAGCCAACAGAATGGCGGCTGCCGCCGTGCGAGCTGGCGGCGCTGGCTGCGCTGCTGCTGCTGGCCGGTTTTCCCTTCCACATCTGGGTGCAAGCGGTGGTGAATGAGGCGGAGCCGCTGCCGCTGGCGCTGGTGGTGGGCTTGGCTCCGCTGGTGCCGCTGGCGCTGCTCTTTGAACAGTTTGCTACCCATCCAAACCTGCTGGACGTTACGTTTCGGCAGCTTATCTGGCTCAGCGGTAGTTTAACCTTGCTGGTGGCGGGGGTATTGGCGCTGACGGCCGTTCACCTGCGGCGGGCCATCGGCAACGTTTTGCTGCTGGATATGGCCCTGACAATTTTGTGCCTGACGCTGCCGGAACAGGTGGGGTGGGAAACGGCCGTGACGTTGCAAACTGGTAGATTTGGTAGCTTGTTGCTGGTGGCTGGGGGCTGGGAATTGTTAAAACGGTATCAAGCTAGTTGGCCGTTAGACAAGTTACCGGTTGGCTTGGGGCGGCAATCGCCGTTGAGTCTGGCGCTGCTGGGGATGGGGCTTTTTTCGCTGTTGGGGCTGCCGTTTACGTTGGGCTTTGGCGGGCAGTGGCGGTTGTTGACGGCCGTTGGCGAGCTGGCCAATCGTGGGGTGGTGCCGTGGTGGCTGCCGGCGGCGGCTCTGCTGGGCCTAGGGTTGGGCGCAGCGGGGGTGCTGCGGCTGTTGGTTGTGCTGTTGGCTAAGGAGGATGAGGGGGAAACGGCCGTGGCCGACCCGTTGTGGCTTCAGGTTACAGTAGGCATTGTGCTGATAATCTTTTTGTGGCTGGCAATCTTCCCTCAAGCCGGCCCAAACATCGCTTTGCTAGGGCTTTGATCCTCAACTACTCTCGCTTTCCACATCGACAAATTCTTTGATCCACAGTATGTGTTCCCGATAATGACCAAAGGTATTGCCCGCAACATAGCCCCAAACAGGTTTGCCTTCGTCAGAGGTAAAAGGGGGCACAAAACGCCCGTAGGGCAGCTCCAAATCTGCCGTTGACAGTTGTTCTAAAGCTGAAACGGCCTGGTCATGGGCCGCCACCAGCCATCGCCTTGCTTCTGCCGGCGACTTGTGGCGGTGCTGAACCACAATCTGTGCATTCATCGCATCAAAATCGGGTTCGTCATCATCGGGGTTTTCCAGGCCCATTGCTGTCCAGCGATCTTCACGGCGCAGCAAGGCGACAATACCTTCTGCCCACGCTGCCAAATGCGTGATGTGATCCCGCACATTCCAGCCAACGGCATCCTTTGGTTCCAGCATCTGTTCTTCAGAAAATTCGTCAATAAACGCCAGAAACTGTGCCAGACCCTCATTCATTTTGGCAATCAATTCTTGTTTGGTCAGTTTTGGATATTTATTGCTCAATCGAATTTTCTCCAGCTCATTGGGAGGCATAAATTGCCGGGTAAATTTTTTGGGCATGGTAGAACAGGTCGGCCAAAGCCATGATTTTCCAGATGGGACCCTTGGGCCTTACCTGTTTGCTGCCCACGGCTTTGGTGAGGCTGAGCCGGCCGAGCAGGATTTGGTGGAGAGCGTCACCGGCGGTGTCTACCTCAAGGTCTGGTTTGCAGCTGTTGGCACGGCCGTATTCAATTTGCAGCGGCCGTTTTTTGGCATTTACCAGCAAGGTGGCATCCGGATCAGACACATTGAAGCGAATGCACAACTTCGCCTTTACCAACGATTCGGTTGCCTGAGGTAAGTCGGCCTCCACCCGGCCAAATAAATCTTGCATGCAGTTATAAAGTTGCGCCTCGTTTTGATAAGCCATTTCAATTACCCAGGTACCCAATTACTCAATTACAGGCGTAATTACGCAATTATTCCTCTTCTGCTTCGCTGGTGAACTTTTGCCTGAGCTGGCTGGCCTGGAACTGCACTGAGTAGTTGAGCATATACCAGAGACCTTTCCAGGTTTCCGGGTCCATCAGATCTTCGCGGGAGGCACCTTGCAAGCTGTCCATCATCCCTTTGGCTACATCCGGCGTAAAGCGGTCGATGTTGCTTTTGATAAAGTTGAGCATCGTGTCTGGCTGGAGTGGCTTGGGCAGCTGCTCGTTCATTTTTTCGCGCAGTTGGTTGGCCTGGAAGCGGGCCGAGTAGTTGAGCATATAGCCCAATCCTTTCCAGGTTTCGATATCCATTAAATCTTCACGGGTCATGCCTTCGAAGGTTTCCAGAATGCCCAGCTGCACTTCAGGCGTGAACTGGTTCAAATTTTGGCGCAGGTAGGCAAGCAGTTGCAGCGGATTGTAGGGAGAGGCGGTGGTTTGGGGAACGGCCGTTTTCAAGTCAGCCACCAATTTATCCAACTCGGCCAACAGCTCTTTGCGCCGCGCCAGCAGTTCTGCTTCTGCCTCACTCAACGCCTCGGGTTCTCCGCGTTTGTGCGCTTTTTGGTGCACATGGCAATATTCTGAGCCCTCGACGGCATAATTTTTACACGGCTTGCCCGCTTTGGTGGTGGCCACACAACGGGTGGGGGATTGATCGCTCATCAAATTATCTCCTTAAAAAGTAGGTCAATTTCACAAAATTGACCAACATTATTTTCGTCGCCAAAAGAATAACCCGGCAATGGCAGCGATTACGGCCGTTCCTGCGCTGACGAGGATGGTGGTGGTACGGCCGTTACCATCCCGTTTTGCTTTGCCGTGCCGGCCTTTGGCCGGCAGGGCCGCCTGCGCCTGGCGCTGCACATCGGCCAGCTTTACCGGATCGTTGCGCAGTTCGTCGGCCAGGGCCCGCTTTTTGGCCAAATCTTCATCCGTCAAAAAACGATCGTGGCTGCGAATGCCGGAGAGCCTCAGCCCGTGCTTTTTGTACAGGCGGTAAATCTCCTTGACCCGCTCGATTTCAATGTTGCGCCCGAGCGTATAATCTTCAAAACGGCCGTCCAACGCCAGCAGCGCCGTTTCGGCCAAACAGGCATAAGCCACTCCCGGCGGCAGCCCAATATCCATGCCAAAATCCGGCTGGCCTGGCAGCAAAATCTCCCCCGATTCGATCACCAGCACATCGGGGCGCAGGGCGGCTTCTTCTTCGGTGATATCCGGCGGACGGGCGATATCGCAGATGACGGCTCCCGGCTTGCATTTGGTGATGTCAATAATTCTTGTGTTTAAGGCTGTGGTTGTAGTGACGATGAGATCACAATCTGCCACGTAATCGTCGGCGGTGGTGCTGAGGGTAACAACGGCATTCGGCGTTTCTTCTTCGATGGTTTGCTTTAGCGCAATCAACTTCTCTGGCCGGGGAGCCACCAGCACAATGTTGGGCACCGCCTGGGCCAGCAAGCGGGAACAAACAGAACCGATCGAGCCGGTCGCACCAATAACCATCACTTTACCCTGGTGCGCTTCATCCAGATTGTTGCCCATTTTTACCACGGCTTGCTTGGCTGTTTCCAGCGTGGCGGCCACGGTCAGGCTGTTGCCGGAGGTGATGGCAATGTCTGCTTTTTGGGCCACGGTGATGCCGGCATCGCCCACCACGGAGGTGAAGGCGCCCAGGCCCATTAGCCGCGCACCAAAACGTTCCGCCATGCGCGAGGCGCGAATGAGCCGGCGGTAAACAAAGCCGGGATCACGCCGCATCAGTTCGCGGGGGGTCCCGCCAATATAGAGCAGATACCCTTCCACCTTTTGGCCGGTTGTTGGGCTTTCGATGCCGGTGATGCGGCTGCCGTACATCGGTGGCAGGTGGGCAGCCACGCGTTCTACCAAACGATCAGGCAGGAACCGGGCCCAGCGGAACCTGGGATGGGTGTAAATAAAACGGGGCGAAAGCGGATGAATGACAAAGGCAAATTTGTTGATGCCGGCCTCTTCCGGCTGCAAAAATTTGATACCCGGCTTCCACTCCATTTGGGCCATCAGGTTCAAGTAGGTATTTTCGGTGAGTTCGGCCGTTTTATCCGGCCGTAAAGCAACCAGACACGCTTCAAAAACGGCCGCGCCCAAATGAGCCAGTTCATGCCCCAGCGGCGGCATGGTGGTGACGATGGCCGACACGCCCCGCTGCCGCAAATCGTTCACATCTTCTTCGGTTGCGGATTCGGTAACCACAATTTTGCGCTTGAGCTGCTCTGGTGCATAGCGGCGAATGCCGCCCATGTCTCCAGCCAGAATATCGGCCCAGTCAAACAGCTTGGGGCTGCGCGGCCTTGTTGTTTCCCCCGCCTGGGGGAAAAGGCGGCGGAATGGATAAGCGCGAAGTTGATTAAGCGTCGGTTCTGCCACGCGAGACAGTGTGTCGGCGCTGCCAACGCCGGGCACAGGAGGCAGAGCAAAATAAACGATTGGATCGGCGTAACGCACAGTCTCGGTATATTGTTCTAAAGCCTGGGCCAACCCGTTGTGGTTCAGACCCGGTGCCATGAGCACCCGTTTGCGCGACCAAATGCCGGGTTGGGCTTCATCGGCCAGCCGGACGGCCCAGCGCTCCATTGCAGCGCGCACGCCGGCGCCATCTACAACCGGCGTTTGTTGGGCAATCGCAAACAGGGGCGCAGCAGCCGGATGATCCACTTTGATTTTACCCAGGCGCAATGTTTTGGCGATGCCGGCAAGGGCAACGGCCGTCACCTGGCCGTCCAATGCCTCGATCTGGGCCGCCATTTTATCCAGGTCTCTATTACAACCGATGTGCTGTAAGTGAACAGTGCGGCCCAACAGGTTAATCTCTTCCACAGTTTTGGCTGCACCGTGATAATGCAGCACGGCTATTTTCGGGTTCAAGCCAGCTTGCTCCACCATAGGGATGCTCCTTTTCTTCCTTTTCGAGTTGACCAAAGTGACTTTGGTAAAATGAACGCATATGGGATGGTGTTTCGTCTTCTGGGTTCTCTTTTGCAATTAAGATGGTGATACCTGATTATACTCACTTTATCATAATTTTCCGATCATTCTTCTTATGCTTCCTAGCCCAGCGGATCGTTTTTTGGCCTCTTGACATCCATGACGCACTGTGTTATATTTTGCTTATGATGCAATGCGTCATAGATGAAATTAAAACAATTTAATGTAAGGCAATCCGCTTTAAGCCGGATTGCAGGAGGCATAAGATGGCAGAAAAAATTGAGTTTAATGAAACGGTAAAAGAAAACGTAAATCTGTGGATGGAAAACGGCCGTAAAGTCATGCTGGCCGGTTTGGGCGCTTTTACTATGGCACAGGAAGAGATGACCGGGCTGTTTAACAACCTGGTAGAACGCGGCACCGCCACCGAAGAAAAAACCCGCGATGTCGTAAACAAGCAGGTTGAGAATCGGCAAAAGGAAGCCAGGAAAGCAGCCAAACGGGTTGAAAAAGAAATTGAAGATCGGTTTGAGGATGTTTTGCATTGGATGAATATTCCGTCCAAGAACGACATTGAAAAGTTGAGCCGCAAAGTTTCAACGCTTAACAAGAAAGTTAATGATTTAAGCAAAGCTGCTTAAATAAAGCAGCTTAATCGACGAACGGGCACCGATGGATGTAAAGTAAAACATTCATCTGCAACAACCACCTCTAGGGGATGTGAGAAAATCGGTAGGTATGACGCGGGTAGGTGATCCATTCATCTGCCCGTGTTTAGAAAATCAGATGAGGTAATATTATGGCCGAAAAAATTAAAGTCGAAGAAGAAACTGTAGAAGAAACAACCAACCCATTTGTGGAAGGTGTACGTCGTGCGTTATTGGCCGGTGTTGGCGCTTTTTCATTGGCTCAGGATGAAGCAGAAAAGTTTGTCAATAAGCTGATTGAAAAAGGTGAGATTGCCGAAAAAGACGGCCGTGCCCTGCTGAACGATCTGGCAGACAAGCGCAAAGAGCGGGCCAAGGAAAGCAGCAAGCGCGTTAGCGATGAGCTGGAAAAGCGCATGGAAAGCCTGCTCAATCGCATGAACATTCCCACCAAGTCAGACATTGAACAGTTGAGCAAAAAGGTTGCCGAGCTCACCAAAAAGATCGACGCACTGAAAGAGCAAAAGTAAGCATTACCTGCTTTGCTAATTGAATAACAAACCATACAAGGGAGAGGAACGGCCGTCTGGCCTTACCTCTCCCTTTTTGCATATCCCGTAATCACGCCTATAATTTCTGATGACGCACTGAATCATTAAGACATCTGGCCAAGGAAGTAAACGCTGGCTGCGTAAACCGAAAAAGATTTTAGAAAACCCGATTGCAGTTCACGGTTTGCGCCAATAAAACGCGAAGGATTAGCCCACTATGCCCGTTATCAAACGTTATCCCAATCGGAAGCTTTACGATACCGAAGCCAAACGATACATTACGCTGGACGGCATTGCAGAACTCATCCGGGAGGGAGCCGAAGTGCAGGTTATTGACCATACCACCGAAGAAGATTTAACGGCCGTTACCCTCACCCAAATCATTTTTGAACAAGAAAAGCGACAAAGCGGTTTTCTACCCAAATCGGTCCTCACCGGGCTGGTCCGCGCCGGCGGCGATACGCTTAATACCCTGCGCCGTAACCTGAATTCCCCGTTGGAACTGCTCAAACACGTTGATGAAGAAATTGAGAAGCGGCTGCAAACCCTGGTTGAACAAGGCGAGATGGCCAGGGAAGAAGCAGTCGCTTTGGGCGAAAAGCTCATTTCGGCCGGCCAGGAAAGAAGTAAGGAGCTGTTCAGTGGCCAACAGCGGCTGGAGCGATTACTAAACGTTCGTGGGGTGCCCTCGCGTGAAGAAGTGGAAGAGCTGACAAACCAGATTGAATCGTTGTCAGCAAAAATTGATTCCCTGATCGACGAAAAAGATATAAACAGCCACCAAGAGAATTAATCCACAACTTTAGCTGAATGATTAACATTACAGGCTCCATCAAACGAGCATTTATCTTCCCCGCAAATCCCGAAGTTGCCCTCACTTACTACAGCGATCTCAGCCGCGTAGCTGAATGTCTGCCCCACATTTCTTTAGTTCACACCTATGCTTACAATCAGATTCGGATGCTGTACGAGACGGTGGAATTGGGCGCGTACACCATTCAAATTTACTCAGACCTGGAAAGCAGCGTCGATTGGGAAAAAATGGTGCTCAATGTATATCCGGTGAGAATAGAAACGGCCGCACCCATCGAACCAGAAACATCAGTACGTCATTCTACCGGCAGCGGCCTATTTGCCATCGACACGCAATTTTTTGATCTAGGTAACCAGACCCGCATTGAGTACGCCATTCGCTTGAAGGCTGAGCTGGAACGGCCGTTAGGCATGCGTCTCATGCCCAAACGAGTCGTCAAACGAATCGCCCAAAGCATCACCGATGAGCGCGTGCGCGAAATTGCCGATGGCTTTATCAAACAGTCTGTGGCAGCGTTTCCCGAGTGGGTAGTCAACCACCAACCGGTAGGTAAATAGTATGGAATTTCAGGGGACCGTTGCTTTTGCCGCCGCGCAAACGGCCGTCTGGCACGCCCTCACCACCCCCACCCTTGTCAGCCAGTGCACGCCCCGCCTGCAAGGTTGGTCAACTTTGCAAACCGAGACCCAATACCAGCTCCAGTTCACCTGGGGTCGCGGCAGCAGCGCCGTGATCATTCCGCTTCTCCTCATCTGGCAAACGGTAACCCCACCCACCTATCTAAAATGGCAAGGGCAGGCACAAATGGGCAGTACGGCCGTTCCCCTGCGAGGCGATTTTCGTCTGAGCACAACTGGTCACTTGCAAACCAACCTTGCCTTCTTCGCCCAGCTCGCCCCACCAAATAAATTTATTGGCAAGATGATTCAAAACACGGCTCCCCGGCTTATCGAAAATTTCTTCAACTGCCTTCAAAAAACCGCCGAAGTCGTTTGACATAGTGCCCTACATTAGGTAAAACTTATACGAACAAATAACTGCACTTTTTAGGTAATTTCCACAAACGTACAGAGTTTTGTCCCTTCATAAAAATTACACCAAATTTACTGCGTTACACTGACACAAAGCGGAAGAAAAAAATCGCAACAATCCATCAGGAGAAAACAAAATGAAAATAGAAGGCAGCTACCCCTTTTCAGCGCCTCGCGATGTTCTTTGGCCTATGCTGCTTGACCCTAATGTCTTGGCAAACGTCATGCCAGGCTGTGAAAAGCTAGAAATCGTTGATGAAAACCAGTTTCAAGGTGTCCTCAAAATAAAAGTTGGTCCCGTACAAGGCAAATTCCAGGGAGATGTTGTTCTATCCGATATTAACAGCCCCGAAAGCTATAGCGTCACGGTCAACGGCCGTGGTGCTCCCGGCTTTGTCAAAGGCTCCGGCTCGCTTCGCCTGGAAGCAGATGGTGATATGACCACGCTCCATTACAGTGGTGATGCCCAAGTAGGCGGCCGATTGGCCAGCGTTGGCCAGCGACTGCTCGACACCTCGGCCAACGCCATCATCCGGCAAAGCCTGGAGGGGTTGGGCCAGCAGGTCCAGGCGCGTAGGATGGCCGACGCCAGTGAAAAGCTGGGCATGGATGAAGCCCCCAAACCACCATCAGCACCGTCCCAGGCTCAATTTGCCGCCGGTGTCGCCAAAAATCTTGTCGAAGAATATCTGGCCCCCGAGCAGCGAGACAACGTCATCAAGACGGGTCTCATGGTTTTGGGTGGCCTCATTTTTATTCGTCTTATCAGCCATTGGTGGATAAAAAGAGTTGCCAAAGAGGTAGCCAATGAGTTGGAAAAAAGGAGGTAAAGTATCGTTAAGATAGCAAGAGCAGCATAAGCAGTTCAGTATATTACCCCTCGCTGTGTTTTTACACAGCGGCATGAGGATTAACGGCCGTACGGCCGTTAACCAACCACGCACCTTATCATCGGCGCACCCCATGCGCCATCTATATCAGGAAGGAGACGGGCTCTATGAAAGTTAGTGTAACCGTAAACGGAAAGTCAGTGGAACGAGAGGTTGAACCCCGCACCCTCCTCGTTCATTTCCTGCGCGATCAT
>CALBTC010000185.1 GCA_937967805.1 uncultured Anaerolineaceae bacterium
CGCGTGTGCAGGTTTATGTGGTAGATGGTGAGAATGGCGGTGCGGTGAATTTGCGGCTGTTTGGCAACAGTAACCAGTAAACGGATAACCAACCTATGGCCGAGGGATGGAAGCAAGTTTTTGAAGATATGCGGGCAGCTCTTTTGGGAAAAGCGCCGGAAATGGAGCTACCAACCGTCGTGACCGCAGAGGATTCTGACCAACCTCAATTGGATGTGTTGTCAGAAACAAGCGATGCGCTGGATGAGGCAGAGGCAGCTGTGCCAGAGGCCGTCTCTATAGAGGCCCTGTCTGAGCTTGAGACTGAAACTCTAACTGAAATTGTCGGTGACCCAACGGCCGTTGAGACATCAGACCACGAACTGGCGAATGCCGGTTCAGCACAGGAGGTACAGACCGCGTTGCCGGATGAGGCCGTAGCCATTGGCAGTGAGACAACAACATTGCCCGCGCCTGGGAAAACACGGCCTCGCAAGCGGGAAATAGTTTTCACATTTATCGTCCTCTTCATTGCCGGAGCCTGGTTTGTGGTCAGCAGTGGTCTGTGGACACGCTGGACAGCGCCTAAAGCACCGGCACCGGATGTAGTCGCTGCATTTGACGGCGGCCAGATTACCCTGGCAGATTTGGAAGCCCATTTGATCCAACTGGAAGGGAGCGAAGCCGGTGATTTTGGCCATTCGCCTGAAGAATTCTTATTCGTGTTGCAAGATATGGTCATGGATGAGTTGGTGTCCCAGTGGGCGACGGAACGAGAACCGGAGAGCGAGGAGACGTTTAGCCACACCATGCAGCACATCAACGAAGAACTTAATCTGCAATCGCTGGAAGGCCAACTGCACGAAGGCGATATTTCGGTAGCTGAGAGTGAAATCCAGGCGTACTATAATGAAAATCGTGACTTGTTTGGCGACCAGCCGCTAACGGCCGTGCGCGAACAAATCCGGCAGACGCTGGTAGCACAGCAGGAGCAAGATTACGTCGCCAACTATATTGAGCAGCTCAGAGAGAATGCGTCCGTGACCCGCTTCTTTGAATTATTGGATGTGACTGCGCCAACAGAAGATGACCTGCGCCGTTACTATGAGGATAACCGGGAGCAGTTTGCCCTGCCGCGTCAGGTGATGGTAGATGAACTCCAATTCATCATTGGCGAGGATGAAACGGCCACCCGGCAGGCAGCCGATGATGCCCTGTTGAAATTGCGTTCTGGGGCTGACTTTAGCGACATTCCTGGCGAGGTTCCGGCAGCTATCGTCACTTCCGGCGTGACGATATTTGAAGGTGTGCGTGGTGATGAATGGGATACGACCGTATTTGCCCTGACCAATGGAGAGTTGAGTGATGTGTTCCGCGCCGGGGATGCCTTTTACATTGTACGGCTGCAAGAGAAGGAGAATGCCCGCACGCAAACGTTTGAGGAGGTGCGTGGTTTAGTGGAAACGGCCCTTGCCCCCCAGGTGATGGCTGATTGGTTTGCGGACAATGTCAATAAAACCCTCTTCACCATCAAGAGTAACCGCTACACCGTCGGCGAGTTCTACCAGGAGTACCAGGAACTGCCCTTCACGATGCAGGCGCAGTTTGCCGGGCCGGAAGGCATGAAAGACCTGGCCGAGCGTCTCATTGAGCGTCTGCTGCTGGTAGCCGATGCCAACGAACGGCTGCTGGACGTGGAGAACCAGGATTTGGCGCAGGAAGCCCGTTTGCAAATCCTGAAACAGATGCTGCACCAGGAAGAGGTGGATGACAAAATTGAGATCACAGACGAGGATATCCAGCAATTTTATGAGGAAAACCAGGAATTGATGGCCTTTCCTTCCCAGGCGCGTATCCGCTATATCCGTATTGGCCTGGGCAACAGCGCCGACGAAGCAGAAGCCGCCCAACAGCGTGCCGATGAAGCGTATGAAAAACTCAACCCTGGCCTGTTTCAACAGGGAGAAGATTTTGCTGTGGTGGCTCAAGAATACTCGGAAGACCCGGAAACGGCCGCTAACGGTGGTGAACTTCCCGGTTGGGTTGGTGAGAGCGAAGACATCCTGGCTGAATTTGAGATGCATCCTTTCCATGAAGCCATTCTCAACTTACGCCCGGATGAGATTAGCAGGCCCTTTGAGTTTGGCGGCAGTCTGTACATTGTCCAGGTGATTGAGCGTACAGAGCCGGAAACGGTGGGGTTGGAAGAAGCACGGCCGTTTATTGAAGAAATTCTTTCGCAGCAAAAACATTCAGAACTTGAGATACAGCTGCAAGAACAGCTTTTAGAGCAGGCTGAATTTGAAATTTACTGGCCGGTGCTGGAAAGCTATTTCCAACAACTGCCGACACCAATTGCGCCTTTTCCCTTCGAATTGCCAATTGAGTAGCTGGAATCCTGCTCTGCCATATTAGGCGAAACTAGATGGACTGGGAATTAGAATTTCTATTTGCAGCGCGTGCGATTGGCGCTTCACTCTTGGGAGCCTTGATCGGCTGGGAGCGCGAGTAGCACGGGCGGGAGGCAGGCATTCGCACTTATGCTGCCGTGTCCCTTGGCACGTACGTCTTTGGGCTAATCTCCGCGCACGTCAGCAAGTCAGCAGATCCGACGCGCATTGCCGCACAGGTTGTCACAGGCGTTGGCTTTTTGGGGGCGGGAGTAATCTTGCGTGAGCAAGCTCAGATTCGAGGGCTTACGACAGCCGCAACCGTTTGGGCTACTGCATCGGTCGGGCTTGCTATCGCATTCGGAATGTACATTTTAGGGACGCTCGCCACACTGATCGTTTTTGGATTGTTGGCACTAACCAGCGTGCCTACCTACGTACAGATGAAAAAGAAACTGGCCGCCCAGGCGTGGAATGACGCAGCCGATGGAGCCCGCACTGAGCGCCCGAAGGACGATGTGTGAATCCTCGGTCGCTCACTTTGATCAGCGCTCTCTCTGGGTGGCCGGGCCGCGGAGACGTCTCTCCCTTGCAACGGGCCCTGCGATATGCGCGCTAACCAAGTCAAAGCCATCCCAGGGAGGAGCGGTCTAAGAACCGATTTAGCGGTCTTTTGTTTAACCCCATTTCGCAATGAGTAATACCTTATTCCTCAACGAACATATTCAACTTTTTTTGCGGCAATCAAATATCTGGTACATTAGACAATAAAGAGAAGGGATGAAAAAAGAGAACCAACAATTACGCGGCGCGACACGGAAACGTTGGCAATTACGCACGCTCACAGGCACGGCCGTTTTCGGTCTACTAACGACATTAGGGTTTTTCTTTTGGTCGGGACAAGCCAGCCTGGTACAAGAACCAGTGGTGACGGCCGTTCCCACTCAGGTAGCAGCCAACCCATCAACGACAACACCCCTTTCCCCAGCGGCTGTGACTGACTCGCCGGAACCGGCAACGCCAACGGCCGTTCCCACCAATAGACCCACAAGCGCCTCAACGCCCACAATAACGCCTACCGCCACAGCCACCCCGTCGGGTACGGCAACAGCTGCGCCAACTGAGCTACCGGCTACCAATCCGCCGCCCACAGTCACGACCAATCCGGCGGAGACGGCCGTGCCTGTGCCCACCCTCGAACCCTGGCCGACGACGAATCCCACGCTGCTGCGCCGTCCTCCGGCCGATATGGATGCCAGCCGATCCCATCTCTGGTTTTCCCGACCGGTTGATGGCAACAATATCCCTTCTGCTCCCTATCGTTTTGGCATGACTTACAATCAGCGGTTGGTACCTCACCGCGCCGTAGACATTGCCAACGATCCCGGTACGCCAGTCGTAGCTGTTGGTCCCGGCACGGTCTTTTACGCTGGGGAGGACATGGAGACGCTCTTTGGCCCCAAAGCAGACTTTTACGGCCGTGTCGTCGTTGTGAAGATGGATTGGCAGTGGGAAGGACGTACGATTTATACGCTGTATGGCCACCTGGAATCCGTCGCTGTCACCGCCGGACAGGTCGTGAACCCCGGCGATGTGTTAGGCGGGGTCGGCAGCGCCGACGTGGCGCTTGACCCCCATTTGCATTTTGAAGTGCGGCAAGATGACCCCTATGATTACGGCAGCGTGCGCAATCCGGAGTTGTGGTATTGGCCGTTTAGCGGGCGCGGCATCTTGGCCGGGCGGGTGGTTGACGCCAACGGCTATTTTATACCTGGTACGCGCGTCAACCTGGAATGCAGCGACGCCACGCCACGCACTGTGGATACCTACTGGGACCAATACACCGCGCCTGATGATGTGCTGGTAGAAAATTTTGCCATCAGCGATTTACCGGCAGGTACATGCCGAGTTTGGGCCGATCTGTTCGGCGAAGTCGTGGAGCAGTTTGTGGAAATTCAACCGGCGGAGTTAAGTGTCGTGGTATTGCAGGCACGGCCGTAACAAGTTAGCCTTAAGGATACAAGGAGTAAATTCCAATGATAACTAAATCGTTACCGCCAAAAATCGCAACAAAATTCGAGCAAACGGATCGCGTCATCACATATGGAATGGCCCGATATGGCCTGACCATTTTACGTATCGGGCTGGGCATTATCTTTTTCTGGTTTGGCGCGCTGAAACTGTGGCCTGGCCTCAGCCCGGCAGAAGAGCTGGTGCGGAATACGACCTATTTTGTCAATCCTGACTGGTTTCTGCCCGTGCTGGCTGTCTGGGAAATGACTATCGGTCTTGGCCTGATATTCAATATATTCATGCGCTTGACGCTGCTGCTGCTTTTCCTGCAGATGCCTGGAACAGCCCTGCCCCTGGTCATTTTGCCAGATGCGGTCTGGACTGTCTTTCCTTACGGCCTGACGCTGGAGGGACAATACATCATCAAAAACCTGGTCTTGATCGGCGCCGGTTTGGTCATCGGCGGGACTGTGCGCGGCGGAAGGATTGATCCTGAACCTCAATGACAAAAAAGGGCTAATCAGCCACACCGACTTTTGGCTGCGTTTGATTCTACTTCTCTACAGCGCAATCGGGTTGACCTATGCTTTGGTGACGCCTGTATTCGAAGCTTCGGATGAATTGTGGCATTATCCAATGATTCGGCATCTCGCCGGCGGCAATCCGCTGCCTGTGCAGGTATTTGACCCGGCGCTGGCCGGCCCGTGGAAACAGCAGGCCAGCCAGCCTCCCCTATATTATTATCTGGGCGCGGCGCTCACCTTTTGGATTGATGCCAGTGATATGGAACAGGTGCGCTGGGAAAACCCTCACGTAGACAATGGATTGATCACCGTTGACGGTAACATCAATTTGACCATCCATGATCCCGGTTGGAATCCCTGGCAGGGGACGCTGCTGGCTGTGCGCCTGGTGCGTGTTTTTTCCTTGTTTTTAGGTCTGGCTACAGTTTACCTGACCTGCTTGATTGCGCGAGAGGTGGTTCCAGACCGGCCGGAAATCGTATTGGGAGCCACAGCCGCTACAGCTTTTCTGCCCATGTTCCTGTTCATCAGCGGCGCAGTCAATAATGATAATTTGATCATCCCATTGGCCGCCTTGACTCTGTATTTGCTGATTCGTGTGGTGGGCGACGGCCAGCCCGTGGCGGCAGTCTGGCAATGGATTGGGGATAACTGGCAAACCTGGCTGTTGATCGGTGTGGTTGTGGGGCTGGCGGCTTTGACCAAAATTAGCGGGGTGGGGCTGCTGCCGCTGGTATGGGGAACGGCCGTTATGGCAGCCTGGCAAGCATCGGACAGGCAGGTAACGCTCTCCAATTGCTTGCGCTGGCTTGCCGCCGGAACCAAGCGTTGGTTGTTGGCGCTGCTGCCGGCGCTGCTCATTGCCGGTTGGTGGTATGCCCGCAACGTTATCCTTTACGACGATTGGCGCGGTTGGAGCGCATTTATAGCCGTTCTGGGACAAAGAGCGCAGCCCGCTTCATTGGCTCAGCTGTGGGGAGAACGACGCGGTTTCATGATGTCTTTCTGGGGGCTTTTTGGCGGTGTTAACGTACCGATGCCATTCTGGATTTATTCGGCGCTAAATACTGTTGTCATCCTTGCCGTCGGCGGCTTTGCTATCTATGTAGCTAAAGCAGTTCGAGAATGGCAATTAACGGGCGGATGGCGTTTCTTGCGGCGCTCCCCCATTACGATGCTCTTTAAGATTTTAAATCGTCACTTCCCCCTCATTGTCTGTTTGCTGTGGGTGAGCGCGGTGATCTATGGTTTGATAGATTGGACGACAACAACGTGGTCATCACAGGGGCGGCTGGTTTTCTCGGCGCTGCCAGCACTGCAAATACTTTTCGTTGTGGGGCTAGCTAGGTGGCTGCCGCTGCGGTTTAGCCGTGTGTTGGTTGGGCTGCTGGCCGGGTTTTTGGCCTTTGTCGCTTTTTTAGCGCCTTGGGTGTGGATTCGCCCGGCATACCAGCCGGAACGGTATGCGCCGCCACAAACGG
The DNA here is from genome assembly GCA_937967805.1 of uncultured Anaerolineaceae bacterium. Next base: position 6,388 of record CALBTC010000185.1, read on the forward strand.
CTGCCATAACTCCTACACATCCAGATTTTGGCAATGGCTTGCGTTTAACAGGGTATGCCGTAACAGGGCTACAAACGGACAATACGGCCGTCATGCCGGGCGACTTTGTAGATGTGATTTTGACCTGGGAACTGCTGGCGCCCATTGCCCATAATTGGAGCGTTTTTGTCCATCTGAATGACCCGGTGATTGGCGTTCCCATTGCGCAGCGCGATATGTATCATGGGCAGGGATTGCAACCTACATCGTTGCTGAAACCGGGTCAGGAGCTAACCACTTTTTACCGGCTGCAAGTGCCAGAAACGGCCGTTTCACCCACCGAACTTGAGTTAACCGTCGGCCTGTATGATTTTGGCACCGGGGAGCGAGTAGCTTTAGACAATGGTCAAGACACTTTTATGCTGGCGCAACTGCCGCTGGCAGCCGCCCCCGGCCAGTACCCGAATGCCCTATCCGTTAATTTTCACAATGAATTCGAACTGGTAGGTTACAGCCCGTCATCGCGGCAGATCCAACCGGGAGAAGCGATTGACTTGACGCTTTATATACGGCCGTTACGGCCGTTAACCACCGATTACACCTTTTTCGCCCAAATTTTGGGCGACGATGCCACACGATGGGCTGGCGTAGACCTACCGCTGCCCACGTCCCAATGGGCTGAAGATGAAATACAAACTATCACCCTGCCATTGACGCTGGCCGATGAAACGCCGTCCGGCGTCTACCCACTCATCCTGGGGATGTACACCCGCTCCAATGACGGTGGATTTCAGCGGTTGCAGCTTGTGGCTGAAGACGGCCGTATTACTCAAGACGATTTTCTGCGGTTGACATTGGTTGGTGTGAGCCAGTCACCGTGAGATCCAATACCTTTTGCTAAAATTAGAGAGAACGCAATGAATACGCAGTTTTGTAGGCAGTGTGATTTACGCTTAGAATCAAACGCTCGTGTATGCTCGACCTGTGGCGCGGTCGTTTCCTCACAAAGTTCCCCTCCGCCTTCACACGATGAAGGGCAGAGGCGGCCGTTTCCCTGGCCGCTGCTACTAATCACTACAGGACCTCTCTTATTAGCTGTGATAGTGGGTGTCTCGATGTATGTAGCAAACCCCCAAACCGCTAATGCACAAATCACCATAAAAAATGCCTGGGTACGCCCAGCAATCGTGGGGCAAAACAGCGCCGTATATTTTCAGTTAGTTAATGAAGGTCTAACAAGTGACGTTTTAGTTGGCGCAGCCAGTTTGATAGCAACAGCCGAATTACACCAGACAATTGAAAAGGAAGATGGTGTTATGGGCATGATACCCTTAAATAGGGTAGACATTCCAGCTCAGTCTGAAGTCGAACTCACGCCAGGAGGAAGGCATATCATGCTTATCAACCTGACCCAACCGATAACGGTCGGTGAAAACGTGTCGTTGATTCTAAATTTTGAACACGGTAGCAACATCGTCTTTGAAGCGGAAGTTCGTTCATTACCTTGAAGCTGCTCATATTGTCTGGTGGACTCTGAGAATCAGCAATTTTCGACGTTGGCACATCACAGGAAAATGAGTGTTGGTAAAGCTTCCTTGTTGGCTGGCTGACGATAACTTTGATAAAATATTCACAATGTCCAAAATAGTATTTGTCTTGTTGGTCTTTACGTTGCTGCTAAGCCCGTTAATGGGTTTGGGGGGATCGTCCGCCTGCACTTTGGGCCGCTGGGATGCAGAGTATCAGGCTGAACAGACAAACCCCGATCCTTGTTTAAGTAATATTTCGGCAGATAGCCATCCGGCGATCCATTTACATGTTACTGGCTGTACCTGCGCTTTAATACCGGCGTTGGCCAACGGAACGGCCGTTATCTCCCCAACAAAACTTCATCTTGATAGGCTGGATTGGCCGCCACCGGCTGTTGTCTTGCCCCTCACGCCCCCCCCTCGCCCTGTCTAAACACCATTTTTAATCACCCCTTTACCACAATCTTCCCCAGTATTGTTGTTCTGAATTGCTGGGCAAAAGAAAAAGGCGAACCTAATATCGGTTCACGTCGGTTACGTTTCTATTCATTTTAGGAGTTTCAATGACAAAAAAATCAACTCGATCGGTGCGAGTGCGCCGGCAAGAAATGCAAGACAGAAAGAAAAGGCAACGTCTTGTGACGGCCTTGGTCGTCACCGGCAGCCTGATAGCCCTGGTGGCCATTGGGTTCCTGGCGCGGCAGATCACCCGCACCACCCCCGAAGATGTTACGCTACCGGAATCCCTCACGCCGCCGCCTGACGCCGACGGTATGGCCTGGGGGCCAGTCGATGCCCCGGTGGTTGTGGAAGAATTCAGCGACTTTCAATGACCGTTCTGCCGGCAATTTGCCACTGACGCGGGGCGTCAGCTAGAAGAAGTGTATGCAGGCAGCGGCCTGGTTCGTTTTGAATACAAAAACTTTGCTGTGATTGGCCCAGAATCGATCCGCGCCGCTGAAGCGGCCGCCTGCGCCAATGAACAAGGCCAGTTCTGGCCCTACCATGACACCATCTTTGCCAACCAGCGAGGTGAAAACCAGGGTGCCTTTCGCAATGACACCCTCAAAGCGATTGCGGCAGCGCTTGGATTAGATGAAGCGGCTTTTAATGACTGCCTGGATTCAGACAGGTACCGAGAGGCCGTGGAGGCGGAAACAACAGCCGGTCAGGAGCGGAGCGTACGATCGACACCCACATTGTTTATTAATGGTGAAAAGATTGAGGGTGCAATCCCCTTTGAGCAGCTGCAGCCGCTGATCGAGGCTGAATTAACCAACACGAATTCGGAATAGAGCAAACAATGAACAAGACAAAACTCTGGATATTTTTACAGGATTATGGCGGCATTCTGGCGCTGGTTGTGGCTGTGACGGCCACATTGGGCAGCCTGTACTTTAGCGAAGTTGCCGGGTTTGTCCCCTGCACCCTCTGTTGGTACCAGCGCATCCTCATGTATCCCCTCACGCTCATCACGCTGGTGGGCATTATCAAACAAGATGAGTCCCTTCCTGCCTACGTGCTGCCTTTTTCCTTGATCGGCATGGGCGTGTCAGGTTACCACGTTCTTATTCAAAATGGCGTCTTCAGCCATCCAGCCACCTGCACAATAGGCGTACCGTGCAGCCTGCGCTATGTTAATTATCTGGGATTTATCACGATTCCCTTGCTGGCTTTGACGGCGTTCACGCTGATAACAGCCCTCATGCTTGCCACCCACCAGGCATTTTCTCATGAATCCTGGGATGAATTTGACGACTTTGAGGACGAACCCCTAGAAAGTGCTGCTTCCATAAGCCGTACGGCACTGTACAAGTGGGGCGTGCCGCTGGGAGTTGTATTGTTGCTCGTCATTTTGCTCACGCTGGCTGCATTTAGCGGCAGCAAAGCGCCGGAAAACTTAGGTAACGCCACGGCTCCAACCGATCCCGTTTCAGGTGAAGCACTGTTTCAGCAGGTCACGCTGGGAGATGTGCCCGGTTGCATTGCCTGTCATTCTCTGGAACCAGATACAGTCCTTGTTGGCCCCTCGGTAGCCGGCATCGGCAGCCTGGCCAAAGAGCGCGTACCGGATCAGTCGGCTGCGGCGTATCTGCGCCAATCCATTGTTGATCCGGACGCTTACGTAGTGGCTGGCTTCACCAAGGGAGTTATGTTTCAGAATTATGGGGAGGCGTTAAGCGAGGAGCAGATAGATGCCCTGGTCTCATTTCTCCTCACGCTGGAGTAGGAAATCATGTTAAAAAAAGCTCACTGGCTGCTCTGGCTCGGATTTATTCTGCTGTTGGCTGCCTGCCAGCCTTATCAGCTTAAGGGAACCGAATATCCAGAGGGCATACAAGCCGAGGAGTTTACGCTGACGACGACAGAAGGACGGCCGTTTCGTCTCAGCGATCAGCGCGGCAAAGTCGTACTCATGTTTTTTGGCTTTACCTCCTGCCCGGATGTCTGCCCAACGACGCTGGCCGAAGCGAAGCGAATTATGGAAGGATTAGGCGATGAGACCGAAAACGTCCGGTTTGTCTTTATCACCGTGGATCCGGAGCGGGACACACCAGAGCGGCTCGGCCAATACGTCTCCAACTTTCACCCGGAAATCATTGGCTTGACTGGGACGCCTGAAGAACTGCAAACAATGTTTGACGCTTACGGGATTTATGCGGCCAAAGTGCCGCTGGAAGATTCAGCCGCCGAGTACACCATGGACCACACCGCCCGCGTTTTTCTGGTAGACCAGGACGGCCGTTTGCGCCTCAGTTATGCTTTTGGTACGCCTGATGAGGACATCTTGCAAGATGTTCAATATCTTTTAAGATAATTGGAGAGAAAATCTATGTCTAATCAATTTTGCACCCAATGCGGTGAACGCCTGGAGCCAGAAGCCCGCTTCTGCACGGCCTGTGGCACGGCCGTTGCCCTGGCAACGGCCACGAAAGCGTCACGCCAACCTGCTAAAATGCGCCGACCAATTCCTTGGCTGCCACTCATTCTCGTTATCGGCGGTGGGCTTATTGCGCTGGGCTTCCTATTGTTCCAGGCCAATCCGCCATCCGTAGTTGACGTGCCCGATGAGCACAACGACTCCGGCCTGCCCTACCCAGATGTGCCGCGTATCTCCGTGGCAGAAACCAGAGAACGGTTTGAGAATGGAACGGCCGTCATCGTGGATGTGCGCAGCGCCCAGGAACACGCCGAGGCGCACATTCCTGATGCCCTTTCAATACCCCTGGATGAGCTACAGACACGATATCAAGAACTCCCCCGCAGTGCAGAAATCGTTACCTACTGCACCTGACCGAGTGAAGAATCTAGCGCCCGTGCGGCCGCTATCCTAATGGAACTCGGTTATACCAACGTCAAAGCGATTCGTGGTGGTTTGGGTGCTTGGGAAGAGGCAGGGTACCCAATGGAAGGAGGCTCCTAATTTCCCATTGGGTGCGAACACCATTTTTGAGGAGCAGGCATATGGCATATAAAAAATTGTTGGTCTATTTCGTTCTTCTATTGCTGCTGGCTGCTTGCACCAGCAACCCGCCCCATACCCGAGTCAGTGTCAATAACGCCTGGGTACGTCCAGCAGAAGCGGGACAAAACAGCGCCGTTTATTTTCAGGTAGTAAATGAAGGCCGGATGGGCGATGTATTGGTGAGTGCATCCAGTTCGACCGCAACGGCCGAAATGCACGAATCGATGGAAAGAGAAAATGGCGTTATGGGTATGTCCCCATTAAGTAGTGTAGACGTTCCGGCTCAGTCTGAAATTGAATTCAAGCCAGGCGGCATGCATATCATGCTCATCAACCTGACCCAACCATTGACTGTTGGCGATAACATACCCGTGACACTGCATTTTGAGCATGGCGGCAAAGTTGTTTTTGAAGCAGAAGTTCGTTCATTACCCTAAACTGTTTAGGAATAAGGCATGAAGCATATTATATTAGCAAGTTTAATCGTTCTGAGCCTCTTATTGGGAAGTTGTCGCCGCTCAACGCAGCAAAACGATGAAGCGCCGGACGTGAACATGTCGCTGGCGGTCGAGCCAGAGGCGCCGGCCGTTGGCCCCGCTACCTTGCTCATTACCCTGACGGACACCGCCGACGACCCGATTAATGGCGCGGTATTGGAAATTCGTGGCGATATGGTCCACGCCGGGATGGAGCCAGTATTGGCCAGCGTAGATGCTGGTCAAACCGGCATCTACGAAGTCCCTTTTGAATGGACGATGGCCGGCGATTGGATTGTGACCGTGACGGCGTCGCTGCCGGACGGCCGTACCGCTACCCGCGAATTTGACCTCACCGTGAGCGGCGAGATGAATATGGATATGGAGCCATAACGGGTGATAATACCGCTCCAGGACATTGCCGTCGCCAAAGAAAACAAAGCGCCTATTTACCGGCCGCAGCCCCGCTTTGATCTGCTGCACATGCCCATCCTGGGGCGCTGGCTGCGCTGGCGCTGGGGACGGCTGCTGTGTGAAATTCCCCTGCTGCTGCTGGCGCTGCTGATGATCTACGATGGCTTTACCGGACCGAAAATTGCGGGGCAAAATGTGGCCACGGTCACAGCCTGGGTCCATTACCGCGGTCTGGTGATGCTGGCGCTGCTGTTGATGGGCAATTTGTTTTGCATGAGCTGCCCCTTTACCCTGCCGCGTACCATAGCGCATCGTCTCAGCGGCAACGGCCGTCGCTGGCCGCAGGCGCTGCGCAACAAATGGGTGGCCATAGCCGTCCTGGTTCTCTTCTTTTTTCTTTACGAATGGCTGGACCTGTGGGCCAGCCCCTGGCTCACCGCCTGGGTCATCGTGGGCTACTTTCTGGCTGCCTTTGTGCTAGAAGCCATCTTTGCCGAATCCCCCTTTTGCAAATACGTCTGCCCGTTGGGCGCTTTCAATTTCGTTAGCAGCACCGTCTCACCATTCCAGATTACGGCCCGCGATACCGAAACGTGCCGCACCTGCCCCGGCAAAGAGTGCGTCAACGGCAGTCCGCAAGTGCTGGGCTGTGGCACAGAGTTATTCGTGCCGCAGATGCACAGTAATATGGACTGCATCTTCTGCCTGGACTGCGCCCGCGCCTGCCCCTACGACAATGTGGCCCTGGCGGCCCGCCCGCCGGGAGAAGAATTGACCCAGGGCGTATGGCCCCGCCGCTGGGACCTGGCTTTCCTGGTGCTGGTATTTGCTTTTGCCGGCGTGAGCAACGCTTTTGGCATGGTGCCGCCCTTTTACGCGCTGGAGCAGTGGCTTCCCGCCCGCTTACACATAACAAACGAAGGAATTTTACTGCTGATTATCTTTGGCATGATAAACGTATTGCTGCCAGTAAGCGTTGGCCTGGGCGCCGCCTGGTTA
>CALBTC010000186.1 GCA_937967805.1 uncultured Anaerolineaceae bacterium
ACAAAGGCCAGCCCGGCCGCGTTGAGCATAATTTCAATCGACAGCAAAATAAAAAAGATATTGCGCCGCACAATCACGCCAATCATCCCCAGGACAAACAACATCCCAGCGAGAATCAGGCCGTGTTCCATTGGTATTTCTGCCATCGTTTCCTCCCGGTTATCAGTAATCCGTTATCGGTAATGTCGCTACGCGACCGCTTCGCGTACGGTAAACGGTTATTATTCTTCTTTTCACTGATTACTGACCTACTGATTACTGATTACGGACCACCGATCACCGTTCACCGGCGACCCAAATGATGCGCCCCCACCAGCCCGGCCAGCAGCAAAAAGGAGGCCAGCTCCACGCCCAGCAGGTAAGGTCCAAACAGCGCCAGGCTAACTTGCCGGGGTGAGACAATGGTTTGGGTGAGAGAACGGCCGTCTCCCCACAAGGCGTACGCCAAAAAGCCAACCAGCAGGATCGACAGCAAAGCCGGTCCCCACCAGGCGCGCGGGCTCAGCCACAGCGCCTCCTGCATTGACGACTGCGGCCCCAAATTGAGCATCATCACCACAAAGACAAACAGCACCATAATCGCCCCAGCGTAAATGATCACCTCCAGCGCGGCCACAAACGGTGCGCCCAGCGTGTAAAAAACCAGCGCCAGCGCCAGCAGCGCCACCACCATGTACAGCAGCGCATGAACCGCATTCAGCCGCGTAATCACCATCACCGTGGCAATAAGGGCTACGGCCGCGGCCAGGTAGAAAATTGTGTTCATAGGTTTCTCTCTTTTGGTTATCGGTTATCGGTAAATAATTAACCGATTACGGATTACGGATTACCGAATACCGATCACGGTAGCAAGCTCCGCACATCCACCGGCGGCTTCTCGTTCTCCGCTTCGCCTTTGTCTTTACCATTAATTGACAGACCGGCCAGGCGGTAAAAGTTGTAATCGGGGTATTTGCCCGGTCCATCGATGAGCAAATCTTCTTTTTCGTAGACTAGATTCGGCCGTTTGTATTCACTCATCTCAAAATCCGGCGTCAGCTGGATAGCGTAAGTAGGACACGCTTCTTCACAGTAGCCGCAGTAAATGCAGCGGGAGAAGTTAATGCGAAAAAAGTCGGGGTAGCGACGGCCGTCTTCTTCTTCCGTCGCCTGTAAAGAGATACAGTCCACTGGACAGGCCACGGCGCACAGGTAGCAGGCCACGCAGCGCTCCTCGCCGTCCGGGTCGCGTGACAAAATAATACGGCCGCGATAGCGCGGGGCCAAATACGCTTTTTCCTCCGGGTACTGAATCGTCTCTCGCTTGCGGAGCGTGTGTTTCAACACTTCCCAAATTGATCGTAACGCACTTAACATAAATAGTTCCTTGCCAGCTTTCTAAATAAATTCTGGATAGGTTTTTGCAATCTCCTTGTATTCGTCGGCAATCTCTTGCCAATTTTGATCCCCGGTCGTGATGGTTACATCCAGAGCTCTGAGCTTGCCGACGCACTGCGCTCCTTTGGCTAAACGGTCACTAAACTTCAACTGCTGCTTCAACCCCGTGCTTACCGTCGCGACAAAGGCAAATACGGCCGCAACAATACAGGCCAGCCGCCAACCGGCATCACCGGTGCCAACCAGCGGCCCGGTAGCCGCCGTCACGCCGGCAACCAGCGTCGAGCCCGCCGAACTGGCAATCCCGGTCATAATGAGACGGGTATTGTTTTCGCGCAGGTTCGACACGCGCTTTTCAGCCTGTTCCAGGCTATCTTTCACACGCCTGGTCAATGCGCCATGATCTGGTCCAGTTTTTTGCGACATATCATCTTCCTCTGACAATAGCCTCACGCAAAGTCGCAAAGACCGTTTGGTGCACTTGGCGGCTTGGCGTGAGATTTCCATCCATGGTGTTGAGCTTGCGCTCAAGTCGTCACCTTGGAAATCAACCCGTCATTCGACTGCCGAAACTTCGCCCGGCTCCGGGCCGGTTACCACCGGCAGCTCGGGATCGTTGCCCCATTCCGCCCAGGAACCGTCGTAGCCGCGTACATTTTCGTACCCCATCAGGCGCAGCAAAAAGTAAACGTGCGCCCCGCGCCACAGCGTCTGGCAGTAGGTGATGATCTCCTGATCGGCGGCAATATTGTGGGCATCGAGCAAGGATTGAATTTCTGCGGCCGTTTGAAACCGTTCTACATCCTCATCCTGAAGCTGCTCGCGCCAGTCGTCTTCCGTTGTGTAGACGGCATCGCCGCCGGTCAGCGCTTCCAGCCAGACCAGGTTGACCGCGCCGGGGATGTGTCCCGCCTGTTCGGCATCGGTCACTTCCGCTTCGTCAAACTCAAAGGTAACGCCATCAATTGTGGAGGTCACAGCCTGCACGGGGACGTTCACCGCGCCGGGGATATGCGCCTCGGCATAGGCGGCTGGCTCGCGCATATCGATAATGCGTACGTTGTCCAAATCATCCACCCGCTCTGCCAGCCAATCAGTTTCGACCAGGAGACGGCCGTTTGGATACTCATTTTCAACCGCCGCATTATGATCCTGACAAGCCACCAGCAACAGTAACGCCACCAACAGCAAACCAATTTGACCCAAGTTCCTAAAACTCATTCGTGCAAACATTCCTTACTAATCCCTAATCTGCGTAATCTGCGGATAAATCCCTTCATCCAATCGCCAACAGAATCCCGCCCGTCACCAACAAATTCAGCAGAGCCAGGGGCAGCATCAGCTTCCAGGCGTAGCCCATCAACTGGTCGTAGCGCGGCCGGGGCAGCGATGCCCGCAGCAAAATAAAGAGGCCGATGAAGAGAAACATCTTCAGCAAAAACCAGACCAGCGGCGGCAGCACCGGCCCCAGCCAGCCGCCAAAAAAGAGCGTCACAATCATGGCTGAAATGAGCGTGATGCCCACGTACTCGCCCACAAAAAACATGCCAAATTTCATCCCTGAATATTCGGAATGGTAGCCTGCCACCAGTTCGCTCTCCGCTTCCGGCAAATCAAAGGGCAGCCGGTGCGTTTCGGCCAGGCCGGCAATGAAAAACAAAATCAGGCCGGGCAGTTGGGGAATGAAAAACCACAATCCACGCTGCGCCTCAACGATGTCGCCCAGGTTGAGTGAGCCGGCCAGCAGCACTACGCCCATCAGCGATAACCCCATAAACACTTCGTAGCTGAGCATTTGCGCCGCCGCCCGCAGGCCGCCCAGCAGCGAATATTTGTTGTTGGAGGCCCAGCCACCCAGCATCACGCTGTAGACGCTCAGCGCCGACATCGCCAGGAAAAAGAGTAGGCCAATGTTCATGTCGGCAACGGTGATAAGCGGCGTGAAGGGCACGACGGCAAAGGAAAGCAGCGCAGTAGCCATGACCACCGCCGGGGCCAAAATAAAGACCGGCTTATCGGCAAAGGGCGGCGTCCAATCTTCCTTGGCAAACAGCTTGATGGCGTCGGCCAGCGGCTGGAGCAGGCCAAACGGTCCGGCGCGATTCGGCCCATAGCGATCCTGCCACAGGGCCAGCAGCCGCCGCTCCACCCAGATCAGCCCGGCAGCAATCGACAGTGCACCAATCAGCACGCCAAATACAACCAGCAGGATGATAACTGTTTCACTCATTGGCAGGCTCCATTTGTGCCCAGGCAGGCAGCGGCAGGGCTTGCAAACCGGGTAAGCCATGCGGCAAGCCCAATACACCATCCGGCAAGAAAGGCATGGGTTTACAGGGCAAAGTGAGAATGGTTTCGCCGAGCTTTAGTTTGATGGGCTGGCCTTCTTTAAGGTTGAGTTGGGAAACGGCCGTTTCCCCCACACCCACATACACATCCGGCACCAGCTCGGCAATGCCCGGCGTCTCCCGGCTGCGCGGCTCGGAGCCAAAAATGTGGTAGAGCGGTACGCAGAGCCATTGCTCATCTTCCTTTTGGAATGGGTGGGGAATATTGTTGAAGTAAGACGGCCGTTTCCCTTCATTCGGTTCAATCAGGCGACGGCCGTTGCCCGCGCCGTCCTGCCCGCGCAGCAAACCGCCCACTTCATCCTGAAACTTGTTCAGCGCCTGCACCGAATTCCAGCCCGGCGACCAGTAGCGGCTCACCAACTCCGCCGGCGGCTGTCCCTTAAATCCTTCCATCGAAAATGAAAGCGGTGTGTCGGGGTCGGCGGGCGGCTTTGGTTCGTGGACGTTTTTGTTGGCGTTCATGGCGGTACGGCCGCTGTAGCGGTGCGTCTGGCGCGGAATGCGCTCGCCGTGAATGCGGAAATCGGCCGGTGGCGCAATTTGCAAAATCGGGGCAAAAATCGGCTCGGCTTCGGCCAGCGCCTGCAACAGTTCATCCAGCGACTGCCAGCGCGGTTCGGGCGCAAGCTGCCCCAGCCAGCGCCAGCTTTCCTGAACATCGTCATCCTGTGGCACAAAGACCTGGTAGAAGCGCTGGACGCGGCCTTCGTTGTTGACCAGCGTGCCGTCTCCCTCGGCAAAGGTTGCTGCCGGCAGAACCACGTCGGCCGCCGCAGTCGTTTCCGTCTCCAGCCCATCCAACACAACAATGTTGGGCGTGTTCCGCAGCAGGGCATCGGCAAAGGCAGGCGTCGTTTGCTGGGTGAGGTCGTTTTCTAAAATGATGACGGCTTCGGCCGTGCCGTCCAGCAGCTTTTGCGCTGCTTCATGCAACGGTCGGCCATTTAGCAAACTCAGCCCAAAACTGTTGGCCGCAGGCAGCACCAGCGACAAATCGGCCGGCCCCTCCGGCGAGGACAAGGCCCAGGCTATATTGGCAGTCGCCTGCAAAATGGCCTCGCTGCCGCTGCTGGTGCCACTGACGATGAGCGGCCGTTCCGCCCCGCGCAAACTGTCAGCAATGTTTGTTGCTAAATCCTGTAACACATCAGGCAAATCTGTTACGGACGGGGCATTGGCATCCAGCGCATGAGCCACGGCAAATCCTAGCCGGGCCAGATCATCCGGCGCGGCGCGGATCGCCTCGATCGCAATTTCATCCAGAGCGGTGGCGGCGGTGGTGGCCACGAAAAACGGTCCGCGATCTTGCTGAACCAGTTCGCGAACGGCCGCATCGTGCCACAAATGAATGTCCAATTTTTCCGCCTGGGCTTGCGGCCGGTTTCGCGCCGCCTGTCGCAGCGCCAGCGCCAGCCGGGGGGCGGTGTTGGTCACATCCTCGCCCAAAATCAGGACGGCGTCGGCCTGCTCGGCATCGTGCAGGGAGGCGGCGCGGGCGGGACCGTTTTGCAGGATGGAGACGGCCGTATCCACCAACTCCGCCTCTCGCGTGGGCACACCATCGTAAAATCGTTCCGCTCCCACCAGCTGGCGCAGGGCAAAGTTGGCCTCCAACGAGGCGCGGGGGGAGCCGATGCCGATCACTTTTTCAGGAACGGGCATGAGTTTTTGCATGTGTGCCAATGCTTCTGGGGAGGAAACGGCCGTGTGCTCACCCGTCAGCCGATCCCGTAGCAGCGGTTGGCGGATGCGCCTGTCGTTGTTGACAAATTCGTAACCGTAACGGCCGCGATCGCATAAAAAGTAGCCATTCACCGCGTGGTTGTACCGGTTGCGGACGCGCCGCAGTTTGCCGTATCGTTCGCCAG
>CALBTC010000187.1 GCA_937967805.1 uncultured Anaerolineaceae bacterium
GCTTCTGTCTGGTCTGGCGATATTCTTGTGCCTGACCTCACCCCTGTATAGTTACGACCGACATTGGTAAGGGAAAACAATGGAAATTTTCGGTGCAATTTCAACAACTATAAAAGAACTCAAAGATATCATATTTTCCTACCGAGTATTTGTAATCGCCTTCTTCTTAGGATTTGGGGGACTGCTTCTCCTGACTTTGCCCGACAGTTTACTCGAAACTTTCTACGTCAAAGAACTTCGTGATAATCAAATTGAAGCAATTGGATCTATTGCTTTTGCCTGTTTTTTCATTGCGTTTTGTGGTTTGATTTATTTTGTTGGAGGGTGGTTATTTGGGATCGGAAAAGGGAAATATCGAGCACGAAAAATGGAAGAAACTGAAATTGAAATCCTAAAAAATTTGACTCCCGTTGAATGTAAATACCTTGTCAACTATGTTTTCAAACAGACCCAAACGGCCTATTTTGCACCCTCCGACGGTGTTGTTGGAGGCTTAGAGAGTAAAGGGATTTTGTATCGCTCATCAAATTTAGGGAGAGTACATAAATTCGCTTACAATATACAGCCTTGGGCATACGAACAGCTCAGGCAAAACCCTCAATTCCTAACCAGCAAACTAACTGAATCAGAAGAATCTTCCTGACTTGCAAGCAATTGCTGAATAAAACAAATTTGCTCTGATGATGCCTCTGAGAGAATCTCACCCAAAAAAACTTCACTCCTTCCTCCCCCACAACCCAAACCCCGCGTTGCGCCGGGCTTCACGGCGGGTGTGTTGCTCATGAATCTCGTGGACGTGGGCTACTTTTTCGGCAATGCCTGCTTCCAGCCAGCAACGGCCGTTTTCCACTGTTGCCACACTGCCCGCCCCATATGCCCCCGTGGCCGTGTCGTCGTCCCAGGGTGGGTTGGCGATTAGTTCGCCGCCTTCTATCCAATCCATGTAGTAGCTCGGCGTGCTGATGAACTCAATTTCGTCCACCGCCTTTTCCTGCTGCACCAGGTCGGGGCGCAGGTGCAAAATCATTGCCGTTTCCAGCTCGCCCGCATGCCCCATGCCGCCTCGTTTTGAAAGGCGCGTTGCCTGCACCACCGGCCCGGCGATGTGGCCGGAGGTGTGCAGCCAGGCCGTGGCGCAAAAGATGCGGCGGTGACGCTCCCCGGCATATTTCACCACGTTGACCAAGAAGGAACAGTTGCCGCCATGCCCGCTCATCAAATAAAAGCGGTCGAAGCCGCGTCCCACCAGCCCGTCCACCACCGCCAGCCAGAAATCTTCAAAGGCGCGCCCCTGCACGTTGAGCGTCCCGGCAAACGCCTGCCGGTGGGTGCTCACGCCGTAGGGAAAGGTGGGTAAGGTAATGGCGTGGTCGGGTACGGCCGTACTCACCCCCTGCCCAATCGCCTCAATAATCAAATTATCGGTAGACAACGGCAAATGGTAGCCGTGCTGCTCCGTGTGCCCGATGGGAATAATTACCACCTTGCCCACCTCGCTGGCAGGCGGCAGCAAAGGCACAGGCGTAATCTGCGATGGATGTGGCAGCACAATCACCTGGTCATGCAATCCCAGGTTCATGTCCTGGGGCAGCAGGGCAAAGACGCGCGTAAAGCCGTCTTCGCGCAGGCTGTTGAGCAGGTTTTGCAAGACGGCCGTTAACAACCCCTCGCCCACCGCCAGCCCGCTGCCCCGCCAGCCAAACGGCAGCGCCGGCAGCAGCCCCACCCGCTCCGGCTGTCCCAAACAGTCCGCCAACCGCGCCAAATCATACCCCGTCCCCAGCGGAATGATGAGCGGGGTGGTGCGGGGGAGGACGGCCGTTTCCGGCCAGGTCACTTCATCATAAGCAAAAAATTTGGTCATGGATCACCATCCAGATTGGTCCAATCTCCAAGATTGGACCAATCTCCGCTACTCATACAAATTCTGTCCCATCAGCTCCCGCTCACGCCGGACCACAAAGTCGTGCAGCGCTTCGGCAACGGCCGGATCGAGGGGTGGTGGTGCGTACTGTTTGAGCATTGTTTGCCAGATTTTTTGGGCGCGAACGGCCGTATCCTTCTCGCCTGCCTGCACCCAACTGTCGTACCCCTGCCGGTCCGCCAGCGACGATTGGTAAAACGCTGTCTGGAACCGGGCCTGGGTGTGGGCCGTGCCAAAGTGATGCCCGCCCGCACCCACCTCGGCAATCATCTCCAGGGCCAGGCTGTTGTCATCCACGGCAAACCCGGCCAAAAAATGGCGGAACATCGCCAGATTTTCCAAATCAATGATAAACTTCTCAAATGAGGCGGTCAGGCCACCTTCCAGCCAGCCGACCGAATGCATTAGCAGATTGGTGTGGGCCAGCACGGCGGGCCACAGGTTCCACATCGTTTCGTAGCCGGCCTGGGCGTCGGGCGATTGGGCGTTGGTCAGGCTGCCGCTGCCACGATACGGCAGGTTGTAAAAGCGGGCCAGTTGGCCGCCCACCAGCAGTGCCCACGCCCCTTCCGGCGTGCCAAAGGCGGGGCTGCCGCTCTTCAAATCGACGTTGGTGGTAAAGCCGCCGTAAATCACGGGCGCGCCGGGCCGCACCAGCTGGGTCAGGGCGATGCCTGCCAGCGCCTCGGCGTTTTGCTGGGCCAGGGCGGCGGCCATCGTCACCGGGCTCATCGCCCCGGCCAAAATGAACGGGGTGATGAAGGTCACCTGCCCGGCGCGGGCGTAGGTGAGCAGCCCGCCCAGCATCCGCTCGTCAAAGCGCAGCGGGCTGTTGACGTTGATCACGTC
>CALBTC010000188.1 GCA_937967805.1 uncultured Anaerolineaceae bacterium
ATGCCCACGAGCACGCGCCGGGGATTTTTTAGAAGTTGTTCCAGCCTGTCAGGCATAGTTTTTTGTCTCCGCATTGGCGGACGCATTGGCATAGACTGCATCCATTTGTTTGAGCACCGCCCGCCAATCGTAACGGGCTTCGGCCAGTTGACGGCCGTTCACCGCCAACATCTCCTGCAACTCTGGATCGTTCAGCAGCTTCACCGTGGCTTCAGCAAAGCTTTGCGGATCGTCCGCCAGCAAAATCTCCTTGTCCGCCTCGGCGATGATCCCTTCCAGACCAATCGTCGTGGTTACCGTAGGCATGGCCCGGGCAAACGCTTCCAGCAGGCGCACGCGCATGCCGCTGCCCGCCCGCACCGGCACCACCATCAAAGCGGCCGCTTCCATGTACGGCGTCAAATCATCCACGTAGCCCGTCACCGCAATCGCCCCGCCAGACTGTTCGGCCATCTGCACAAAATCGGCCGGCGGATTTTTGCCGATGACGGTGAGGGTTACGTCCGGCACCTGCTGCTGTACCAGCGGGAAAATCTCCTGCAAAAACCAGCGAATGCCGTCGGCGTTGGGCGGGTAGCTCAGCGTGCCCAGCGTGAGGATGTTGCGCGAACCTGCTTTACGCTGAACCGGTTGCAAAACCTGAGCATCCACGGCTATCGGAATGGAGCTGATGCGCTCGTTTAGTTCAGCCGTATTCCCATTTTGCACCCCGGCCAGCAGCAAGTCCCGGTCCGGGTCAATGACCACCATCGTGTGGTCAAACTGTTCCACCAGCATCCCTTCATATTTTTTGATGCGATTTTCTTCAATTTGGTAAACGGGTTTGAGGAACGAGGGCGCATTTTGGCGCATTCGCTCCCAAATGGACCAGGTGGCGTTATGCGCGTCGAAAATGATGTACGGCCGTTTCCCCCCACCCAACTTTTTGGCATCCAACGCAAACTGGGTCATCGTTAGCTGGTCGGCATGGACCACATCAAATTCCTGTTCGGCCAGCAGGCGCTGCACCAATTGGCGCATCCCTTTTAAATCGTCGCGCTCAATGAGGAACGGCCGTCCTGACAGATGACTTTGCAGCCAATAGCCCACGTCGGCCACGCGGGAACGGTTGATGGGCACGGTGTGCACGGCCGTACACACTTCATCCAGCTTGGATAGGTACGGCCGTTCTTCTTCACGGACAAAAGAGGCCAGCGTCACGTCATGGCCGCGCTCATGCAAATAGCGCAGCACGTGCCACGTTTTTACGCGCGGTCCGGCATTGGGCGGATAAGGAATAATCTGGGTGAGAAACAAAATGCGCATAAGGATTACCTTACATACTGGGGAGGGTGATGAGGAGACGGCCGTAATGCCGCGCCAAATGAAGTTGACCGTCACTATTGTCCGATTTGCGCAGCCAGACCAATGGCGCCAGCACCAGTCGCAATATCGCCGCCAGCCCCAGCACAACCTTGTAAAGGGCCACGGTCAACCAGCCATAATGCTTGCGAAAAAAGCGCAGTTTGCCCCGATAAAGCTGCAAGAACATCTCGGCCAATACCTGCTTGGCGCTTTGCCCCCAATAATGAACCACTTGCGACTGCGGTACCCAGAACAGCTTCCAGCCGGCCTTCTGCAGCCGGAAGCACAAATCCACCTCTTCCGAATACATAAAATACCCTTCATCCAGCAGGCCAACCGTATCCAGCACCGTTTTGCGCACCAGCAAAGAAGCCCCCATCAGCACATCCACCTCGCGCGGTTGTGAAACATCCCACTTGCGCATATCGTAGCTGCCATACGGCACCACGGCGTCCAGGTAAAACATGCGCCAAAATTCACGGCTTAAGGTCGGCCGGGGATGGCAAGAAGGTTGCAGCGTGCCGTCGCCATTTAACAGCCGCGAACCTGCCGCTCCCGCTTCCGGATGCGCGTCCATGAAAGCCACCAGCGCGTTAAGCGCATCTGGCTTCACTTCGGTATCCGGGTTTAGCAGCAGCACGTATTCACCCCGGCAGTGCGGGATGGCCCGGTTATTGCCGCCGGCAAAGCCCAGATTTTCATCACTGGCAATGAGTTCTACCTGGGGGAACTGTTCACACACCATCGTCACCGTGTCATCTTTTGATTGATTATCGACCACCCAAACTTCAAACGGCTGGTCAGGCGGGAAAGCATAAACCGAGCTCAGGCATGCTTTCAGTAACTCTCTTGTATTCCAGCTAACGATAACAATCGACAGTTTCATATTTCCGTTACGACCACTCTAAATCTTGCTCGTATCCCAGTTCGATCATCTGCTGGCCACACAGCTCCTTAAACCGTTGAATGTGTTCTGGTTTCAGATAGTTACGCCAATCGCCCACAATGCCCTTGCGGAAATGGGAGTTGGTATCTTCCTGGCCGGGCTTGCGCTGGCTTTGCCAGATGCGCTTGCCCATTGACAGCCGGGCGAAGCGATTCCGTTCTACAATTACTTCAGCCAGGCCATTGCTATTGCGAATCCCCAAATAATCCAGCACGGCGCTAAAGTGGGGCACCGTGTCGGCCAGCAGCTCCTCATAACGGACAACCAGCGCCTCAGCATTGCCGTTGATCCAGGATTGAGCCAGGGCAATCATGTCGTGCATGCTAGGCAACTTTTCGCGCCCTTCAATGCACAGCATCAACGCCTCGTCATTGTCCATCTCTTTCATCCGGTCATGCCAGGCGTGATTGGTGCTGCGCTTAACGTGAAACATGCGCGACACAAGCTGATCACGCGGGTCGCGCAGCATCAAAATCACTTTAATGCCTTCATCCAGCAAGATGTTTTTCAGCTCCGGCGTGTAGGCATCATGCCCATGCACCACGTGCCCCGGCTGAGTGCCATGATATTTCTGCACATCGCCGTAATAATTGCCAATGTCTTCATAGCCGGGCAGCGAAGCAATCATCTTAAGCATCCAGGTGGTGCCGGATTTGGGACTGCCATTCACCAGCACTTTGGCCCGGCTGTGCTGCGTGCTGCCAATTTGGTGCTTAAGATAAACATAGCCGTACTTTAATTCTTCACCGGCGACGGTGAATAATTGACCAATCATAGTGTCACCTTTCAAAAATAAGCTGAGTTTTTTTCTGCTCAGCCAAATTAAATCTGTTTTTTTTCCTGTTTGCCTGATAAGATCCTAAGGATTTGGTCTTTCATAAGGCAAACTTGTCAAGTGCAAACCCTTAGGGTCTGCATCGTTACCGTTTTTAGTCCAGGGAACCACCAGCCCGCCGAATCTGGTCAATGGCAACGAGCCCCCCGAGGAACAGCCAGGCATAAATGCTTGACCGCAAGCCAAAAATGCCAATATTGTATACAAACGGCAAAACCCAATCACCCAACATGCCGGCGGCTACGGTACCGGCCAATCCACCCAACGTTCCATAAACAAATGCCTGGGTAAAGCCATCTTTGGGCACCTGCTTACGCAAGCGCCAGCCTAGCTGCCAGGTCACCACCACAAACCAGATGAAGCAGATCAGTCCCAAGATGCCGGTTTGGGCCACGATATCGACATAGTTGTTGTGTGAATTAAATTCTACATACCAGCCAAGAATTGGAAATAGGAGGGTGTAGTTATAGT
>CALBTC010000189.1 GCA_937967805.1 uncultured Anaerolineaceae bacterium
TGCCGCTAACGCTGCCTCCTGGCCCGGAAACATCAAAACTGGTTCCGGCGTCCATCGGCAGGCTCCAGGTGAGGGAAACGGGCGTATCCACCGGCACATCCACAGCCCCGTCGGCTGGCTCTGTAGCCGTCACGATGGGATCGCGCCACAACTGAACTGCCTTGGTGTCGTCTGGACCATTGCCCCAGTCGGTGGCCGTCAGGTCCACCAGTTGGGTGCCGTTACTGCCGTAGCTCACCGTCATTTCCCGGTTGGTCAGCCCGGTGATCGAACCCCACGCTTCAACCGTTTCCCAGTTGCCGCGGGTGAACTTGTATTGCACGGCCGTTCCGTCCAAAATGTCCAGCGTGTAGCTCCAGGTGGTGGCGTCAACCTGCGTCATCGGCACCAAACCTGGATTCCACGGGCCAAACTGCGGCAGATCGCCCACGATGTAAACCGTGCCCGGCGTGTACGCCGGCACGCCCACCAGGAAGGTGACGCTCACCGTCCGGGCTTCAGCCGTGGCTTCCACCGTGTTAGACGCCGACGAACGATTGTAGCTCGTGTCGAAAGCAACGAGATAGTAGTTGTAGGTCGCGCCTGTCGAGACGCTGGTATCGGTGTAGCTTGTCGCCGCTGCATCGGCAATGGTGGCGATGCGTGAGCCGTCACGGTACAGCTCAAAGCCAAACAGATCGCCGTCGCTGTTGGGATGGGCATCCCAGGCCAGCGAGATGCTGCCCGTGGTGGTGCCGGCAATGGCCAGATTGGTCGGCGCAGCAGGCGCGGTCGTATCGGCGCTGGCCGCCACTGTCAGTACGCCAAACGGTCCGGGACAGGTGGGGTTGCCTTCATCCGGTCCGTTCACGGCGTAGAACCAGGTGGCGCCGCCGTCGCCGCTGTAGCGCGTGGTGTAGCAGAACGTGCCCAGCGCATCGGGCAACATGGAGCCCACATACTCGTCGTTGTTGCCCGCGTCCGTGTTGAACGCCATATCAGACCACGCCCAACTGTCATCGGGCGTGGAGCCAACTGGGCCAAAGCCTACTTCGGCCAGCAGGCCGGGTGTTGCCCCAGGTTGGCTGGTAATGCCATCGATCCAGATTTGTCCGTAGACGTTTTCTGTGCGGGTGATGGCGCTGATGGTGTGGGTGATGCTTGGCGGCCACTGCAAGTTGGCCCAGCCGATGCTGTACGCAGGCGTGACCGCTGCCTCGTTGGAATTGCCGGAAACAAGACCGGTGGCATCATCCCGACTTACGACAACGTAAAAGTAGTTGGTCGCCACGGTAACGCCACTGTCGCTGTAGCTGGTGCCGGTTACGTTGGCTACGAGTGTGTAGCCGCCACCGGTCACCAAACTGCGGTAGACGTCATAGCTGGTGGCCCCTGCAGCGGCGCTCCAGCTCAGAGAAACTTCACTGCTGGAAACGGCCGTTCCCACCAAATCTGTCACTGTCGCCGGAGGCGCACTCAAAGTGCCGTCTAAAACCAGCACCGCGCCGCTCATGCCGGGCACGCTGCTCAGCACGATGTTGCCAGAAGCGTCTACCGTGTAGCTTCCGCCGTTGAGCGCATCGGTGAAGGTTGCGCCGATGGGCAGATAGCCGCTCACGTTTACTGTGACTGCCTGGGCAGATGTGGCCCGATTGACAACTACCACGGCGGCATCGGAATAGTCGGGGAGGAGACGGCCGTAAGCGTACACATTCGCCCCGTCATCCACCAGCAGCGTATCGAAGCTGCCCACGCGCAGCGCCGCAGAGTTGTTGCGCGCTGTCGTCAGCGTTTGGTAATAGTTAAACAGCGCATCCTGGCTGCTCTGCGATTGCAGATGAGCGTAAAACGGCGTGCCCGTCTCATCTAGCCAGGGGTAGGGCAGCCGGTTGTACGGGTCATCCTGCCAGGTCGAACCGTCCCAGGTGACCGGGCCGACCAGACCCACCTCATCACCATAGTAGATGGTAGGCGAGCCGGGCATTGTCATTTGCAGCAGCACCACACCCTTCAAACGGGTCATGGCGTCGCTCCAGTCGTAGTTGGGATCGTCGTACAGAGTGTCGTCCTGCAGGCCGGTGTTTTCATCCAGCATAAACAGGGCACGGTTGGTGTCGTGGCTGCCCAGCAGGTTCATCATCGCCTGGAACGCTTCTGGCGGGTACCGTTCTTCCAGGTTGTGCAGCCGCGCATCCAGCTCCGACGGGGTTAGCGGCGTTAACACCCCGGCGGAGCTGCCCGGATTGTGGTCGTTGTCCACAAAATCGGTGTCGCGCCAGAAGCTCATGATGGCCGAGCCGAACTGGTAGTTCATCGTGGCATCCCACTCCTGGCCCAGGGTCCAGGCGGTGGCAATGTTCCACTCTTCACCGACGATGTAAGCATCTGGGTTCGTCGAATGCACGGCGTCGCGGAACCCTTCCCAGTAATCGTTGCTGGGGTCGTTGGTCAGGCCCGGATCGACGTCGCCGGCCACGTCCAGCCGCCAGCCGTCGGCCCACTGCATCCAGGTGCGGCCAATGGCGTCGGGTCCACCGGCCCAGAAGTAGTCGCGCACCTCCTGGTTGCCCGCGTTGAGCTTGGGTAGGCTG
This sequence comes from uncultured Anaerolineaceae bacterium, assembly GCA_937967805.1. Next base: position 2,571 of record CALBTC010000189.1, read on the forward strand.
TCGAAGCCAAACCAGGATTCGTACGTAGTGTCGCCGGCGCACGGCCCGCCGGTTTGTGGCGAGAAGTAATACCAGTCGCGGAACGGGCTGGAGACCGATTCGCAGGCGCCTTCGGAGGCGTAGCGATTGTACCGGTCAAAGTAGATGCTGTCTGACGACGAATGGTTAAACACCCCATCCAGCACCAGGCGAATGCCGCGGCTGTTGGCTTCAGCGGCTAACAGCTCAAACAATGCCTGATCGCCAAAATTGTCGTCGATGACACCGAAATCGGTGGTGTCGTATTTGTGGTTGGATGGTGACTCGAAGATGGGGTTCAGGTAAATCACCGTCACGCCCAAATCTTGCAGGTAATCCAGCTTGTCGATGATGCCCTGCAAATCGCCGCCGTAGAAGTTCTGGCCGTAGATTTGGAAGCATTCATTCTCATCGCGCGGATCGCAAATCGGCGTGTTCCAGTCGGTGTCTCCCGAGCGGACGATGCTGCCGCCGGGGATGTCGTAATGGAAGCTGCCGGCGGGCGTGTTGTTTGCCGGATCGCCATCGCGGAACCGCTCGGGGAAAATCTGGTACATGATGCCGTTTTTCACCCAATCCGGCGTTTGGAAGGTGGGATCGTAGACGGTGAGTTGCCAACTATAATCCTGGCTGTCGCCAAAGGTCTGGCCCCAGCCACCGTTGCGGCTGGCGTCATCTTCGTAGTAGGCAACGGCCGTTCCATCCTGGGCAATGAAGCGATACCAGTAAATGGTGGGCTCGGCGCTGGCGGGCACGGTGGCCTGCCAATATTCGTAGGTGCCGTCGTCGGCGACGCGGCTCATGTTGAGCAGCATTTGCACGTTTAAGCGGTCATCCCAGACGCGCACCTGCGCCCCGGTGAGATCATTACTGGCGGCACGCAGCCGCAGAGTCACGGGAGTACCGGCCTCCACAGCGCCGCCCGGGGTGCGGAACAGCGTGTCGCGGCTGTCATGCCCCAGATCGTTCCACCAGATGTCGTTGTCGTTGCTGGCCCCATCGCCGGGGTTGTTGATGCTGTCTTCGACAGTGTGGTCGGTGCAGTTGTAGCGGAAGGTAACGGCCGTTTCCGAGGCCAAATCCAACACAACATTGCCGGCCGGATAGCTTTCGTCCCACGCTTCGTTGCGCGCTACTTTGTATTCCCATAAGCCGGCCGGGATGGTTGCCGTGAGACTGTACCAGTCACTGCCGGGGGTTTCCTGCCACAACATCGTGCGCAGGTTGTCTGGGGCCCATTCTGGCCCGCCGAGCTCATCCTGGAAGCTGCCGGCGACGGTGGCGATGCATTGATTGGCGTTGTCGGCCACGTTGTTGGGTCCAGGCTGGAAATACCAGCGCATCTGGCTGCCATCGGCCGTAAATGGCACGTTGTCGGCCGGATGGGCATTGTTCCAGTTGTTAAATTGGACGATTTTATATTCGTAGCCACCAGCCGGTAGATTGTCCCCCTCAAAACGGTAAACGCCGTCCCCGTTGTTGTCTTCCATGCCGGTTTCTGCGCAAACGTTGTTCCATTCGCCACAGGTGGTAGAAACGGGCAAATCATCCTGGAAGTTGCCGGCAACCACCCATTCCGGATCGGCCGTGGTTTGAATTTCGTGATCGACTGTGTTGTCGGCGCAGTTGTAGCGGAAGGTGACGGGGGATTCGGCCGTCAGGCTCAGGGCGACATTGTTCTCTGGAAAACTGTCATCCCATGCTTCGTTGCGGGCGACTTTGTAGAACCAGTTTCCGGCGGGGATGGTGGCCGTAAAGCTGTACCAGTCGCTGCCGGGTGCTTCTTGCCACAGCATCGTGCGCAGATTGTCCGGCGACCAGTCGTTGCCGCCTAGCTCGCTCTGAAAATCACCGGCTACGGTAGCCACGCATTGGTTAACGTTGTCGGCGACGCGGTTGTCGCCGGGCAAGAAGTACCAGCGCACTTGCCCGCCGTCGGTGGCCAGGGCTACGTTGTCGGCGGGATGGGCGTTGTTCCAGTTGCCCGATTCGACGATTTTGTACTCATAGCTGCCGGCCGGCAGCCCATCGGCAATCAGCCGGTGCACGCCGTCGCCATCGGTATCTTCTGTGGTTGTTTCAGCGCAGGCGTTGTTCCAGTCGCCGCAGGCTGACGATACCGACCAATCATCCTGAAAACTGCCGGCAATCACCCAGTCGAGCCCGTCTGAACCGAAGACCAGGTTCAGGGGGGCAACCAGCAGCAAAAGCAGGCCGGCTCCGATAAGCAAATGCCATTTCATGTGAAATTGCCACTTCTTCTGACTCATGTTTCCTCCAAAATGCTTCTCGTCTCAGTGAAATTCGGATCTGCTTCAAACAAAAAAACCGCTAGACCTTGCTCAGGTGTCAGCGGTTTTGGTTAACAAAAATAAGTTTCAGCCAGCGCAATGTGCTGGCAGAACGTGCAGGGGTGTGGATTGAAGCGGTGCCCCGGATGGGGGGCAAGGTTTGGTTCACTTTCTTCCCGTGGCGTACGGCCGTATCCCGTTAATCTTCAAGCAAGGAAATAGTTGCATTCACAACAAGTTGACGTATCAACTAATTCTAATGCACAAAATTTAGGCAGTCAAGCTTACGGCATCCCTTACGATTGCATTAACTTCATGGAAAACTGGAGAGTGGATTCCCGCCTTCGCGGGAATGACACTAGCAGGGGTAGGTCGTTGTCGATGTGGGGTGGGCAGGGTATGATTTGCGTCCATGAGTGGATTGACCAAACTTGAACCGAACAGACCGATTGTGTTTGGCGTGGCCGGAGGGACAGCCTCAGGCAAAACGACGGTCGCCCAGGCGATTTTGGAAGCGGTGGGTGCCTCGCAAATCGCTTACATGCCCCACGACGCCTATTATCGTGACCAGCCCAACCTTACTCCCGAGGAGCGTCGCCAGCTTAACTATGATCATCCCAATTCGCTGGAGACGAAGCTGATGGTGAAGCATATCAAACAGCTTCTGAGAGGGAAGCCGATTCAGTTGCCTGTTTACGATTTCACCACGGATCGCCGCACAGACGAGACGATTCTTGTGGAGCCGGCCCCCATCATTTTGGTAGATGGAATCCTAATATTCACCAAGCGGCGGCTGCGGGAGCTGATGGACATCAAAGTGTATGTGGACACAGATGCTGACGTTCGTTTTATTCGCCGGCTGCAGCGAGACATTGAAGAACGCGGCCGTTCGCTACAGTCAGTTGTGACGCAATATTTGGAGACGGTGCGCCCCATGCACCTGAAGTTTGTGGAGCCGAGCAAGCGATTTGCCGACGTGATTATCCCTCACGGCGGCCTGAACAAGGTGGCGATGGAGATGGTGGTCTCCCAACTACGGGCCTTGCTGCCGGAATCCCAGCTCCAGAAATGATTTTTCAACGCATAGACACAGAGAAAAGAGTCTACCCGGTGGGATTCTTCCCTACGGTCAGAATGACAATTTTGCAAGGGTGCGGTAATGGGTGAGGGTGGCTGCGGCCGTTTCCTCCCAAGAAAATTGTGCTGCTTGCAATAAACCCTTTTTTGCCAGCCCTTCCCGTTTTTCTTTGTCCTGCAAAAGAGCAATCAAAACTGAGGCAATTTCCTGACTGTTTGTGGGATCAAAATAGGCAACTGCTTCTCCGCCAACTTCGGGCAGGCTGGAGGTGTGGGAACAGGCAACGGCCGTTCCGCAAGCCATCGCCTCTAATACCGGTAAACCAAACCCTTCCACCAGGCTGGGAAAAACAAACAATGCTGCTCCGCTGTACAGGGCAGGCAAATCCGCATCTGGCACGCGGCCTAAAAAGTGGACTTTCTCTGAAAGGTTGTGGTGGGCGACGGCCGTTTTCACCCCACCGTACCGTTCGTCCCAGGCCCCGGCGATGAGCAGCAGCGGGGTCTCCGGCAGTTTACTTGTGACCGTCGCCCACGCCGCCACCAGTTGTTCCAGGTTCTTGTGCGGCTTGTTGATGCCCAGGTACAGGACGTACTGTTCAGGCAGTTTCAATTTTTGGCGCACGGCAGCAACGGCCGTTTCCGACTGTGGTTTAAATTGCTCATCGGCGGCGAGGGGAACGGCCGTTATCTCTGCCGGAGCAAGCGGATAATATGATAAAAAATCTTGCCGTGTGGCTTCTGAAATTGCCAGAAAATGATCGCCGGCCCGCAGCGCCAGCCGGGTGGCCAGCCGGGTTAGCAGCCGCGCCTGCAGCGACACCAGTTGGGGGAACTGCTCCGGGATGAGATCATACAGCGTCAGCAGCGTGGGCACGCCGGGGCGGTAGGGCATCAGATAGTAGGCGCTGTGGTAGACAGTGGCGTTAAGCTGGCGCAGCAGGCGGGGAATGTGCCATTGTTGGCTCAGGGAAAAGGGGGAAACGGCCGTTGCCACCCGTTCCACGTTTTCTTGAGCCGCCGGGAGCTGCCAGCCTGTTTTGGCTTGCGGATTGTGCAGCAGCAGCAGGCGTTCATTGGCATCCAGCAGGGGCACCAGGTGCCGGGCCAGGTGACTGACGTAGCGGCCGATGCCGGGGAAATGGTCCGTTGCCGTGCGCGCATCAGGGACGTAGGAGTTTTTCATAAACCCGTAAGAGCTTGGCAACGACGGCTTCTACCCGGTGGTTCTCAAGTGGATAGCTGGGTTGGGCCGGATTTTGCCAGATGGTGGTCAATGTTGCCAGAATGGCGTCAATCGTCACTTCAGGCAGGACAAAGTCGGATAGATGGGCATCAAACTCGGGGATGTTGGGCGGGCAGAGCACTTTTTTACCCAATGCCACCGCTTCTAAAATCGTGAGCGGCAGTCCCTCAGAGCGGGACGGCAGCAGGACCATCTCGGATGCCTGCATCAGCGCCAGCGCCTGTGCGTGGGGGATGTGGCTTAGATAGTGAACTTGTGGCACTCGTTCTACCCGCTCGGTAAACGGCCGTCCCTCTCGATTGATCCCGGCCAGCACCAGGTCAATGCCCGGATGGGCTTCTTGCCAGTGGGTGAAGGCATCGAGCAGTTCGAATACCCCTTTGTTTTGGGTCATGTCTCCGGCGAAAAACAGAAACGGCCGTTCCCCCAGGCCAAAATGAGTGCGGGCTGCCTGAAGCACCCGCTCGGGCAGCGGCTGCGGAGGGACAAACGGAATGGGAATGGGCGTGGTTTGCGCAACCGGATAGCCGCCTTCAGCAGCAAAGTTGGCCACGCCTTGGGCGCAGCAGAGCAGATGCTGGCTGCACTTAGCCAGGGCTGACGGATCGCTCATTTTGTCGCGCAAGTCGGCCAGAACGGGCACGGGCAGTTTGGCCAGAGCACGATACGTTAATTTGCCCCGGAAGCGGGTGTGGAAATGGACCAGATCGATCTGGTGCGTTTTAACCAATCGGGCCAGTTTGCGTTGGAACCAGCGCTGGGTTTGCATATAGGTGAGGGCGTGCATGGCATACGGCCGTTCCCGCGAAACCCGCGTCGGCAGCAGGCGTAAAATTGTCAGCTTGTCGGTGATCGTTTCTTTTGGCTCTCCGGGAAACTGCTCGGTGAGCAGCACCAGTTGTTCGATCTGCGGCACCTCCTCCAGCAAGGGTACAATATCGGCAAAGTATGAGGCCGCACCGCCAACGGCGGGAGGATATAGTGGGGTCAACAGCAAAATTCGCACGGGTTTTTCCACAGATGACGCAGATTACACAGATTTTCTCGTTCCTGCACAACAATGCGCTCTAAAAACATGTTTCACTTGAGACAATAGTTAATAACTTTCAGGAAGGCGTCGCGGGCGGTGGCTACCGTGTAGGGGGCGATCAGTTCGCGACTGCGCTTTTCCATTGTGACGCGTTTGTCTGGATCAGACAACAATGTGTGCAGGGCGTCTGCCAGGGCCGGCACATTGTTAGGCGGTACGATACGACCGTTGCCATCCACCAACTCGGCACAGCCCGCCGCCTTTGTGGTGATGATGGGCAGGCCAAAGGCCATCGCTTCATTCACCACCAGCCCCCACGGATCGTGCAGCGTGGGCAGCACAAACAGGTCGGCCGCAGTGTACCAGCTTGTTTTTTGCGCCCTTTCCAAATAGCCGGGGAATTGAATACGGCCGTCTCCCCCCGCCATTCGTTCCAGGTTGTTTTTCTCGGGTCCATCTCCCACCAAAACCAGCCGGTCATTATCCTGGGCCACTTTTTTGAATGCTTGAATCAGGAGCGGCACGCCCTTGCGTTGGTTAAAGTAACCGGCGTACAAAACAACTTGCTTGCCCGCCAACCCTAATTCCGCTTTGCTTTGGGCGGGTGGGGGCAACTGTTCTGCCGGGACAACCTGGTAACCGCGAAAAATTTTCTCTGCTTGTGCACCGCGCCGCAGTAAAAATTGTTTAGCGGCGTTGCTGTAAGCCAGGAAGACGTCGGTACGGCCGTACAGCCAGCGCCGGTAAAGATTGCTGACAAAATGGCCGGAGGCATACGCCGTATCAATCGCCTCAGACCACAGCACAAACGGTTTATTTTGCCGCCGGGCGGCACGTTGAGCGGTGAGAACGGCTGGGAAGTGGCTAAAATTTTCCCCGGCAACAATCAAATCAAACCGGGTCTGGCGCAGCAGTTGGCCAAATCCCGGATTAAACGTAAGGGGCAGACCGGGCAGTGGCAGGGTGCGGTTGGGGAGAAATTGATGAGGTACGGCCGTATCCGCCACATCCACCTGCCACAAACGATCCGGCTGGCGCGGTTCGCAGTAAAGCACGGTTAAATCGACTTCTTTGCCCAGAGCGGCAAAAACAGGCAGCCGGTAAGGTGCGGGGGTGTTGGTCAGCAGCAAAACGGCAGGGCGGCTCATGTTTGCTCCGTCCAGCTTATCGTGTAGCGACGCTGGAAGCTGGTTTGGCTGATGGGCCACGGCAGCGCCTCGCGCACCGTTTGTGTCGAGCCGGCAGGTGTGTATCCGGGCAAAATATCCAGTTTACCTTGTTGGCCTTTCAACGTGAGGATGGCAGGTACGGAAGATGGGGTGATTTGAAAACGGCCGTCTGCCAATGCCGCCAACTCAAACGCCGTAAAAACCAATGGATAAACTGTTTCTACCCCGGCCGGCAGCCGGTTGGCGTGCAAAGTAAGGCTGTCCTCAATCACAATTTTGTTTGCCTCCCAACGGAAGTAACGTAGCAGCCGGCCCCAGCGGCAGCGGCCAATGAGCAAAATCGGTGGCTGAAGGTTGGCCTGGATAAATTGCCAGCTCATTTCGTGGCGCAAAAAGAGGAAACGGCCGTTGCCCAAACCCAGATACGGCAGCGGCAGCAACGTCAACCGGTACGGCTTGTCGTCCCCTTCCTCGCCGCCAAAGCAGGGCAGGATGGATTGCCCGTGCAGGCAAAGATAGGGCATCGGCTGGTCCTGGCTGAGCGCACCGCCGGGGGCCGCCAGCGTCATTTGCCACGCCGGCTGGCGCACAAAGGCAAACTGCGGCGTGAGTTCAACCGGCTGCCGGTGGTGAGGGACAGATGCTGGCGTAAACTCACTCTGCAATTGTGCGGCGCGGGCCAGCATGACGCCCAAAAAGGGCAGGTAGTCGAACAAGTTGTTGTAGCCATACCAGCCCAGCCAGCATGGATCGCTTGTATCGACAATTTTCGGATAGCCACTTTCGCCGGGGCGTAAAACCAGGGGGAAACGGCCGTCTTCCCGCTGAAACGCCTGCACAAACGCCCACACCTGCTCAAGCTGTCCGGCTGCTGCCTGTCTGCCCGTCGCAGCCAACGCTGCCAAAAAGTAGATCAGTGCGCCGTAGCCAAAAATCTGCTGCTGCCCGCGCCCGATGTACAGCGTGTCGCCGTTGGCCAAAATGAAGCGGCCGATGGCTTGATGGCCGCGCTGCACGGCCGTTTTCACAAAGCCCCAGCCGGTGATCTGCAAGATGTCCCACAGCAGCACCAGGGAGAAGCAGTGGTATTGCAGGGAGAGCTTTTGCAAATGGAGCATTTTTTGCAGGCGGAGGGGAGTGGTACGGCCGTACGGAAATGGCAGCGGCAGCCGGCGTGAAATCAACCGGTCGTCGCGAATGAGGCCATCGGCTTGCTGCTGCATGGCCAGCAGCAGCCGGGTATGCCAGCGCAGCCGCCAGAGCGGTATCTTTTCGCCCCTTTGCTGATTCCACATCAAACGGACCAGCGTGCCCAGCAGCAGCCAGTTGCTGTTGGGGGTGTTGTTCAATTGGGGCAGTTGGGGCATTAACGCCTGAATCGGTTGGCCAGTTTGCCGGCAAAGATGCAGTAGTGCCCAGGCGTTAAATTCAGGATGGGCCGCCATGTCCTGCCGGGTGAGCTGGCGCAGGGCAATAGGATGCAGCTTGTTGGCCGCGTCTTCAAATTCGCCGGGGAAAAATTGCCACAGCCACAAAGTAAATGCTTCCCCATAAAAGCTGCGGGCGGGGAAGCCGTCGTCACTAACCTGCCGGGCCAGCCAGGTGGCGATTTGATAAGCGGTGGTTTGTATTGCTGCTGGTTCGTTCATAGGCATTTCAGGACTGGCAGTCCTAACTAGCGAGTTGTTACGGTAGCGCAAAGCAGGACTGCCAGTCCTAGTTTCAAGCAGACAAGAAGCGCGTAGTTGCAGCCAGGGTAAATCGGGTGTGGCGTGGCACAAAGTTGATGGGAATTTCCTTGATGCGGCCAAAGTTGAACCGCTTAAATTCACCGGCGTAGCGCAGGTGGGCTTCCAGGCGGGGCCACAGCCGCAGCAGGCGGCCAAAAACGCTGGGCAGCACGGCGTGGCGATTGCCGGTCAGCCGCAGCTTGAGGACTTCGCGTGGCCATTGCCGGGGCAGGAGCCGCAGATGCACAATCCAGGCGTCTTCCTGCGGCGAGCAGCGCACGTACATCACCTGCTGCCAGTCGGCCGGGAATTCAGCAGCGTCTACGCCAATTTTAATCTGGCTTGGCCCGTGAAATAGAGCCACGCTTTGGACCGGATATTGATGGTAATAGTTGGCACCGTCCCAGACAATTGTTTGATTGGCAATTTCAGCATGCGTAATGGCCGACCGGCGAAAGGCAAAACGCATTACAAAATCCATCGCCCAGCCGTTGGCCAGGGCGGTGAAAGAAGCGGCACGCTGCACGGCCGTTTCCGATACCGTGGTGCCCCAAACGAGCTGCCAATGCCCTTCACGCATATCGAGCTTGAGCTGGTTTTCGCAGTGAGTGCGGTTGGTTTGCTGGTTCAAAATCGTGGCGTGGTTGTCCCAGCCGCCCGTTTCCAGGCTAAAAAAGCTGTGGGCGTCGGCCATTTCCAGCCCCCAGGGGTGAATCCACTGCTGTCCGTTCCATGACAGCCGCTGGAGTGAACCATGTTGTCCAAATTCGGACGTTAACTGCGCCATTTACGTACTCCGCTGACGATGGTGGTGGCGATAAGACGGGGCAGGAGGGTGAACGGCCGTCCCCGCGCCAACCAATAATTCCATTTAATATGCCACAGCGCCCGCACGTATTGGCCCGGCGAAATCTGCTGCATAAAAAAGTTGCCGCCATGTACCCGCCGCAGCACCAGCGGCTGCGGCAAATTGGCCAGCCGGGTGTGGAGGGCGATGCGGCAGCACAAATCATAGTCTAACGCGCAGGGCAGGGTCGGGTCAAAACCGCCTGCCTGTTCAATGGCGGCGCGGCGGTACATGACGGCGCTGTGCACAAACGGATAGCCGGTAAAAAGGCGTTGGCGCAGGCGGGCATCATCGGGCAAAAAGGTGCGGGTTTCTTGCCGGCCGTCGGCCGTCCGCCACTCGACGGCGCTGCCCACCAGCCCCACATCTGGATTTTGTCCCAGGAAGTTTGCTTGCGCGGCCAATCGCCCAGGCAGCATCACGTCGTCGGCGTCCAGATTGGCGATGAAGGGGGCGGTGGCGGCCTGCACGGCCAGGTTGAGCGCGTTGGCCCGGCCCACACGGCCCGGCTGCAAAACGGTAAGGCGCGGGTCGGTGAGCGATTGCAGGTAAACGGCCGTCCCGTCCGTCGAACCGTCATCTACCACAATGTATTGCAGGGTTACGGCCGTTTGCGCCAGCACGCTCGCCACCGCTTCTTGTAAAAACGGCATTCCGTTATAAGTTGTGGTCATGACGCTTATGTGATTTAGGTCCATACGTTTAATTTCACCGTAAAGGACGCAAAGAACGCAAAGATTTTCTATGAATTCCTTTGCGTTCTTTGCGCGCTTTGCGGTTGGTTATGGCGCAGTAATTCCCATATAAGATCGACGCTTTTTTGCAGTTGGCTGCGCTCAAAGATTAGCAAAATTAGAAGGTAAATAGCGCTGAGGCTGAGCGCTTTTTGCGGCAGCGTAACCGCGGGATGGGCGGCGGGCAGCAGTTCCATGAGCAGCAGCGTCAGCGGCAGACCCACAACGACGGCCAGGGTGGGAATGGCGATCATCTGCCGCAGTGAAAAATCGACAAAGTGACGCAAGCGGGGCAGGATGAGCACGATGCCCAGCAGCAGCATCACATTGGCCATGACGGCCACCCCTTCGATGCCAAACCAGGCGCTGGCCAAAATGACGGCGGGCACGAAGAAGACCATCTGCCAGATTTGTGCTTTGGTGAGCGTTTGTGGTTCGCCAACGGCCGTTACCAACTGGGTCACCACCAGCAGCAGCGGATCAAGCAAGGTGTACAGCAGCATGAGCTGAAACGTTAGCTGCATCGGCAGCCACTTCTCGCCCAAAAAGAGGCGGATGAACTCCGGCGTGACCAGGACAAACAGGCTGGCAAACAAAAAGCCGGCGCGCACCAGGAGGCTGGCCACGCGAAAAAAGGCGCGCGACAACTGCTCCCGCTTGTTTTGCAGGCGGGCAAAGACGGGGAAAAAGACATTGCTAATCGGCTCGCCGACGACGGCGCGGGGATAGCGGGCAAATTCGTACGATTTGGCGTAAAAGCCGAGCGGCGTGCTGCCTAAAAAGGTGCCAATCCAGAAATCGTCAAAGGTGTCCAGCAGCAGGGCGATGTTTTGCGTCACAAACTGGAATTTGCCAAACCGGAAGTAGTAGCGAATCGGTTCGCGGCTGGTTCTGAGGCTGGGGGTCCACGGCCGTTTCAGCAGCCACAGTCCCAAAAAGTCCATCACCACCAGGCTGGCTTCCTGGGCCACCAGCGCCCAAATGCCATAGCCGGCCCAAGCCAGCCAGATGGCCCAGACAAAGGCCAATGCCGATCCGCCTACCTTCAGCACAGAGATGCGGCGGAACTGAAGCTGCTTGGCCAGGATAGTTTTAGGAGTGGCATTGAAGGCGGTGAGCAGGCGAACGGCCGTTAACACCACAATCACCGGCCCCAGCAGCGGATCATCCGGGTAGAAGCGGGGCAGGATGGGCGTCAGCAGCAGTGCCAAACCCAGCACCAGCACGCCTGCCCCCAGGCGCAAAATGAAGTGAGCCGCTGCTTCTTCTTCGCTATGATTGTGTTTATGGATGAATGCCGAGGTAAAGCCAAACATCTGCACCCGTTCCAGCAGCCGCACAAAAAAGAAAGCCAGGGCAAACAGGCCGAAGTCTTCCGGGAAGAGCAGCCGGGCCAAAATGACGGAGCGGGTAAACCCAATGATTAGCGTAACAGCGGAGGCGGCGATGGTGTAGGTGGAGCCAACGGCCGTTTGCCGGGCCACGGAATCATCTGCTGGCGGGGGAGAAGAGGACGGACCATTTACCATTGACCTTAGTTTATCCTAGCAACGGTTATTTTCCAGTTGTCAGCGACTGCGTAAAACGTGAAACGTGATGCGTGACAAAATAAAATCACGTTTCACGACCTGGTCAATCCGCATTCCCAAAGTTTGCCCGGCGTCATAAAGCCTGTAATAAATTGGGGATACAGTCAAAAATAGCCCCCGCGGTGAGCATACCATTGGAGAGGAGAGAAGAAAGAGGAAACTGTTCGTTGTTTACCAGTGCATTCCTTATAATTCACCGTAGTCATGAGTTTATCACTTCCCCCCCAGTCTACGCTTGAAGGTACTACCGGCCAGCTTCGCACATTGGCTCAGCGGCTGTCGGCCTATATCCCTGTTACTCTGACGCGAAAAATTTTGCAGGATGAGCTGCTGGTACCCGGCCGGCCGGAACCGATCAAAGCGGCCACCATGTTTGCCGATATGTCTGGTTTTACGCCTATGGCCGAGGCATTGGCAGTGAACGGAGCGCGGGGCACAGAGGCGCTCAGCCGGGCCTTGCTGATGACCTTCACCTCGCTTATCAACGCCATTCATGACGCAGGCGGGGCCGTTAGCCATTTTCACGGCGATGCCATGATGATTTATTTCCCCGACATGGATGGCCGGGCGGCTTCACGGGCTTTGGCCTCGGCCCAGTTTATGCAGAGCCTGATGCAGACCAATTTTGCCCAGTTCAACATGATGCAGGCGAAGGCTGAAGACAGCTACACGCTTTCCATTAAGATTGGGGTGGGCTACGGCCGTTGCCTGGAAATGCTTGTGGGGAATGGCGACAATATGGAGTTTGTGCTGGCGGGAACGGCCGTTGATGAAGCCGTTGCCGCCCAAATGCAGGCGGCAGCCGGACAGGTTGTGGCCAGCCAGGCGGCGCTTCAGGCCGCCTCCCTGCCCGCCGATGCCCCGTTTCGCCTGGTCGATGAGCTGCCGCCTGTGCCTAATGCTCAGGAAGGTTTTTATTGGGAAGCGTACGAACAACCGGCTTTGATGCGCCTGATAACGGCCGTTCCCGCCTTTATCCCCCCATCCCTGTTTGAACGCCTGCAAGACCGCAGCAGCCAATCGATCTCTGAGCATCGCTCCGTGACCTCCATGTTTGTCCAGTTTGAAGGCATCAATTTTGCTGGTCCGGCAGCGGGTGAACAACTGCAAGCTTATTACCAATGGGCCTGGCAAATGGTGCAGCGTTATGGTGGTGCCAACAGCCGGGTGAACCGGGTGTTGATGGGTGAGAAAGGCAGTCATCTGCAGATTTTGTTGGGCGCGCCGGTGGCCCCGGATGCGCCAGGGCAGGGGCTGCGCTGTGCCCTGGCCATGCAGCGGCAGCGGCCCGACTTTATTCGGTGCCAACGCATTGGTCTTACGGTGGGCCGTGTTTTTGCCGGGGCGGTTGGCTCGTTGAACCGGCGCGAGTATACGGTGGTGGGGCGCATGGTCAACCTGTCGGCTCGCTTAACCCAAATTTGCCCCCCGGACGGCATTTTGGTTGATGCCGAAACGGCCGGGCGCGTACAGCCGCACATCATCAGTAAACCGCTGCCGCCAATGGAACTGAAAGGCCACCGCGAGCCGGTCTTGATTTACCAGGTGTTGGCCGAGCAAACGGCCGTCACCCAGGCGCAGGCCCGTTTTCAGCAGTGGCAGCAGCCGCCCGTCGGTCGGGATGAGGAACTGAAGCAGCTTTATGCGCGCATGACGGCAGCCCTGGCCGGAGAGGGCTGCCTGGTGGTCATTCATGGTTCTTACGGCAGCGGGCAGATGCCCTTTTTGGCTGCCGGGGTGCACTTTTGGCTGGAGGCCGGCGGACACGCGCTGGTGGGCGTGTGCCAGCAGCACACTTCAGATGTGCCTTATGCGCCCTGGGTTTCGGTCTGGCGTGACTTTTTTGAGCTGGGTCCGGAAATGCAGCCTGAAGACCAGGTTCACCGGGTGAACGAGCGCATTGCAGAGCTGACGCCTGATGTGAGCAATGGGTTGAACCTGTGGCGAGAACTGCTGGGGACACCACTGCGCTCGACCGCTTTGCTGATTGATTTACCGGCTGTGGTGCGGCAGATGCGGCTGTTTAAGCTGGTGCAAAGAAGCGTAGCGGCGGCTGTTGCAGAACGGCCGTATCTCATCGTGCTGGAAGATATTCACCTAGCCGACCCGGCTTCGCTGGATTTGCTGGATGCGCTGGCGCAGCAGTGTTGCGATTTACCGCTGCTGCTCCTGGTCACCTATCGGTCTGGGAGTGATTTTAACTTCAGCAGCCTGGCGCAGACCGCCAGCAGCCAAATCTTGCTCAATGACTTTACGCCGCAGCAGGCGCGCACCCTGATTCGTGAGCGGCTGGGCACAGACCAACTGCCGCTGGTGCTGGAGCAGCGTTTAGGCCTGCGTGACCGGCAGGGGCGGGAATCGGCGGTAAATCCGCTCTTTTTAGAGGAAACGCTGCAGATGATGCTGTCGCTGGATGTGGTGGCGGTGGAACCGAATACGTATGGGCACGGCCGTTTACGGGTTGACGAGGCGCGGCTGGCCCAAATGCAGGTTTCAGACACGATCTACACCTTGCTGCTGGCAAGATTAGACCAGCTTCCGGCCGCAGAGCGCGGTTTGCTGCAATTTGCTTCGGTCATCGGGCGTGAATTTGATCTGGCCACCTTGCTGGCTATTGCGCAGGGCTTCAGCCGCGAATCGGCACTTGAGCTGCTGGATGCCCTGGTAAAAACTGACCTGGTGCAGCAGCTTACGGGGGGCATGGTGCCTACGTATTTGTTCCAACATAATCTGGTGCATCAGGTGGTGTATCAAAGTTTGACCTACGCCCGGCGGCAGGCGCTTCATGCCCACATTGCCGAGCTCATCATTCGTGAATCCGGCGAGCTGCTACCGACGCAGTATCCCATTTTAGCCTATCATTTCAGCCAGACGGATCAACATCGCGACGGCCTGAAATATGCGCTCTTGGCGGCTGAAGATGCAGAAGCTGTTTACAATTATCGAGGGGCGGCGGAATTTTATAAACAGGCAGCGCATCATCTGGATTCGTTGGGTGAGAAAGGGGCATGGGAAACGGCCGTCACCATCGCCACCGCACGCAGTAAAATCCTACTGCGGCTGGGCCAATTCACCCCGGCCTGGGAATTAGCAGATGGGGCTTTGCAGCTTTGTCTGGAGCAAAAAAATGGTTTGACTCAGCAGTTAACCATCTACAACCTGCTGGCTGAGATCTGCCTGCGGCAAGCCCGTTACGATGAAGTGCCGGCCCTGGTGGACAAGGTTATCCACGCGTCGCCGCCTCTGGGGCAAACGGCCGTACCGCCGGCGGAGCTGGGTCAAGCGCAAATGCTGTGGGGCCAGGCGCTCATTGCCTTAACCGATTATGCCGCGGCGCTTGACAAGCTTAAGCAAGCCGAAAGCGTTTTTCGCAGCAGTCAGCTGCCCAAAAAGCTGGCGCAACTGCTTTTGGCCCTGGCTGAGGGATACAGCCGTCTGCATACAAACACAGCTTCTCTAGGTGCAGTCCAGGAAGCAGAAAAGCTTTTACAAGATGAGACAGAACCGACGCTTTTAGGCCAAAAAGCGTTTGTGCTGTCCCGCATTCAGCTGCGTTTGGAGCGGGCGAATCAGGCGTTGGCGGCAGCGGATACGGCCGTTGCCAATTTGCGGTCTGCCGGGGTAAACCACCTGGCGCATGGTTTGCTGCATCGCGCCGAAGTTTACCTTTACCTGGGACAGTTTAAATCTGCCCTGGCTGATTTGCAACGGGCCAATGATCTGCTGGACGGCATGGATGATGTGCCGGGCCAGCTCAAGCTGCATTTACTGTGGGGCGTTGGCTATCACGGTGGTTTGGGCGATTGGCGGCAGGCGCAGCAGCAGTTGTCTCAGGTACGGCCGCTGCTTTCGGCCCATTCGCAACATAAAGCTTTGGTGGCTGAGGCCGATATTCCGTTGTGGCTTGGGTTGGGCAGTGTGGCGTTACATATGGAGCGCTGGCCGGAGGCGGAATCCTTGTTCAAGCGGGTGCTAACGGCCGTTGCGCCGCAGCGTCTGGTTTGGTGGCGGCCGGCGGCGCTGTATGGTTGGGGGATGCTGCTTTTGGCGCGTGCTGTTGACGATGAGCGGGAAACGGCCGTCGCCCAGGCGCACCAAACGTTCCGCGAGGCGCTGCAAGCGGTAGAGTCCGGTGGCTGCCCCGATGAACTGCCACTCATTTTGCTGCAACTGGGCCAGACGGCACGGCAAAGGGGGGATGATCGGTGCTGGCATTATTGGGAAACGGCCGTGCAGTCTGCCCGCCAGCGGGCTCGCCACACCGACCGTATGTTTGTTCTGCAGCAGGCCGGGCAGGCCCTGCTGCAAGCGCCAGATACCCGACTACAGCAGCTGGGGCAAGAAACGTTGCAACAGCTATCCTAAGACAGACCCCTCTTCAAAAATAATCCACAGATTCCATAGATTAATTTATCTGCGAAATCTGTGGAATCTGTGGATTTTTATTTACATTTTGGAACTGAACTGTTCAAGCGTATCGTGGTCCCAAAGCAGCTCGTCGAACCAACGGCCGCCTATTTCTCGCTGGATGGGGAAGGCTTGATTGGCTACCTCGGCGCGGATAACTGCACGGCGTCGCCGCAGGATGGGGCTGCCGGGCCGTTCTCGGACCCGCCGGCGCACGTTGGAATCGGTGAGGCAGTGACTTTTATGCACTACATCGGTAAAAGCCAGGGCGTCGTCAATGCGCCGGCAAACGTGGTGGCCAACGCCTCTGGGGTAAATGCCGTATTTGGTCTTCATTTCGGTCAACCTCCGCACCGCCCAGAAGCCGACGTGGACAAGGTCAGCGCGACTAAGCCACTTTGTTTCATAATTGATGCGGTTAATCAAAGAGGCGCGGGTCATGCCCAGGCGATGTTCTTCAACCGAGCGATAGAACAGCCGGTAACCGTGCGGCTCCGGCTGTTCAAAAAAGGCGGAGCCTGGGTCAAGAAACGGGATCATCGGGCAAATGTAGGGATAGACGCGTTTCCCCTCAAATTTCTTGAGGAGATGATCGCAGTAATCTAAGGTCGCTTCAACCGATTTTTTGTCTTGTTCCGGCATCCCTACAAAATACCAAATGTCAATTTGGTAGATGCCGTAATCGAGCGCTCTGGCAATCCATTTTTCCATTTCGGCTGGCGTGTAAGCACCACGCCCGGCCCTTTTTGCCACGTGCACATCGTGGCTTTCCGGTGAAAGGGTGATGGAGGTTCGCGGATTAGTGGCTGCCATCTTTTTCAGAACGTCATTGGCTGTCAGCTTAAACTGCTCGTAACTGACTGATTTAAAGTTGGCTTCTGCTACCCGGTCCAGAAAATAATCAAACCGGCTGTTACTCTCGCTGTAAGAGTTGACCGTATAGAAATGGTAATTTTCCTTGTCGGGAATACGCGCCATCGTTCTAAATTCGTAAGCCGTTTCTGCCAGCGGTTTGTGGATGGTGGATTTCATGCTGTGGTCGAGCTGGTTAATTCTGAGATAGGCATCTCGTGAGCCGCCGCACCAGCCACAGTTGTAGGCGCAGCCGGCATTTTGCGTGGCAATCACCTCCTGAATGGGAAATGATGTGCCGGCGGCCTGTTGGGTGGGCATGGTGGACCAGTCGATGCCGCAGGAAAGCGTGCTGGAAATATGTGAGTAGCCGTTATCGATAATTTCTCCCTGTTTATTTTTCCAAAACAGATTGGGAATTTTGAGCAGCTGCTGTTCGTTTTCCAGTGCGCCGAGCAGTTGGGTCATTGGTTGGTGCGTATCGTAGCCGCGCATAACCATATCTACAAAAGGGTAGCGGATCAGTTCGTGGGCAAAGTAGGTTGAGGATATGCCGCCATAGATAACCGGCGTATGCGGGTGAATGCGCTTGAACAGCTCGGCAATGGCCAGGCTGCCCTGTACATGCACCATCCAGTGCAAATCAATCCCCAATATGCGGATGTCGATGGCCTTGAAGATCGAGGTAACGTCGATTTTGGGATATTTAAGCAATAACGAAGAAAGGTTTAGCAACTCAACTTTATAACCATTGTGAGAAAGTACGCGCTTTAAGGATTTAAAGCCCAGTGGAAAATAATCATAGAGTGGCGTAATGGGTACATCGCCCGAGGTGCTCAGGTAAGGAAAATAAATATCTGTGCGGTCCCGGAAATCAAAAACTGCCGGAGCGTGCAAAAAGAGCATGTCGGCGCTAATGGTGGGGAGGGTTGGGGCGTAATTTGCGGTCATGGGCTTTCACTCACCTGTTTATAATTTTTAGAGACCAAGATTAGAGGCACAGATTCTCACAGAACGGGTGTAAGGTGTGAGATTTGCCATCAGGGACCTTAGCAAGAACTATATTTATGGGAAAGTGCCGGATGACATATTTGGGATGTGATAAACCTCATCACAAAAAAGGCGACACGTGAAACAGAGAGGGAGCAACCGGCTGACACGAAAGTCAGCCGGTTGCCTGGGAAGAGGAAGAGGATTATTGATTAAAGGGAAGCAAGTATGATTTTTCCGGGTAGAAAACGAAGCCGTCTGTTTCCAGGTGCGGATTGTGGACGAGGACAGAATATTTGAACGTTTCCCAATTCATTCCCGGTATTCGTCCGGCGATGAATCTTTCCCATACGTCCCAGCGGTTGCCGTAATAGCCGGTCATTTTCAGATTCCAGGCTTGGCCGCTAGATTCAGCCGGCAGAACCACAAACTGGATGTTACTTTCTGGTGCTGGCGTGGGGTTGGGAACGGCCGTTGCCTGTGCCGCAAGATTTTCATTCCCTTCCTCGTCAGCCTGATTGGTAATCAACGTCCCGTTCTTGAAACTTAGCTTACCCGGTGAATAGCCATCGGGTAGTTCGTCTTGGGGCATGGGCAGCACCACCAGGGCATATTCCAGCTGTTTGTCTGGCACATTTAACACTCGCATGTCGGTCGGATTCAGGTTTTCAAACCAGGTGCCCAGGTAACGCGTGCCGACCACACCGGGCACCGTGCTCATGGAAACGGGTACCCGGTTTGGATGATAAATTTCATGGGCCAAACTTAGCTTGTAGACGTTGGCAACCCGGAGCTCAAAGACGCCGTCCATTGGTCCGTTATCAGAAAATGAGCTATCCATTAACCCGGATGTGGTGCGGGCTACCTCTTCGCCGTTTTTGAAGAGGACCACCACGCAGTTGTTAAGCCAACGGCCGTTTTCATCTTCAACCTGTCCGGCAAAAACCAGTTCTTCCGGTTCGACCAGCGCTTTGTCTACCTCTTCCGTGAAAACCTGCCCTGCCTGAATGAAACCGTCACGCTGGGTTGGGGAACAGGCAACTTGACTAAAGAGCACTATCAAACTAAGCAGCATAAGCAAGAGGTAAAATGAGGGGGTTTTCTTTGCCTGAGACATACCATTCCTCCATTCGATACGGCCGTTCTGGAGAAATTCGGCCGTACACAACTGAGCCGAGAGAAAGACGTTCAGAGGTTAGGACCATTCTGAACAGCTATAGGTTACAGAGCTTGCCTGTCGTTGGCCTGACAACAAACCAACATGTTTCAGACAATGCTATGATGATGAACGAAAAATTGCTCAGGATTCAGGCAAAATGGGGGTGTTGGTATCTAAAAAGGGGATAACACGTACGCGCGTCCACCAACACGAATGCAAATTTCACGCCAAGCCGCCGGGTGCGCAAAACGACCTTTGCGACTTTGCGTGAGGCTGTTTTCAAGGGAGTTCCCCGTCAGCCGGCCACACCACCGTGAAAAAATCCGTTCCTGTGGATTAGCCGGCCATCATCCCGCCGTCTACAGGCAGGGCGTGGCCGGTCATAAAATCGGAGCCATCAGAACAAAGCCAAAGAATCGCCTGGGCGATCTCTTCTGGCTTGCCGTAGCGTCGCAGCGGGATATTTTTCTTGATTCGCTCTTCATAGGTGGGATTGACGTCAAACAAGGCTTCAAACAGCGGCGTGCGGGTAAAAACAGGGCAGACGGCGTTGATGCGAATATTTTGGCTAGCGTATTCCAATGCGGCCGCTTTGGTTAGACCCACAACCCCGTGTTTGCTGGCAGTATAGGCGGAACTGTTAGCTAACCCGCGCAGCCCGGCAATAGAGGCCACATTGACGATAGCTCCCTCGCCTTGCTGGAGCATTTGCTTGAGTTCCTGCCGCATACAGAGGAAAACGCCGGTTAAATTCACGGCCATCACGCGGTTCCAATCCTCAAGCTCATATTCTGTCAGGCGTTTCCAGTTGCTGCCGATGCCGGCGTTGTTGATGCCAATGTCGAGACGGCCGTACTGCTTGACGGCCGTCTCCACCAACGCCACCACATCATCCGCATTAGACACGTCCGCCCGGACAAAGTGCGCTTCGCCCCCGGCCTCCCGGATAAGCTGAACCGTTTCTTCACCGCCGGCTACGGCCACGTCAGAGACGATGATCTGTGCTCCTGCTTGGGCAAATGCCAGGGCAGTACTTCTACCAATGCCAGAGGCCGCGCCGGTGATCAATGCAGCCTTGTTGTGAAATTGTTTTGTCATCTGTTACCTCGAATAATTACCCGTGCTGCTTTTTTAGACCCACCAGTTTGGCAAATTGTTCGACGGCTTGCAGGTGCTTTTGCGGCGTGTCGAAGCCAACGCCCATGGTGTTGAAGGAGATGTGACTGGCGCCCGCCTCTTGCCAGCCGGCGAGGTTGGCCTGCCAGGCATCGGGGCCGTCTTTGTAATGCAGGCGGGGTTCGATGCCGATGTCGCGGCGGGAACGGCCGTTTTCCACCAGGTAGCTCTCAATTTTGTCTAACGCCTCCTGGGCGGCTTCGGCCGTGCGGTAGCCGGGCAGCCAGCCGTCCCCCTTGCGTGCCAGTCGCCGCAGCACCACGTCGGCGTGGCCGCCCAGCCAGATGGGAATGGGGCGCTGCACTGGCATGGGATTGAGCCCGGCGTCGTCAATGTTGTGCCACTCGCCATTGAAGGTGACCAGTTCCTGGGTGAAGAGCAGCTTGAGCACATCGATTTGTTCTTCTACGCGCTTTCCCCGCGTATGAAAATCGAAACCAATGGATTCCATTTCCACTTTGTTCCAACCCCCGCCAATGCCCAGGCGAAGCCGGCCGTCGCTCAGCCCGTCTCAAATGGCGGCTTGCTTGGCGACAACGGCCGTTTCCCGCTGCGGCAAAATCAGGATGCCGGTGATGAATTCCAGGTTGGTGGTGAGCGCCGCCATGAAGCTAAACAGCACAAACACCTCGTGAAAGGGACTCTGGTGGGTGTATGGTCCCTTCCACCCGCCGGGGCGGTCTGGATTGGCACCGAGGACGTGATCGTAAGCAAGGATGTGACTCAAGCCGAGAGATTCGGCCGTCTGCGTGTAGTCGCGCAAAGCGATGGGGTCATTGCCAAATTCAGTTTGGGGGAAGACGAGGCCAATTTTCATAATTCTCTCCTTCAAGGATGGGACGCGGATTAACGCCGATGAACGCTGATTTTATTTGGGCGGAATGAGCATCCTCAGGCTTATGCTGAGCGCAGCCGAAGTATGCGAACAGATCGGTTAGAGACTTGCGCCGCACTTTTGTTCTCAGTTGTAATCTTTCAGGGGGAGATTGGCAAGTGGAGAATTTCTCGTTGAAGTGCCAGGTACAGGGCGGAATCGACTTGAGTTGCTGTCGTGGGAAATTTTCCACCTGACGTTTATGCTGCCCGTGCCGCTGCTGAGCGATCCGGCTCCGGCGTTTCGGCCAGATTTTGTGGTGGGGTTTGTGGTGCTGCTGCTGTACCTGCTGGTTTTGTGGCAAACGCTGCGGCAGCAAAGTATTCATGATCTGATTGCCGAGACGGTTGTGGCGGAACGGCCGTAACAAGCTTCGAATGATAGATTGGTCCAATCTCTCACTGTCTTATGGCATCAACAAAGTGGCAAAGATTGGACCAATCTTTACAAGCTGGCTACAATGTCTGCAATATAATTTAACAACCCAACCAACAGTGGCGGCTAGGGTTCCGCAGCACTTTGCTGGCTGGTCCGAGCGCCGCATAAGCCACGTTTGACTGTCATTCCCGCGAAAGCGGGAATCCAAACGCTTGGACGCCTGCCTTCGTAGGAGTGACATGAAATGGTTGTGGCGAGCATCTGGACGGACAAAAGCCTTGGGGATTGCGGTTGGCATGGGCGCACACTTTTGTGGCGCTTATGCTGTTCACGCATTCTCTGGAGGCTTTTATGTTTCGTGTAGCTCATTGGCAGCGTACTGCTCATTTAACGGCCGTTTTCCAGGCCCTCTTCGTCACGTTTCTCTGGTCAACTTCCTGGGTTCTCATCAAAATCGGTTTAGTCGATATTCCCGCGCTCACCTTTGCCGGGCTGCGCTACGGGCTGGCGTTTTTGTGTTTGCTGCCCTTCTTTTTGCGCAGCGGTGGCGTGGCAGAGGTGCGGCAATTGAACCGGGCTGGTTGGCTGAGCTTGCTTGGCTTAGGGTTGATTTTTTATGCCTTGGCGCAAGGCGCACAGTTTGTCGGGTTGGCGTATTTGCCTGCCGTTACGGTGAACGTGATGCTGGGGTTCACCTCCGTGGTGGTGGCGCTGTTGGGGTTGGGATTGTTGGGGGAACGGCCGTCCATCTGGCAGTGGCTGGGCATGTTTGTGGCGTTGGGTGGGGGGCTGCTCTACTTTTACCCGGTGCAAATTCCCCAGGCGCAAATGGTGGGTTTTGTGGCGGCAGCGATTGGGATGTTGGCCAATGCGGGATCGGCCGTTTTGGGCCGGTCGATTAATCGGGCGAGGCGGTTACGGCCGTTAACCGTCACCACCGTGAGCATGGGCATGGGATCGACAATTTTGCTTGTCGCGGGCATTTCCACGCAAGGGCTGCCCACGCTAGGTTGGCAAAGCTGGGCCATTATCGGCTGGCTGGCGCTGGTGAACACGGCGTTTGCCTTCACGCTGTGGAATCACTCCCTGCGCACCCTGTCGGCGATGGAATCGAGCATTATCAACAACACGATGGCGGTGCAGATTCCCATTTTGGCGGTGCTATTTTTGGGCGAGCGATTGAACGGCCGTGAGGCAGCCGGTCTTGTCGTGGCAATTATTGGCGCGCTGTTGGTGCAGCTGGGTCGCAGGCGTTAGAGATTGGACCAATTTGCCTCAATTTTGGGCAGCTCAATTTAGAGAAAATTGGTCCAATCTGGTGGTTACTTATTGAGCATTGTCCATAAGAAGCTGTAGACGTCGGTGGCTTCTTCGATGAGCTTGGCGGTGGGTTTGCCCATGCCGTGCCCGGCGCGTGTTTCAATACGGATGAGGAGGGGGTTACGGCCGTTGTCCGCCGCTTGCAAGGTGGCGGCAAACTTTTTGGCGTGCATCGGCACCACCCGGTCATCGGTGTCGGCCGTGGTGATGATAAGCGGCGGGTAGGTGTGATCGGGCAGGACGTTGTGCAGGGGGGAGTAGGCCCGCATGAAGCGGAAATGGTCGGCGTTTTCCTCGGCGTTGCCGTATTCGCTGGTCCAGTAGCGCCCGGCGCTAAACCTGTGGTAGCGCAGCATGTCGATGACCGGCACGCCGCAGTGGACCGCGCCAAACAGGTCGGGTCGCTGCACCATGCAGGCGGCCACCAGCAGTCCGCCGTTGCTGCGCCCTTCGATGGCTAATTTTTTGTTATTCGTGTAACCATTAGCAATGAGCCATTCCCCGGCGGCGATAAAATCGTCAAAGACGTTTTGCTTGTTTTCTAGCATCCCCGCCTGGTGCCACGCCTCGCCGTACTCCATGCCGCCGCGCAGGCACGCCTGAGCATAAACGCCGCCTCGCTCCAGCCAGGCCAGCCGGGTGGGGGAAAAGATGGGCGTCATGGCGATGTTGAAGCCGCCGTAGCCGTACAGCAGCGTCGGATTTTGCCCGTCGAGCGCCAAGCCTTTTTTGTGGGTGATGAACAGCGGCACTTTGGTGCCATCCTTGGACGAGTAAAAAACCTGGGTCGTTTCGTAGGCGTCGGGGTCAAAATCGAGCTGTGGCTGGTCGAGGACTGTTAATTCTTCTGTGGTGAAGTCGAAGCGCAGGATAGTGGGCGGATAGGTGAAGGATTGGAACTGGATGAACAGCTCGGTGTGCTTGCGTTCGCCGGACAGGTCGAAGATGGTGCCGGGGACGGGCAGCGCGATTTCGCCCAGGTGACGGCCGTCCAGCCCATACCGGTGCAGTTTGTGCTGCCCGTGATGCAGTGTGCCCAAAATGAACTCGTTGTTAACCATCCGGCTGAAGGCGATGGCATCGTCTCCTTCAGGTATAAGCGTATGCCAGTTGGCCGAATCGGGATTGTTGAGGTTGATGGCGATGATACGGCCGTTATCCGCCCCATTATCCGTGTGAAAGTAAAATTTGGGGCCATCGTTGCCCAAGAAACTGTAGCCGGCGTCCATCTGGTCCAGCAGGTAGATGAACTCCTCACCGTCCAGCGGACGGTAGTAGAAGCGGTTGCGCCGGTCGGTGCCGTCCCAAACGTGCAGAGTGAGGTAACGGCCGTCCTTCGTCACTTCTGGCTGAAAGCCCAAATTCGGCGCGTCGGGCCGGGCAAAAATGATTTTGTCAGCGCTTTGCGGCGTGCCCACTTTGTGGAAGAAAACTTGATGATGGGTGCTGGGCGGGGCGTCGGGCATTTCGTCGGGGCTGGGATAGCGGGCGTAGAAAAAGCTGGAGGCGTCGGGCAGCCAGGCGGCGTTGGTGAATTTGGACCAGCGCAGCACCTCTGGGCTGTCCTCCCCTGTTTGCAAATCGCGGATATGGATGGTTTGCCAGTCGCTTCCGCTTTGCGAGAGGGAGTAGGCCAGGAAACGGCCGTCTTTGCTGTAGCTCTGGTTCATAAGGGCAATGGTGCCATCTTCACTGAGCGTGTTGGGATCGATCACTTCTTGCAGCGGTGCTTCCAGGCTGGCCTGCTTGTAGAGGATAGGCTGGTTTTGCAGGCCGTCGTTTTTCTGCACAAAGTAGTGATCGGCTTTGCGGCGCGGCACGCTGCTTTTGGGGTAGTTCCACAGGGCGGTGAGCCGCTCTTTGAACTGCTGGTGTACCGGCAGTTCGGCCATGATGCTTTGTGTCAGTTCGTTTTGGGCTTCAACCCAGGCGATGGTGTCCGGGTCATCTGGATTTTCCAGCCAGCGGTACGGGTCGGAAACGGCCGTGCCGTGGTAATCATCAACCACATCAACCTTGTGGGCGGTTGGGTATTTATACGAATTGGCGTCCATTTGAAATGCTCCTCTGTTTGCAGGCTTGTCGAATTTTACTGTAATTTCGGTGGTTCGTATAATCGTGTTTGCCTTTGATTGCCTCGGGTTCGTATTTTTAAGAAGACTACAACGAATTTGAGTAATGAACGAATGTAAGCCCCGGAGAATAAATTCGTTATTTACTTCCATTTGTTGTTGTCATTGGCATTAGATAGGTCAACCAACCAAAGAAAACAAACCAGGAGAAAGCTATGAGCGCACGCACAGGTCAAGAAGTTATCCAGAGGCTGAAGGAACATCCCCCAACTTTGCATCATCGCGGCCAGAAAATAGAAGATATTACGACTGAACCGGGCATCAAGGGCGGCGTGGCCAGCCTGGCTTCGCTTTACGATCATCAGTGGGAGCATGAAGCGGCCAGCTTGTTTACATCGCCCAGCAGCGGGGAGAAGGTGGGCATTACCCATATCATTCCCAAAACCAAAGAGGAATTGGTGAAGTTGGGTGACGCCATGCATTTGCGGGCTGAGTTTACGCAGGGGATGATGGGGCGCATGCCCGATTATCTTAATCGGGCGATGGCAGCTTATGCGGGCAGTGCTGAATTTCTCGACAAAAACCGGGATGGCTTTGCCGAGAATATGCGTAATTATCACGAGCAGCTGCGTGAAAATGATTGGTCGCTCACGCATACGCTTATCAATCCGCAAATCAATCGTTCTGCCAGCATGGCGCAGCAAAAAGACCCGTTTTTGGCGGCGCGGGTCAAAGAGGAACGAGACGATGGCATTGTGATCAAAGGGGCACGCATGTTGGCCACGCTGCCCATTTCCGACGAGATTATGGTTTTTCCCTCGACGCTTTTACGCAGTCCGGAAGAAGATGCGCCTTACGCTTTTGGTTTTGCCATTCCGAACAACACGCCCGGTTTGAGCTTTCAGTGCCGGGAGACGGTGGATTACGGCCGTAACCATTACGACCATCCCCTCGGTTCCCGCTATGAAGAGCTAGACGCCGTTGTCTTCTTTGATGATGTGTTTGTGCCCTGGGAACGCGTTTTTCTTTATCGAGATGTAGCCCTGTGCAATGAAGCGTACAGCGCCACCGGGGCGGTGATCCACATGGCCCATCAGGTTGTGTGCAAAAATATTGCTAAGACGGAGTTTTTGCTGGGGCTGGCTTCCTTGCTGGTTGACTCGATTGGCATCGAAAAGTTCCAGCATGTGCAAGATAAAATCGCCCAAATTTGGATCAATCTCGAAACCATGAAAGCGTTTCGCTTTGCCGCCGAGCAGCAGGCCGCGCCTAATGAATACGGTGTGATGACTCCGGCGTTTGACCCGATTGATGCCGCGCGCAATCTGTATCCTCATCTCTACCCCAAAATGATCGAGATCATTCGCCAGTTAGGAGCCAGCGGTTTGGTGGCCATGCCTACGGCCGCTGATGTGCACGGTCCGCTGGCAGATGAGATTGAGCGGTATTATCAAAGCGCCCGCCAGAATGCCCACGAGCGTATCCCGCTCTTCCGCCTGGCCTGGGACACGGCGCTGTCGGCCTTTGGCGCGCGGCAGACCCATTACGAATATTACTTCTTTGGCGATCCGGTACGCATGTCGATGGCGCTGTTCCGCAACCATGATCGGACGCAGTACATGGACACCGTGCGTGACTTTCTGGCCCGATCTGTGGACGAAGCGTAAGGGGCAGTGTGATATAATTGGGGTTGTTAACGGCCGTTTTTTAGCCAATCCCCAAAAGGAGAGGACAATGCCCAGCCCATTTCCCGGAATGGATCCATATTTTGAAGTGAGCAGCCGATGGTCTGATCTGCATCAGCGGTTGATTACCTACATTTCTGAGCATCTTCAGCCCCAACTGCGGCCAAAATACATTGCACGCATTGAGGAACGGATTCAACTCGCAGCTTTCGATCAGCGATATGTGCCAGATGTTCAACTGCTTCACAAGCTGCGTGAACCGGCTCCCGCTTTGGAGCTGGCTACCTCTGTTACCGCTGATGAACCACTGCTCGTTACGACCCTTGATGAGGCAGTACGTGAGTCATTCATTGAGATTATCACTCGTGAGTCTGGCGATTTGGTCACCGTGATTGAGGTGCTTAGCCCGGCGAATAAATTTGGGCAAGGTCGTGAAGATTATTTGTACAAACAGAGTGATTTGATGGCTACAGATGTCAATTTAGTGGAAATCGATCTGCTTGGCTATGGTAAAGCGACTGTTTTGGCGCGCAATGCGATCATCACGAAACCGGCCAATTGGCGGTATCTGATTGATATTAGTCGGGGTGGGCGGCGCAATGCGTTAGAACTGTATGCCATTCCGCTGCACGACCGGCTGCCCAACTGCCGCATTCCGCTGCGGCCACCGGATGCCGACGCGGTTTTAGAGTTAACGGCCGTTTTCAACCGCTGTTACGACGTGGGCAGTTACGATCTGCTGATTGATTACAGTAAGCTGCCTGAAGTACCGCTGCAAGCGGCAGAAGCAGAATGGGTGCAGAAGCATTTACAAGAAAAAGGCTTGTTTCCCATTCAAGAGGAACAAAATCAATGACACATCCTCTCGTCACCCAGCTCCATTTTGCCCGCAGCGAATTTATGCGCTGCCTGGAAGGTATTTCTGACGAGGATGCCCGTAAACGGCTGCTGCCCATGAACTGCATTAGCTGGATGGTGGGGCATTTAGCCGTGCAGGAACAGTTTTACTGGATTTATCTGGCGCAGGGAAAGGTGGTTCGGCCTGAACTGTATGAACAGGTGGGATACGGCCGTCCTCCCAGCACCCCACCGCTGGCCGACATGTGCCATGCATGGCAAGAAGTCACTGCCGCTGCTGATGAATTTCTGAAGACCATCAAGCCTGGAATTTTGACAGTTCACCTGGTTCAGGGCGAGACCAAAGCTCGCGAGACGACCGGCACAATGCTGCTGCGGGCGACCTACCATTACTGGTTCCACACCGGTGAAGCCTACGCCGTGCGCCAGCAGTTGGAGCATGTTGATTTGCCGGAGTTTGTGGGGAGTATGGAGACGGCCGTTTACCGGCCAGAACCCTAAAGGTGGCGTGAGCACCCTCAGGCTTGTGCTGAGCATAGCCGAACTGTGCGAACGGCCAGGCAAAACCCACTCCGCCTCTGAGGATGCTCCGCTCCTCTCGTTTTTATGATCCCAGGTGCTTCTTGAAGAAATCGGTCATGGTGGTGTATACCTTGACGCGGTTTTCATATTTCAACACGTCGTGCCCTTCGTCGGGGAACATGAGGTAATCAACTTCTTTGCCAATCTCACGCAATTTTTCCACCAGTTCACGCGATTCCTGCTCAATGACGCGCGGATCGTTTTTGCCCTGTACCACCAGCATGGGAGCGGTTACCTGCTCGATGTAGGTGCGTGGCGAGCGTTCGCGCATGAAATCTTGCTCTGTTTCCGGATCGCCAACCAGCATCTTCATGAACGGTTTCCACGTTTCCGGCACGCGGCTGGCAAAGGTGAGCAGGTCGTAGGGGCCGAACATGTCGATGGCGGCGGCCCACAGCTCAGGATGGCGGCTGGCCAAGGTGAGGGTCATGTAACCGCCGTAGGAACGGCCGACAACGCCAGCCCGCTTAACGTCGATGCGTTCATCGTTGGGCAAAACCTCTGTCATGGCGTGAACGTGATCCAGCCGGTCGGCCCCGCCCCAGTCGCGCACGACGTGCTTCATATAGCTGAAGCCGTAGCCGGTGCTGCCGCGCACGTTGGGCACAAAGACGGCAAAGCCATTTAAGGCCAGAAATTGAATGAAGGGCATGGAGAACCAGGCAAAGTCGGGCCGCTCCTGCCCCTGCGGGCCGCCGTGGATGTAATAAACCAGCGGGCGCGGCCCTTCGTAGCCCAGTTCGTCAGCGGGCAGGTAGAGCCGGGCGGAGATGCGCAGGCCATCGTAGCTGGTGAAGGGGTAATCTTCGCCGGGGGA
>CALBTC010000190.1 GCA_937967805.1 uncultured Anaerolineaceae bacterium
CATTGATTTTTTTGCCATACTAATTCTCCCAGAAGGGCATGCCCAACATCGATAACAAACGCCGCCCTTCTTCATCTTGCTGGGCAGTGGTTACAATGCTAACTTCCATACCACGAATCTTGTCAAT
Source organism: uncultured Anaerolineaceae bacterium (assembly GCA_937967805.1). The sequence continues at coordinate 128 of CALBTC010000190.1, forward strand.
TCGATCATAATCAATTTCAGGAAAAATCAACTGCTCGCGCAAACCCAGCGTGTAGTTGCCCCGACCATCAAATGAGTCCGGCGAAATACCCTGAAAGTCGCGCGTACGAGGCAGTGCCACATGAATGAGGCGAGTCAAAAACGCCCACATCCGCTCACCGCGTAAGGTTACTTTTAACCCAATAACGCGCCCTTCGCGCAGCTTAAAGCTGGCAATTGATTTTTTTGCTTTGGTCAATACCGGTTTTTGGCCTGTGATAGCGGTAATGTCGTTTACCGCAAACTCAATCGCTTTAGCATTATCCAAAGCCTCGCCCAAACCAACGTTAACCACAATCTTTGTAATCCGCGGCACCTGCATCACACTAGAATATTCAAACTCTTTTATCAAAGCAGGCACCACTTCATCTGCGTACTGCTTTTTAAGTGGTGTTAACACAATTTACCTCCGAGTAGAGTGGCAGGTTAGCGTACGTATCTTTTTCAAATCACGTACTTAGGCCACCTGGCTCACCGACGGCATGAATAAATAGATTTAGTTAAATTGGATTCCCGCTCTTCTTTGAATACCGAACGCGGTTTCCATCTTCATCGCGACGAATACCAATACGGGTTGGTTCGTCAGTTTCCGGGCAAACAAGCATCACATTTGAGGCATGAATGGGGGCTTCAAACTCAATGATGCCGCCCTGCGCCTGGCTGCGCCCGCCCGTAGGACGGGGCCGCTGATGCTTCTTCACCAAATTCACGCCCGATACCACAACGCGATTTTCTTTAGGCAAAACGCGCTGAACCGTGCCGCGTGTTCCTTTATAGTTGCCGGAAACAACTTCTACTTCATCTCCAACTTTAATTTTCATAGCTTCCTCTCTATAACACCTCTGGTGCCAGCGACAAAATACGAATGTAGCCGGCCGGACGAAGCTCACGAGCAACAGGGCCAAATATGCGGGTGCCCACCGGATTCTTGCTTTCTGGATCAACAATTACGGCCGCATTGTCATCAAAGCGAATGTAGCTGCCATCCTCACGCTTGTACTCTTTTTTAGTGCGCACAATAACTGCTCTAACGATTGAACCCTTTTTGACGGCCGAATTTGGCACAGCCTTTTTAACCGTGGCGGTAACCATATCGCCCACGCTGCCATAGCGTCTAATCGAGCCACCCATCACTTGAATCACCAGCAGTTCGCGAGCACCAGAATTATCTGCCACATTCAAACGACTTTCTTTTTGAATCATGATGCAGTCCTCTTACTTTGCTCGCTCCAAAACGGAGACAACTGACCATCGCTTATGACGGCTGATGGGTTGGGATTCAATAATTTCTACACGATCACCGGTGCGGCATTCATTTGTTTCATCGTGGGCCTTGTATTTTTTCACCAGGCGCATCACTTTGCCGTAAATTGGGTGGCGTTTGGTTGTCGTTACGGCCACAACGACGGTTTTGTCCATCTTGTCGCTTGTAACAACGCCTTTTAATCGTTTACGCTGCTCTCTCATGGTCTACCTCTATCCTGCAACCTCAGCCGCCACAATGCGTTGGGGTTGTTTACCTTTTTTGGATTGACGGCGGCTGTGCGGCCGTTTTTTATTTAAGTTCACAAGCGCGCTGGCCAACTCATCGCCGCTGCCATCGACAAACGTAACCTGCCAACCGGCATCTTCATAGCTGTACCGCGCCGTCGCTTCCCATTCTTTGCCGACCAGGGCAGCTGCCAACTCTTCACTGGCAACGGCCGTTTCAATCGCCAACTGTCGCATATTCAAAACCGTTTCCAGCTGGGCAATCTCGCGGCGAACGGTCTTGAGGCGGGCATGATTTTCTAACCGGGCCGATGCCTTTTGGAACCGCAGATTAAACATCTCTTCACGGCTGTTTTCCAGCATCTCTTCCAGCTTGGCGTCGCTCATTTCACGTAATTCAACAATATTCGCCATTACAACCGATCCTCCCGAGAAACGATCTGCGTCTTAATGGGCAGCTTGTAGCTGGCCAGGCGCAGCGCCTCGCGTGCCACATCGTCTGGCACACCGGCCACCTCAAACAGAATGCGGCCCGGCTTTACAACCGCGACGTAATGGTCGACAGACCCTTTACCTTTACCCATGCGGGTTTCGGCCGGTTTTGCCGTGACAGGCTTGTCTGGAAAAATTCGAATCCAATACTTGCCGCGCCGCTTATTGTGACGCACCACCACACGACGAATGGCTTCAATCTGCCGGCTGGTGATCCAACCAGGCTCCAACGCCTGGATGCCGTATTCACCATTCAACAAATCAGAACCGCCCTTCGCCATACCGCGCATGCGCCCACGGAACTGCTTACGGTATTTTGCTCGTTTAGGCATTAACATAGCTCAAACTCCGTCTAAAACTCGGGAAAGTTTTTCGACTCTCCGGAATTTTCTTTTATTCACTAATATAGACATCCGTGGCTTCAAATTCGGTTTTCTGCGGCAGGATTTCTCCTCTGTAAACCCAAACCTTTACGCCAATGCGGCCGAAGGTTGTCAAAGCCTCAGAAAATCCATATTGCAGATCGGCCCGAATTGTGTTGCGCGGCACACGGCCATCCCATAATTTTTCTTTACGCGCCATTTCAGAGCCACCTAAACGGCCGCTCACCTCAATGCGAATTCCTTCCACACCCTGGCGCATCGCCTGCTGAATGGCACGTTTCATGGCCCGGCTGTGTGAAATACGGCGTTCCAGCTGTCCGGCGATATTTTCCGCAATCAACTGAGCATCCGTATCTGGCTGGGAAATCTCCTCAACTTCAACCCGAACCGCCTTGTCAGTTAAATCGCGCAGCTTGCTGCGCAAATCCTTCACCGAAGCGCCTTTACGGCCAATCACAATACCTGGACGAGCCGTATGAATCGTTACCTGAACCTGATTGGGAAACCGCTCAATCTCCAGCAGTGAGATGCCCGCCGAAGGCAGTTCTTTCATGATGAGTTTGCGAATCGCAAAATCTTCATGCAAACGTTCCTCATACTGCTTGCCCTCAGCAAACCAGCGCGTATTCCAATCACGAATTGCTTTTAAACGGAATCCAACAGGATGTACTTTGCGTCCCAAGACTAATCCTCCATACGATCAATAACGGTGAGGTTACCAACCGTTTTCATTTAATAATCACCGTACTCAACTACATCCCGTTCAGCCAAAACGACTGTCACATGGGATGACCGCTTAATGATTGGCCGAAAACGGCCGCGTCCGGCAAACCGACCACCATAAGGCGCCTTGCGATGGCGCGGACCATCATCGGCAAAAATCTGGCTCACGTAAAGCTCATCCGCTTCCAGGCCAAAATTTTGCTCGGCATTGGCCACCGCCGAGGCGATCAGTTTGTACACAGGCCCGGCGGCACGCTGGGGCATAAAGCGCAGCGTGTCTAAGGCTTCCTGTGCATTCTTGCCGCGCACCGCATCCACAACCAGGCGAACCTTCTGTGGCGTGATCTGTAAATGGCGTAACTTCGCCCTAATCTCAAATGCTTCAGCCATGATTAACGCCGCCCCCTCTTTTCCGCCTTGCTGACATGGCCACGGAACGTGCGTGTGGGTGCAAACTCACCCAGCTTATGCCCTACCATGTTTTCCGTAATATAAATCGGAATGTGGCGACGGCCGTCATACACAGCAATTGTGTGACCTACCATCTGCGGAAAAACCGTGCTAGAACGAGACCAGGTACGAATCACTTCACGCTTCTTCGTGCTGTTCAGCGTTTCAACCTTCTGCAATAACTTCGGACTAATGTACGGACCTTTTTTTAGTGAACGAGACATATCCTAATCTACCTCCTACCGGCGCTTCTTGCTGCGACGACGGAAAATGAACTTATCCGT
>CALBTC010000191.1 GCA_937967805.1 uncultured Anaerolineaceae bacterium
CCCTGCCTCGTTTACTTCACAGTAGGTGTTTACTTCCATAGCGAGAGGCCAGGCGCAAGTCTGGCCTCTCTTTTTGCGTACCTAAAGCATTTACTCACACCGCTTTTTATAAAGTTCAGCAGCCAGATTGCACCATTTTTGCCGTTCTATTAGATCAAGAGATGCAAAGGTTGTGGTAAGAACTGCTTGAGATGGTGGACTGCTGCTGGTTTGCCTTCCTCGAAGGGTAACGGCCGTTTCCAATACAAGTTCGGCTACTGGCGTAGAACCACGACTTTCCGCAACTTTGGGGCCATCGTCCGGTGGGGGTGGCAGTGGGCCGGCATCTCCTTCACTGCCGGTAGCTGATGGTGGTTCTTCAACCGCTTCCTCTTCAGGCTCTACCTCAACGGTTTCCACCACGGTTTCGGTCACAACCCGCGTCACTTCCACAGTTTCACCTTCTTCAACAACCGTTTCGGTAACAACGCGGGTAACTTCCACCGTGACGGTTTCAGTTTCTTGTGAACAAGCTCCAAGTAAAGCTAGCGTGAGCAACAGAGACAACCCCAGCCATTTAAAAAACTGTCTTGCTTTTCTCTGTTGATCTGTTCGTCTAGGGTGCTTCTTCATTGAGCACCTCAAATATTATCTCTACAAGAATATCGGTCAGATTGGTGATGGGTTGAACAGCAGATGCATTTGGTTGATTATTGTCTGGATTATTGCTTACGAAGGTGAAACGGCCGTTCCCCACCTCGGCAATTTGCTGATAAATCTCGACACCTGTCTCGTTTAGCCCGTCACTCCCCACTGTGAAAATGATGATGTTTTGTTCCGCTGCTGCCAACAATGTTTCCTCAAGCGGTACCGTTGCTCCTGAATTCAGGTGTGGGGGCGCATCTCCCAGCAAGATTATCAGGTGTACTGCCTCGGGGTCCCAATTCATGCTGCTGACAGCCTGGACCAGCCCCCCATGCAAGTTTTCTGGATAGTCGCCGCCGCCAACGGCCGTTACCGCCATCAAATTCTCGGCAAATAGCGTCCAATCACTGGTCAAACCAAATAGTTGAACCGAATCGCTTTTTGCCTGATCGCGGTAGATGACAAAGCCATAGCGTAGCGTGTTGTCATTGGGGAGGCTGGTGAGTTCGGCAGCTATCTCATCCAGCCCGGTTTGCAAAATGTTCAGTTCATCGGCCATGCTGCCGGTGGCGTCTAGCAAGAGCACCAAATCCAGTTGGCGGGTAGCGGTTGTCTGGCCTGAATCGATGCGGTTGGCGGGTGGGGTTGGGGTGGTGACGGCCGTATCGCCGCTGGCAATTACATTTGGTGTGGCACGCGGGGCATCTGTCTTGCTGCCGGTGTCTGGCGGGGGCGGCAGTTCGCCACTGTCTTCCTCGCTGCCCGTGGCGTCGATCGCCTCGTCTGCAATCGCTTCGCTATCTGTTGTGTCATCAATGGCTCCCGTGTCCGTCTCGCTGGTATCTTGGACCGGTTCATCGGAGCTGCCGCCACACGCTGCCAGCAACAGTAGCAAAACAATGAACAGACCTGACCAGATTTGTGCTTTACTAAATTTCTTCACAGCTGTTTTCCAATTGAGGTAAGATCACCGGTGTCAATTGCCTGAAATAGCAGATTGCCGCGCTGTTTCAGCCAGAGCATACAACAATAACGATAAAATGTGAATTTTAGTTCCGCCGGGGGTAAGTGTTCAGTCTCTAAGAGTTTCTACCGCTGGAAGCTGCGGCGAACTGGACGCCAAAAACCTTAGGGCCTCTCTGGTAATTTTTCTTCGGTTACGGTCTCGGTCCAATTTTTATGAGATTGTTTGATACAATGGGATGGTTAACGGCCGTTTCACCCGATTCAAGCTGGCCAGACTCGTATTCGTTCATCACAACATTCACGGCAACCACTTTTCATTCTGTCAGGAGGGTTCAGATGAAAGTCCATTCAAGAATTTTTGCAATTCCCATATTTTTGCTCGCAATGATAGTAACCATTTACCAGGCGCTACAGCCGATCTATGCTTTTGGACCCCAAAACATAGCCCTCACTGACACAGCAGAATTAACTGCTACCAACACATACGCCCTTATCACCGAATACAGCCTTCCCAATGAGGATAGTCATCCGTCAAGTATTACATCCGGCCCAGACGGCAACATCTGGTTTACCGAAATATTGGGTGAAGATCCCTTCTCTCCTTATCAGATCGGCAAGATTACAGTTGACGGCACTGTTACAGAATTTGCAATTCCGATGGATGGCAGTAATTCTAGAAGCATTGTGGCTGGCCCCGATGATGCCCTTTGGTTTGTTGAGTCTGAATTAAACAAAGTCGCTCAAATTAGTCAAAGTGGCGTGATCACAGAGTTTGTCATTCCGACTGCTGATAGCAGACCATTGTCTATCACTGCCGGCCCCGATGATAATCTGTGGTTTACTGAATACAATGCCCACCAAATCGGGCGTGTCACGACAACCGGCACGTTCACAGAATATATGTTGCCAGCAGATATTCGTCTTCCCACGATCATTACAGTAGGGCCAGATGGTAAACTTTGGTTTACGGCTGGGTGTGATGAGGACGGGCACCAAATTGGACAAATCACGACCGGGGGGGTGATCTCCAAATTCTCAATTGCCGCGGATTGTAGTGTGTGGACTGTTGGCTCAATCGTTTCAGGACCAGATGGAAATCTTTGGATTGTGGAGCAGAATTATTGGTCTGCGCCAAGCAACAATATTATTAGGATGGGTACTGATGGAACTTATACAAGATTCAATGCCAGCGGGGCTCGCGACATTACGGTGGGACCACAGGGAAATTTGTGGTTTACAGATGATCCAGGGAATCAAATTGGTCGAATCACTACGACTGGCATCATTACTACGATATCTGTTCCTACTGCTAACTCTCGTCCACTTAATATTACAACTGGTCCGGATAATAACATTTGGTTTACTGAATTTGACGGCAACAAAATTGGGAAACTGACTCTGCCCTTGCTTGACGAGCAGCTATTCCTCCCCACTATTATTCGCGATTAGCGCTTTTTTAATAAACTGGCAAGCTCATGGAGCGCTGTTCATATGCCCATATTGTTTGGATGGAGGGATTCGAAATGAAAGTTCATCTCAAATTTACAGCAATTATTGTGTGGGGTGTAGCAACATTTGCTCTAATCGGCCTGCTGCCCGGCTGCGCAGACGCGGCCAATGAAGAAGCCACGGCCGTATCCATCACCGCCACCACCGATGCCCAAGTTGCCGACATGACGGCCCAGGCCGGTGAACTGGCGACCAGCACCGCCCAGGCCGAGGCCGCGGCAGAAACGGCCGTTTCCCCCCAAAACACCATTCGCGAGATCACCATCCTGTACACCAACGATGAGCACGGCTGGATGGCCGGCTCGCAGGCCGGCGCCAGCGCCGCCAACCTGATGGGCCTGTGGCGCACCGCCGAAGGTTACCAGCCGGACGGCGGTAACTTCCTGCTCCTCAGCGGTGGCGATATGTGGACCGGACCGGCTATCTCCACCTGGTTTCAGGGCCAAAGCATGGCCGAGGTGATGAACGCCATGGGCTACGATGCCGCCGCCGTGGGCAACCACGAGTTTGATTTTGGCCTGGCGGCGCTGCAAACCCGCGCCGCCGAATCGGCGTTTCCTTTTTTGAGCGCCAATATTCGCCGCAAAAGTGATGGCACAACGCCGCAAGATTTGGGGATACGGCCGTACACCATCGTCACCGTCAACGACATCCAGGTAGGCATCATCGGCCTCACCACCACCAGCACGCCCGTCACCACCAACCCCGTCAACGTGGCCGAATTTGAGTTTATCGACTACGAGACGGCGCTGCGTGAGGTGGTGCCGCAAGTGAAAGCTGCCGGAGCCGAGATGATCGTTGTGCCCGGTCACGTTTGCCAGGCGGAGTTGGAGAGTTTAGCCCAGGATGTAGTCGACTTGGGCATTCACCTGCTGGGCGGCGGCCATTGCAACGAACTGCTGGCCGCGGAACTGAACGGTATTGTGCTGCTGGAGGGCGGCACGGCGTTTGCCGGATATGCCCACGCCACGTTCCAGTTTAATACCGCCAGCGACACGGTCGTGGCTGTGGAATATGGCGTGCGGCCCAACAGCGGCGGTACGGCCGATCCCATCGTGCAGTCGATTGTGATGCGCTGGCAAGAAGAAGCCGATGCCGAGCTCAACCGCACCATCGGCTACAGTGAGCAGGGCCTGGTGCAGCGCAGCCAGGGAATGCAGTCGCTCATCACCGAGGCGTGGCTGTGGGCGTA
>CALBTC010000192.1 GCA_937967805.1 uncultured Anaerolineaceae bacterium
TGCCTGGTCTGGTCGAAACTATCTGTTACGCCAGGTGAAATGGATAAAGTCGAGTAGGAGTTGGTGTCATGGATAGCCAGGGTTTCAACACTTTTCTAAGTAACACCATCATTGTTTTCCTAATTCAGATAATTATCTTTTCTCTGCCCCCGTTTTATATTGTTACTCTGCGCCGGAGACTGCGATCGGCCGCTTTTTATACCTACGTGAGCATAGTCCTCGTTATTGGCGGCTTTTTAGGTTCTGTTTATTCGATTCCACTTTCAGACTCGCTCACTGTCTCCGGCGGTAATCTAACCTATGGCGCGCTCATGTATGCCACAATTTTGCTGGTTATCGTGGAGGGAAATATATTTGCCATTCGCAACGTGATTCGCCTGGTGATCACTGTAAATGTGCTGAAATATATTCTTTACTCAATTTTTTCCTGGACGCTTAGCCTGGATGTAATTTTGAATCCGTTTGATGTGGCGCCTGAACTATTCTCCGTTTCTGCCAGGTTTATGATAATCGGGGGTGCCTTAATTATCTTGGAATTGCTGATTCTTCTGTTCGCTTTTGAGCGGATTAAGATCAGGGTGAATAACTATTATGCTGTGTCAGGGCTGTATATTTTCACTTTTATTGTCGTTCTGCTGCTAGATGGTGTTTTGTTCCCATTTCTTGCTTTTGGCTTTGATCCTGCCCTGATTGATATAGTCGTTGGCGGTGCAGGTGGAAAGTTCATCATGGCAGTGGCCTACAGCCTGTCGATATTTGTCTTTTTAGTTACCTTTCGGAACCGAGTGTCTACCTACATTGACACGCCCCTGGACTTTAGCAATTTACTAACTGCATCAAGAGAAAAATTGATTACGGAAGTTGAGCGCCAGCAGAAATCACTAGCAGGAGCGGAATTATTGCTGGCAGAAAGTCACAGCCGGCTGCAGGCGCTGTTTGACCATTCTCAGGACGCCATTTTGCTGGCAAACGACCAGGGCCGCTACATAGACGTTAATCCGGCAGCAAGTGCGCTGACCGGTTATTCCCGTGAGGAACTACTGCAGCTTTCCGTTTGGGATCTGACACCGGCAACGAACCAGGCCGAGGGCGAAGAGTTGTGGCGGCAGTTCTTGACTGCCGGTAAGGGCGAGGGGAATTACGCTATACAGGGAAAGGACGGCCGTCTCGTCGAAACTGAATTCCGCGCCGTAGCCAATATCGTGCCCGGTCTGCACCTCTCTATCATTCGTGATGTGACCACGCAAAGACAGCAGCAGCTTGAGCTGCAAAAGACCAAAAAGCTATTGGAGAAGACCTTCAACAGTTTACAGGAAGCCGTGTTTGTCATCGATCCTCAGGAACGGACTATTGTTACCTGCAATCCGGCCGTCGAACAGGTGTTTGGCTATAAGCCGGACGAATTGATTGGGCAAAAAAGTGACATACTATACCAATCACCGGCAGACTTTCGTCGCTTTGGCGAACTGAGCAGGCCTGCTCTGGACCAAAGCGGTGTCTTTCACACGGATTACAAAATGCAGCACAAAAACGGCGCGGCCATCATGACGGAAAATACCGTTACCGCCCTGGAAGACACCGGTGAATGGCGCAAAGGGGTCGTCAGTGTGGTGCGTGACGTTACTGAGCGCAAACAGGCGGAAGAGGCGCTGCGCGCCCGGGAGGCGGAGCTGATGGAAGCGCAGCGCATCGGCAAGATGGGTAGTTGGCAGCTTGATATCGTCCAGGGCAGATTGACCTGGTCTGAACAGATTTATGAGATATTTGGCATTAACAAAGAAACGTTTTCCGGTACCTTTGACGCTTTTCTCGAATTTGTGCATCCAGAGGATCGCGAGCGATTGATGCAGGCGCAAATGCCCGCCGAGCAGGGAGATGCGCCGTTGGACATCGAGCATCGCATCATTCGCCCCGATGGAGAGATTCGCTACGTCCATGAACGGGCAGAGGCTATTTTTAATGGCGGTGACGCGCCGGTCAAGCTAATTGGTACCGTTCAGGATATTAGCGCGCGCAGTCGAGCCGAAGCTGCATTGCAAGAGACAAACGAAAGATTGCGGGCAATCATTGAATCGTCACCCGTGGGCATCATTGTGCTGACGCTGGACGGTTTGGTCACGATGTGGAGTCCGGCGGCGGAACACATCTTTGGCTGGACGGCGGAAGAAGTGGTGGGACGGCCGTATCCCGGCGCAGTCCAACCGGGGATGTCGTCTGAATTTAAGCAGAATCTTGCGCAGCTGGCCGCCGGCGAAGCGTTAGACGGGTTTGAAACGCAGCGGCAGCGAAAGGACGGCACGGTCGTTGACGTCATGCTGAACCTGGCGCCTGTTTTTGACAGGTCGGGTGAGGTGATTGCGGCGATGGGGCTGGTCAGCAACATCACGGCGCAAAAAGAGGCACTGCGCCAACTGCAAGCTTCTGAAGAGAAGTTCCGCCGCCTCTTCTATTTAATGCCGGCGGGGGTCTTCACCAAGGATATGGACGGCCGTTATACCAGCACCAATGATCGGACCCACATTTACACAGAGCAGTCCCCTCTTGGCCGCACCGACGCAGAAATACAGCCTCCGGAGATAGCAGCCCAAATCCGCAAAAATGATTTACAGGTTTTGGCGCGTGAGGAGACGATGGTATTTGAAGAAGAGTTCCTCTCGCCGGGCGGGCCGCGCTGGCTGCTCTCCCACAAGACACCCTTGCGCGATGAACAGGGTCACATCATCGGCATTTTGGGCGCTACCCAGGACATCACCATCCGCAAGCAGGCTGAGCGGCAGTTGCAGGATTACACCCAGCGGCTGGAAGCGCTGCATGAGATTGATCGCGCCATTCTGGCCCAGAATTCGCCGGAAGAGATCGCCGAGGCGGCCGTGGACCATCTTTCTCGCCTCATCGATTGCCAGCACATCAGCGCCGGCTGGATCGATGAGGCAGGCGATTCGGCGACCGTGTTGGCGGCTTACGTGAAAGACGGCCCCACCAACATGCCGCCTGGTCAGTCGGTACCGATAAAAGGAAACCAGGCTGCTCTGGCCAAGCTGCGGCAGGGAGAAACGTATCTGTTCCCCGATCTGCCCCAATTTGCCCATCTGTCACCGGTCATTGGCCAACTGGTGCAGGAAGGGCTGCGCAGTTACATGACCGTTCCCCTGCTGGCCGGTGGGCAGCTGATCGGCACGCTCAGCCTCGGGTCGGAAAAGAAAAACGCCTTCGACAAGAGCCACGAGCGATTTGTGAAGGATGTTGCCAGCCAACTGGCGATCGCCCTACAGCAGGCCCAGTTGCTGGCGGCGGAGCAGGCGCAGCGGCTGCTGGCCGAGACGCTGCAGCAGACGGCCGTTACCCTGGGCGGTTCCTTGAGCTTGCCGGAAACGTTGGACGCTATCCTGAACCAGTTAGCGCTGGTTGTGGACTACGATCTGGCCCAGGTGCTGCTCATTGAGGGAGAGATGCTGACCGTGGGCGCGCGCCAGGGAGTGCTGGCCGACGGCACGGAGACGGAATTGACACGGCCGTATACTGAGATACAGCCGCTGCATCAGGCATTGCAGAGCGGCAAACCGATCGTGCTGTCTGACCGGGAAATTACCGAGAAACATCTGAGCCTGCCCGGGCTGACAGCCAAACTGATGGCCTGGGTAGGGGTGCCGCTTATCGCCCGAGACGTGGCTGTCGGTTTTCTCACCGTCGGCGCGGCGCGGGATGCCTACCATCACCGGGAGCGGCAGGCGATCATCGCCTTTGCCCAACACGCAGCGCTGGCCATCGAAAAAGCCACCATCCTCACCGATTTGCAAAACAGCTTGCGCTCATTGCAAGAGGCACAGGCGCGTCTGCTGCAAGCCGCACGTCTTTCAGCCATCGGCGAAACGGCCGCCGGCGTGGCCCATCAAATCAACAACCCGCTGATGACGGTGGTCATCGATTCCCACCTGCTGATGAAAAATTTACCCGCCGACCATCCGGCGCGAGAATCGGCCGTAGCCATCCACCAGGCGGCGCGGCGGGCGGCCCGCATTGTGCAGCGGCTGCTCGACTTTTCGCAAACGGAGCCGAGCCGTAAAACGGCCGTTGACGTAGGCGACTCTGTGCAAGAAGCAGTGACGCTCGTCGCGGCGCAGCTGCCTCCCGCTATCTCGTTGAGTCTGCACGCGACAGCTAATCTGCCGCCGGTGCAGGCCAGCCCCGACCATTTGCAGGACGTCTGGCTTAATCTGCTGCTCAACGCCCGTGACGCCGTCTTGTCCGCGGACGGCGGCAATATTAGGGTCGACGTCACCTACAACGAAGCAGAGCAGCAGATAGAGGTTGCCGTTACCGACGACGGTGTTGGTATTTCCGCCGATGAACAATCTAAATTATTCATTCCTTTTTACACGACCAAAAGTCAGGGTACTGGCCTGGGGCTGGCTGTGTGTTATGATATTGTCAAGCATCACGCCGGCACCATTCATGTGCACAGTGCCGCAGGGGAAGGCGCCACTTTTACGGTTGTGTTGCCGCTGTCAGCAACATCCGCCAAATCGTCTGGTTAAAAAGGGTAACAAAGATGGCCCACATACTTGTTGTCGATGATGAAAAACAGGCGCGAGGTTCGGTACGCCGCATTTTAGAAGATGCCGGCCATACGGTGAGTGAAGCGGCCAATGGTAAAGACGCCCTGGCCTGGCTGAGCGACCACCGGCCCGACCTGGTGGTACTCGATATCATCATGCCCGGGCTTTCAGGCGTGGAGGTGTGTCGCCGGCTGCGCGCCGATCCCTTTCAGGCGCGCCTGCCCATCATCTTCCTCACCGCCAAAAGCCGCGCCAATGACATTGCCGCCGGACTGGACGCCGGCGGCGACGACTACATCACCAAGCCCGTTGAAGTGATTGAGCTGCCGGCACGGGTGCGCGCCCTGCTGCGCCGAACGGGGGGCGGTGCCCTGGATGCCGACGCCGACTATTTAGAGACGGGCGATTTGCGTTTGTCCGTTACGGAATTCAAGGCGTGGGCGGGAGAACGTGAGATCGATTTAAGCGCCACCGAGCACCGCCTGCTGCATACCCTGATGCTGTACGCCGGCCAGCCTCTTTCTGTAGAACGTTTGCTTGAAGATGTGTGGGGCTACCCGCCCGGCGTGGGCGATCCGGCGCTAGTCTATGCCCACATCAAAAATTTGCGCCAGAAGATCGAGCCGGATCCGGGCGGCAAGCCCCGCTATTTGCGCAATATTCGCGGCAGAGGATATCTCATTTCCGAATTCTGAAGCGCCGCATTTTAACGTCACCCCCCAATTTTTCAGACAAATTCATACTGCGCCCGCTGTCTTGGTGATATTTTATTACCAAGGGATGGTCCGAGTGTGGGAAGATGACCTTACCCCCATGATGCCATACTCGTTAAATGCTTCATGCGCCGCCTAGGCCGTCTTGAAAGATTGCTGCGCAATAAGGGGAATCACTGTGCAAAAAAATATCATGCTTATCGGCACGG
>CALBTC010000193.1 GCA_937967805.1 uncultured Anaerolineaceae bacterium
CACCCAGCGGAATCCAGTTTAAGGAATAAATGGTGCCGTTGCGCTCGGCCAGCTTCAGGGCTCGCGGGGGAAAGCCAAGGCCAAACTCTTCGACACGAATGTTGGAGAGCCGGGCAGCAAAAAAATGGCCCAGCTCATGGACCAAAATGATAGGCGTGAGAACAATGAAAAAACCGCCCAATGACCAGAGGAATGATGGTGACATAGATTTTTCTCAAATATCAGGACTGCCAGTCCTAGACAATAATTTTCCTAATTGCAATTAGGTCAGGACTGGCAGTCCTGACCAAGCACGAACTGCATTATACGACCGGGCAATCAGGTACTGCAACCAATCTAACCACTCTCTAACGGTACAATGGCCCCAGGATCGATGGCTAATTGGATGGTTTGGCCTACGGGTGGCAGGGTAACGGCCGTTTCCAATTCAAATTTCAACGTTAGCTGGTCTGTTTCGACGGTGATGAGCTGGTAACGGCCGCGAAAGGAGTGTTGGGTGAGACGGCCGTTAAGCACGTTCAGTTCCTTCGTTTGGTTGGTGATGAGTTTGGCGGCTTCGGGGCGGATGAGGAGGGGGAAGGAATGGTTAATGGTTAATGGTAAATTGTTAATGGTTAATGGATCAATCTCCAATCCTTCGGCTTCGCTCAGGACAAGCCTCCAATCTCCAATCTCCAGTGTGGGTGGGTTTTCTGTGACCAATTTTGCTTCGAAGATGTTTTCCATGCCGAGGAAGCGGGCTACGAAGGGGGTGGTCGGTTGGCGGTAGACGGTTTGGGGATCGTCGATTTGTTCGATACGGCCGTTGTTCATCACGACCAATTTGTCGGCAATGGCAAACGCTTCGGCCTGATCATGCGTGACATAAACGGCCGTCATGCCCTCGGGGCGACCCAGCACGTTACCGGCATCCTTCAAAATCTGGCGCAGTTCCAGCATGAGGCGTTCGCGCAGCGCCCGATCCAGTGCCCCCAGCGGTTCGTCCAGCAAAATGAGGCGCGGGGCCGGGGCCAGCGAGCGGGCCAGGGCCACGCGCTGCTGCTCGCCGCCGGATAGCTCATGAATGGGTCGCGGGCCAAAGCCGGCCAGTCCCACCAAATCTAACACCTGCTGCACCCGCTCTTCCAGCGCCGCCTTGTCCCAATTTAACATGCGCAGGCCAAAGCCCACGTTTTGCGCTACGTTTTTGTGGGGAAACAGGGCATACTCCTGAAACACCATGCCTAATTCGCGTTCATGCACCGGCTGGTTGGTGATCTCTTGATCGTTGAGGTGGATACGGCCGTTGTCCGGCACCGTCAACCCGGCAATGATGCGCAGCAGCGTCGTTTTACCGCAGCCGCTCGGCCCCAGCAGCACGCCAATCTCCCCCGTTTGCAAGGTCAGGTCAATATGGTGCAGCACCTGCTTCTCACCATAAGATTTTTCAATGTTAGTACAGGTCAACAACATGCACCCAACTTTACCTCATTCCAATTCTTAAAGAAACTCGGAGCAGATTAACACCGTTGCGTTTCTTGAACTATAATCGGTCCGCGAGGAGCAAATTGTCTTCAGGCTTGTGTTGAACACAGCCGAAGTATGTAGAGCAGGCATCAATTCAGCCGTTCGCATCTGAGGATGCTCACTCCACCAAAATCGAAAATTTAGCATGAGGAAAGCTATGATTTCACCTAAAGAAGCACTTGAACGATTAAAGGAAGGCAACCAGCGCTTTGTGCAAGGAGACCCCAATGATCGGCTGCTTAACAGCCAACAGCGCCGCAGCGAATTAGTAGACCAGCAAAATCCGTTTGCCATCATTTTGGGCTGCTCTGATTCGCGCGTGCCGGCCGAAATCATCTTTAACCAGGGGCTGGGCGATCTGTTTGTCATTCGCGTGGCGGGCAATATTGTGGCCCCATCGCACATTGGTAGCATTGAGTTTGCTGCGGAAAAGTTTGGCACGCGGCTGGTGGTGGTGCTGGGACATTCAACGTGCGGCGCGGTGCTGGCCACGCTGGATGAGTTGGAACGGCCGTCCAACCAACGATCCCCTAACCTGCGTGCTATTGTGGATTATATACGGCCGTCCATCGCCGAACTGCTGGAAACCGACCTGCGCCACGACAGGGCTGCCCTGGTGCATCACTCCGTTCGAGCCAACATCCGCGCCTCCGTCAACCACCTGCGTCACGGCTCCCGCATCCTGGAAAACCTCATGCAAAATGATGGCTTGCTGGTGGTTGGCGCTGAATATTCGCTGGCAACCGGTGAAGTCGATTTTTTTGATGGGTGACGGCAGATTCACTCCGACAAACTGATAAATCTGAATGTTGACACATTATAGATCATAATTACAATGTACATATGAACCAGCTTAAGTTTGAATGGAACAGGAAAAAAGATAAAACAAACAGAAATAAGCATGGTGTTTCTTTTGACGAAGCAAAAACAGTTTTTTACGATGAATACGCCCTCCAATTTCCTGATCCCGATCATTCTGAAGAGGAAGAGCGATTCCTTTTACTTGGGCTTAGCCTTAAGCTAAAAACTCTGGTTGTTTGCCATTGCTTTAGAAAAGAAGAAACAACCGTCAGAATTATTTCAGCTAGAAAAGCAGATAAAGACGAACAACTGGTTTATTGGAGTCAAAGAAAATGAGAGACCATTACGATTTTTCCAAAATGAAAGGAAAAAGGAACCCCTACACAAAGTACCTGAAACAGTCTGTCACGATGCGCCTTGATCGAGATTCTATTGACTACTTCAAATCTCTAGCCGAGGAAACAGGTATTCCCTACCAAACCCTGATTAACCTGTATTTGCGAGATTGCGCCATGAATCAGCGCAAATTAAAAATGGCATGGGAATCATAAACAGTAGCTTAATGAAACGCTATCTTAATAATTTGCCTGAAGGTTGGTTCCCAACTAATCCCAAGCGTGCAGAGACTTTTCAAGCAGAACTTCAAAGAGAACTGCCAAACGGACATCTACTAAAGGGTCGAACTGTTTTAATCCTGGCCCACTGTGAAGGAACTGATGACATTCTTTGTCAGCATATAGATGAACCCGACAGATTCACAGTGGTTCACCTTTCCTGGATCGGAAAAACTGAGATCAACGCTCAACACCCGTTTGTAGAAGTAGATGGCAGTTTTGATGATTTTCTGGAATATGCAAGTAACATCATGAATCAATAGCAAGTAATTTCGTAAACACAGTTTCCCTCCGTGACTGAATCTCATGACTACAAATTCGCCAACGGCCGTTTGGCTGTTATAATTGCCCTTCTGTTTTCAAAAGCATAGCACGGAAAGAGGAGCAAGGTTGGTAGGCCCTACCGAGGCGGTTTACCAACCTTTCATGCGTATGAAATTATCAGTCATTATTTGTTGCTATAATGAAATTGCAACTATTCAAGACGTCATTGCCCGTACGCAGGCGGTGGATTTGGGCAATGGCTGGACGCGGGAAATTATTGTGGTCGATAACTGTTCCACCGACGGCACCCGCGAGCTGCTGCAAAAAATTGACGATCCGGAAATTAAAGTCATCTACCACGAACGCAACATGGGCAAAGGCATGTCTATTCGCACCGGTATCAACAATATCAGCGGCGACTACATGATTATTCAGGATGCCGACAAAGAGTACGATCCGGCCGAACATCCCAAGTTTTGCCGCAAGGTGGAGGAGACGGGCGCAACGGCCGTTTATGGCTCTCGTATTCTGGGCGGCGATGTGAAATACGAATACGCTCACGCTTATCTGGGCGTGCGCGTTTGGACCTTCATCACCAACCTGCTTTTTGGCAGCAGGCTCACTGACGTGGGCACCGGCACCAAAATGGTCAAAGCCGACGTGGCCAAATCGCTCCACCTCACGCTCACCGGCTTCAACCTGGAGTTTGAACTGACCAACAAGGTGCTGCTCAGCGGCCACAGCATCGTTGAAGTGCCCATCAACTACGACCCGCGCACCTACGCCGAAGGCAAAAAAATAACCGTCGCCGATGGCTTCAAAATTATCATGACCATGCTGCGCGACCGTTTGGGACTCAGTCCCACGCTAAAGAAAGCCACAGAGAACACAGAGACCAGTGAGGAACTTAGAGAACAATCTGCAAAATCTGCGTAATCTGCGGATAAAAATCCAGAAGCAAAACGTTTTAAAATGAAAATAGTAGTAACCGGCTCCATCGCCTACTATTATCTCATGTCCTTCCCCGGCAAGTTCACCGACTCGCTGGTGGCCAACCAACTGCATACCGTCAGCCTTAGCTTTTTGGTCGACACGCTCAACCGGCAGCGCGGCGGCACCGCGCCTAATATCGCTTACACCCTGGCCCTTTTGGGCGGCCGTCCCCATGTGATGGCCACGGCCGGGCAAGATTTTGGCGACTACCGCGATTGGCTAGAAAGTCACGGCGTTGATACCTCAGCCATTGTGGAGATCGAAAACGATTTTTGCGCCTCCTTTTTTGTCAACACAGACCAGGAACAAAATCAGATCGCCAGCTTTTACATTGGCGCAATGGCCCATGCGGCACGTCTTAGCTTTACCCAACACGCCGCCGATGCCGATCTGGCCATCATCTCGCCCAATGCCCCAGACGCCATGAGCCAGTACGCTGCCGAATGCCGCCAGTTGGGCATTCCCTTCATTTATGATCCCAGCCAGCAGGCGGCCCGCTTTAGCGGCAAAGAACTGCTGCACGGACTGAATGGGGCGCACATGCTCACCGTCAATGAGTATGAACACCAACTCATTCAGGAAAAAACGGGCCTCAAAGAAGACCAGATTTTGCAGCGCGTGGGCAGCCTGTTGGTCACCCTGGCTGGCGAAGGAGCACGATTGGTGATTGATGGCACAGAAATTCGTATTCCGGCCGTGCCGCCCAGCAGCATTGCCGATCCCACCGGGGCGGGTGATGCCTTCCGCGCCGGCCTGATGCGCGGGATGCAGCTGGGCCTGCCCTGGGAAATTGCCGGCCGGATGGGTTCCCTGGCGGCCACTTATGTGCTAGAACAGATGGGAACACAAAACCATCATTATTCCCCCCAAGAATTCGTGGCCCGTTTTCGTGAGCACTTCGACGACGATGGAGCACTCGACGTCTTAATGGGAGAATAAAAATCGACAGATTGCGCAGATTGCACAGATTTGATTTGTCCTTATCTGCGGATTATCCATACAG